>CADACS010000006.1 GCA_902786505.1 uncultured Planctomycetota bacterium | reverse complement strand
TTGTTAAACCGGGTAATTTCTTTGCTCTTGATCTGGTGGCTGAGGGCTATGATTTCGAATATTTACTGCTCACAACGGACGGTTTGTTTTTCCCATATGATTTTAATCTTGACAGCCGCTGTGGGATAGCGTTTAAGAAGAAGGACGGCAATTATTCTCCAGACGTTCTTGGCCCTGACGATAAAACAAAACGGCATTGAAACAGTTGGTTTCGCTGAAAGCAGAGCTTTGTTTGAACAGTAAATATTCCGTACCATACAGAATTGATTTCATAAAACGCTAATATTCAGAACGATCATGCGCGAACCGATCGAACGGAACGCGGTCGGTCAAAACGAGAGTCGGTATTTTCTCCGTGTAAATATTGACGGCGTTCTTCTTGCGTAAAATTGCGAACGTTTTTCGGGGGCTGCGACGCTTGCTTTTTCTGCGTGGTCTGATACTATGTACGGAGCAGCCGTCGCTTTGACGGCGAGTCTTTTTACAGTATTATTCAATGGCGCCAACGAGAGGCGATGCGATGCGTTGTCAGTTTTGTAACGCCGAATACGACGAAACAGCTCCCCGCTGTCCGAACTGCGGGCTTAGGCCGGAGTATGCCGTCTCGAAATCTTCCGTCTCGGGCGAACCTTCTCCGTCGGCGAAGAGCGAGCGAATTTGGCGCAATCCTTTCTCATGGTTCGCGCTTGGCATGCGCAAGTGGGCCAACGGAAAAGGGCGCGCGTCTCGGTCAGAGTATTTCAGTTTTATGCTTATCGCGTTTTCGCTTTGGATCGGCGCGTTTTTACTTGCGAGTCACTTTCTGTTTCCTTCGGACCTGGCCGAGGGTCAGAGTCCTAAAGCGGGCGCGTTACGTACGGCGGTTTCGGCGGTCGGCGCGCTGATCTTCGTTCCGCCGATGGTTTCGCTCATTGTCCGCCGTCTTCACGACGTCGGGCTGACCGGATGGTTCTTTGTTTTGTGCTGCGCCGTTCAGTACGCGTTGACGGAATATCATTTGGAAATGTTTACGTCGATTATTCCGCTGTGCCTTCTTGTTTGGCCCGGCAGCCGCGGAGAGAACGCGTACGGCCCGAATCCCCGCTATCGCGCGGAGAACCAAAAGTTGAATTGAGGCGATTGCATGAAAACATGCGGTAGTTGCGGCGCGAAAAACGCCACGCGCGCGCTCTTCTGTTCCTCGTGCGGCGCGAGTTTTCGGGTCGTGGACGCGGAGCCGAACGGAGACGTCGCGGCCGCGGATTCCGGCGGGCTGAACGTCGGCGTCGAGAAGTCCAAACGCGTGCGGCGCGAGCGGAACCGAATCGAGATTGACCGGGCCGGGAGTTCCGCGGACGGCGGGGCTGCCGCTTCTTCCGGGCTTTTGAAATGGCTTGGCGCGCTTGTCTTCGGGCTTGGGCGGCTCTTGGGCCGTCTTTTTGCTCCGATAGGCCGCCGGCTCCTGACGGGCTTGCGCTTTTCGGTCGCGCGCGGTCTGGCGCCTTCGTCGACGTGGGATATTCGGCGCGCGCCGAATTTTCTCTACTGGGGGATTATCGACTGTCTCGTCTTTCATTTGCCCTTTTCGGTCGTTGGAATAATCTATTCGGTTTTGGCGAACGCGTCGCGCGCGGAAGGAGAATACGCGACGGCGCGCCGACGCGCGGCGGCGGCGAGGGGCTGGCTCTTTCTTGATCTCTTTGCGGGGATAGCGGTCGCGGTCGTTAAGCGGCTCTTTTTATAGCGTTTGTTTTTAGTAAGGATGAAGTTCGTATGAAGCGAGGGAACGCCGATCAGACGAAATGTCCTAAATGCGGAACGCCGCGCCGAATCTACGAGCGCGTCTGTTCGCATTGCGGAGCGCGGCTTGAGCCGGTCGAACTGGCGCCGATCGCGCTCGGCGACGTCGGGGCCGAGCCGTCCGAGCCGAAAGAGGACGGTTGGGATCCCGATTCTTTTCTCGACGAAGCGCCTTCGTATACGATTAACCCACAATTCTGGGGCGTGGCGCGCTTCGACGCGAGTCGGCCGCCCATAGAGACGGCGCGCGTCGAAGAGCTCGCCGACCGGCTTGGACGAACGGTTCGCATTTCCGAACCGCCGCGCGAGGACGCCGAACCGGAACGCGGCCGGGAAGAGAACGAAGAGGAGGCGCGGCGCGCTTCAGAGCCGGAACGTTCGCCGGATATGGGGAACGGCGAAGCGCGGCCGTTTGCGCTCAGCGTCGAATTAGAGCGCGCGCCCGACGTCGAGCCGGAGCGAGCGGAGCCGGGAACGCGGTTTCCGCTGAACGCCGAACTTGATCGCGCGGCGCCCGGCCCGGACGGGGGAGTTCCGTTTAAACTAGACGAAGAGCTAAAAGAGGCGGAACCGGACGCGCCTGCCCCGGAAGACGTGATCGAGCGGCGCGCCGCGGACGTCCGGGAGGAGCCTGAGCCGAGCGATTTGCCCGAGGAGGACGAACGCGGGGAAGAGCCGAACGCGCGGCCTGAGCCCGTCTTGCCGCCAAACGCGCCTTTTCCGATCTCCGCGCACGAGTACGACGCGACTCCGGAGCTTCCCGACTTTACGCTCGAACGCTCGCCGGAAATTGAGATTCCCGATCTCGACGCGATGAAGACGCGTTCCCTGAGCGCGCCGACGAGCGTCACGCTTCCCGATTTTAACCGCGCGGAGCCGTCGCCGGACCGGCCCATAAAGCTTTCGCGCCGGCGTTTCTTTGCGATATGCCGGGCGCCGGAGACGCGGCTTGTCTTTGTCGGCGCGCGCGCCCGATGGTGGTTTGCCGCCGTCGTCTTGGAGCTTATTCTGTGCTTTCCGTGCGGTCTGCTCGCGTACCGCTCTTTAATGAAAGTATTTCACAGACTTGCGCGGCGCGATTTCCACGGCGCGACGCGCGCGCTCGCTTCGACGCGGCGCCGGCTGCTCGTCGGCGTGGCGGTTGTCGCCGCGGAAATGGCGCTCTTTTTGTGCTGGTTGGCGACAAAAGTCGAATGGAGCGAGATTCGTTGGCTGGAACTCCAATGACCGGCGGCGGACGCTGAAATAAAAAAACGGCGGCGAACGCGCGAACGTCCGCCGCCGTCTTCTATAGCGGCTCGGCTTTTCAAAAGCTTTGCGAAATTAGATTTTATTCGTCGTCTTCCACCTCGGCGGGCGCAAATTTCCAAGCGCAGGCGCCGCCGATAAGGCCCAATACGACCGCGGCGGCGACGACGAGCGCGGTCGACGCGTGTTTGACGCCGAAGTAGACGCCGAACGCGCCGAGCATAACGCCGAAGTTAAATCCGACGATCGCGAGCTTGATTCTGTTCTTTTTAGCGGCGTCGGAGTACTCGACCGTCTCCTCGACCTGCTTGACCGGCTTGGCCGCGGCTTTTTTCGCGCTCTTTGGCTCCTCGTCGCTCCCGCCGTCTTCGTCGGGCTTGACGTAACGCTTCTGTACGGCGTCGCGCGGATAGTATTTCGCGATCGCGTAGTTGACCTGCTGCGGCAGGCAGATGGCGCAGCGGACCGGCATGTCGAAGAGCATGCGGAGCTCGTCTTCCACGTCGATTCCGATCGGTTCCGGAGACGCGAGAATCAGTTTGCCCATATCGGCCATGACGGGGACGAACGAATTCTGGCGCACCGTTACGGGATTGAGGAACGGGACGAAATATTCGTCGACGGGCGTCTCGTCGAGATTAATGAACGGAAGCCCGACCGATTCGGCGTAGGCGGTCATGATCTTTTCCGCGTCCATACCCTTCTGCTGCAGGAGCGCCTGATGAAGGTCGACCCCGATCGCGTCGGCTAGGTTCTTGGCCTTTTTGAGTTGGTCCGCGGTTACGATTTGATCGTTGATCAGAATCGTTTCCAGCGTCCGTCTGCCGTACGCGTCGGTCTCCGTCTTGCCTTGGAGCTTCCTTCCGAGCGAGCGGTCGTATTCCTCTTTCCGTTCCGCGTCGGTGAGGCAGAGCATCGCTTTCGCGAGTTCGTTCAGGAGCGCCTGAGATTCGTCGATGTAATCGCCGGTCGCGAACTTGCGGACGTACGCGTTGAGCTCCTGGTACCGTTTGCGAATGACGGCGGGGTCGTCTTCAAAGTCTTTGAATTTGAGGAGCTGATAGTAATTGAGCGGGCGGTTAGGCGCGTCAATTTTGAGCCATTCCTTATAGACGTCAATCTTATTGCTCATGCGATTTCTCTCGTTTGTTTACTTCCCGACATATGAAAATACAAGGCGCAGCGCGCGTTTTTTATTCTACCGGCCGCGCACGGCAATTACAAGCGACGCCGCGTTAAAAAAAGGAAAATATCATGAAAAGGGCGCGCCTGAATTTATACGAAATTGCGGCCGGCGTTCTCTTTCCTCTTTTGTAAAAACGGCGGTTCGCTATAATATAGCCGTGGTCGTTTTTACGCGGTTTCCGAGTTTGCGCGCGGCGCGCAGACGTCGACGGCTCGAGCGCCGAAAGGCGCGGATTGAGTTTTCCGCGGCGACGTACGAAGAAGTTAGAAAAGAGTTTCCGTCATGCGACGCACCATGCTGAAATCTAAGATTCATCGCGCAACCTTAACGGGCTGCCTTCTCGAGTACGAGGGCAGCATCGCGATCGATTCGGATCTTCTCAAAGCGGCCGACATTCTGCCGGGCGAGTTGGTTCACGTGCTCAACGTCAATAACGGCAAACGCTTGGTAACGTACGCGATCGAAGCGCCCGCGGGGTCGGGAACCGTTATGCTCAACGGCCCGGCCGCTCGGGAAGGGTACAAGGGCGACGTTCTCGTTATTATCACGTACGCGGAATACGAGGAATCGGAACTCGCGAACTATCGCGCGAACGTCGTTAAGGTCGACGCGCAGAATCGCGTCAAACCGTAACAGGCGCCGAGCCCGTACATAAAGGAAAGTAAGGAATAAAAATGGATAACGCTAGCTTTTTGCAGGATTTATTTGGCATGCAGGGCCAGGTCGCGGTCGTCGTTGGCGGCGCCGGCGCGCTCGGATTGTGCCTGGCTACCGGTTTGGGTAAGAACGGCGCCAAAATAGTCGTCGCCGATATGAACGAAGACGCCTGTAAGACGGCGGTCGAGAAGCTTTCCGCCGAAGGGATCGAAGCGATCTACAAGACGGTCAACGTCACGGACAAGCAGTCGCTAATCGCGTTGCGTGAAGAAGCGCTCAAACTTACGGGCCAGGTCGATATGCTCATTAACTGCGCGGGCATTAACGCGGGGACGAGCTTTCTGGAAGTCGACGAGAACAAGTGGGACGCCATTATGGCGGTCAATCTGAAGGGCACAATGCTCGCCTGCCAGGTCTTTATTGAAGCGATGCTCAAAAACAAAGACGGCGGCTCCATTCTCAATATCGGGAGCGTGAATACGGCGCGGCCTCTTTCCCGCGTTTTCGCGTACGCCGCGTCGAAAGCGGGCGTCGTCAATCTTACGCGCAATATCGCGCAGGAATTCGGCACGCAGGGTATCCGCTGCAACGCGATCTGCCCGGGCTTCTTCCCGGCGGAACAGAACCGCAAGCTCCTCGACGCGAAACGCGTTGAGAACATTATGAACGGGACGCCGATGCGCCGTTACGGCGATCCGAACGAACTCGTCGGCGCCGCGATTCTGCTCCTCGCGAAGAAGGCGGGCAGCTATATTACCGGCTCCCCCGTCTACGTCGACGGCGGTTTTACGGCGAGCTGGTTCTGATAGAAGCGGCTTTAAAATGGATATAAAAGAGGCGGCAAACGACGCGTTTCGGTCGTTTGCCGCCTCTTACCGTTTATGCGCGGATAGTCCGGCGCTTTTTTATTTATTTGGCGCTGTTGACAAGCCGTTCGTCTTTCCGGTCGCGCCAGAGGTTTTCCGGCTTGATGTTAAAACGTTCGATAACGTTCTTCCACGCGGCCGTGTCTTTCATAGCCGCGTCGAAATTGTTGCTGCCGAATTCGAGTTTCGCACCCATTTTGAGCGCGAGCTCGACGAATTTCGGCTTCGGAAACGCCGATTCCACTTGGATTTCCAGCGCGACATTATTGTCGATCGCCGCCTGAATGAGAGCCGTCATGCGCTCTTCCGTCCACAGCTCGTCGTAACGGTCGGCGATGAAGTCCGGCAGGTAGGTTACGTTGGCGAGGATATCGATCGGCTCGTTAACGACCGTCATGCAGTGCTTGTAATAGCGCTCGAACCATTCGTCCTGATCGACGTCGTAATCTTTCGGGAGCTGCCAGAGCCGCTCGTCGGAGCCGTCCGGGCGCTTGCCCATAATCATCGTGTCGGCGAGAACGTAATCGAGCCGGCGGTAGATCTTAGGATCGATCGTTTTGTACCAGTCCCGGTCGTTGACTTGGATACCGATACGGAGTTTCTTATTTTTCGGAAGGGTTTGATTGACCTTTTCGACGCCCGTAATAAACTCGTCGAGGAGCTCGTTGGACGACAGCGGCCACTCGCGCCCGTGATTCTCGAGAACGCCGGACCGCACGCCGGTTTTTTCCGCGCGTTCGACCGCCATTTCCGCGGTCATGCCGCCGCGCAGATGAATGTGGTAGTCGCGCAGCTTCAGACTGGGGGCGAGCCACGGGGCGTATTCCTGAAACGACCTGTTCTTCTCTTGCGGGCTGGCGGTTTGCGCGGAGGCGCCGGACGCGCAGCAGAGCGCGGCAAAGGAAGCGATAAGAACGGCGAACGCGTAACGCATAGTTTTTCCTTTCAAGTTGCGGACGCCGACGCGCGCCTATTGGGCGACGCGCCAGTCTTGGAGCCTGAGCTCGACCTGATTGTAGTAATCGCTGTAAACGACTTGGAACGCGACGTCGAAGCGCGCGTTGGGATTCTGCTCGACAATCGCGTTGATCTGATCGGCCCAATCGCCGTGGTTGAACGCGACGGCGCGCCGCTCGTCGTTGAACTGCCGGAACCGCGCCTGAAAGACGTTTCCGGGCGGGGGCGCCTGATTGGGGGGCGCGCCCGGCTTGAGCTTGCCGCCCCCTGCGCGGCGCGCCGGTCCGGCGAGCGCCACGTTGTACGCGGCGAAGATCGGCCTGGGGTTTTCCGCGCCGAACGGGGCGAGCCGCTCCAGTTCCGCCTGCGCTTGGAGATTGATCATGCCGAACGGGAATTCGCCGTCCAATTTAAGGGTTCGGACGCGGTCTTTCGGGGAGAACGACCGCGCGACGTAGTCGCAGAACGCCTCGCGAAACGCCGCGACGTTCGCTTCTTTGATACCTAAGCCCGCCGCGGCCGCGTGACCGCCGAAACGAACCAGGTATTCGGAGCAGTGATTGAGCGCGTCGTAGAGATTGAAGTTGGAGTCGGGGACGCCGCGCGCCGAGCCCGCGTTCCCGTCCGCCTCGCGGAGCGCGATCATAACGGTAGGCCGGCAGTAGGTTTCCGCGATACGGCCGGCGACGATTCCGATAACGCCCGGATGCCAGTCTCGGCTCGCGAGTACGAACGCGGGCGCGTCGGCATACTTCTCCTCGATCATGCGTTTGGCGGCCGTTAGGATATTGCGCTCGATCTTCTGCCGCGTCGCGTTGAGGTTGTTGATAAAGGGCGCCAATTCGCGCGCGCGCGACGGATTATCGGTGATGAGCAGCTCGACGCCGAGGCTCGCGAGCCCCATCTGGCCCGCGCTCGCAAGGGGCGACGGATTATTGAGAAGGGACAGGGCGACGCGCCAGTTGAGCTTGTCTTCTTCGTCGCGGAGTGAATCCGCGTTGAGGACTTCCCGGCCCGCCGCGTTGAGGCGCGGCGCGATTGTGAATCCGACGTCTTCGCTCGTGATCTTTTTCCGGGGATTGTTGACGGCGACTTCAAACAGGTATTTCAGCCCCAAGGGCATATTGTCCACAAAGCTGTTTTCGAGCGCGTACCGCACGATCGTGCGGTTTTCGTCGAGCAGCGGCATGACGTCGGCGATGGCGCCGAGCGCGGCGAGCCCGATCGCGCGAACGAGGAACTCGCGCATTTCCGGCGCCGTTTTCCCTTTCGCTTCCGGATGCATGGCTAGCCCGAGCCCCCACGCAAGTTTGAACGCGACGAACGCGCCGCAGATTTCCGGACAGGGGTAGGGCGGGAACCCCTCGATTTCATACTTTGGGTGGACGATCGCGACCGCGTCGGGGAGGATTTGTTTTTTTGTCTCTTCGTCGACGAGCGGGGTGTGGTGGTCGGTAACGACGATTTCAAGCCCCATTTCCTTTGCGGCCTGAACCTCTTTGACGCTGGTAATTCCGCAGTCGACCGTAACGACGACGTCGGCGCCCTCGTCTTCCCGCAGGCGTTTGAGCGCGGCCACGTTGAGGCCGTACCCCTCCTCCAGCCGGTTGGGCACGTAGTATCCGCAGCGCCCGCCGGACGTCTGAATCGCCTGCAGCAGAATCGCGGTCGCGGTCATGCCGTCGACGTCGTAGTCGCCGTAGACGACGATCTTTTTGTCGGCGCGAATCGCGTCGGCGAGGAACTCCGCGGCGCGTTTGCAGCCCGGAAGCCGGTCGGGAGGATAGAGCCCTCGCGACAGACTTGTCGGCGCGAGAAAACTGACGATCTTATCGGGCTCGGCGATCTTCCGGCCGACGAGCGTCTGCGCGACGATCGGCGCAATGTGCGTTTGGTTCGCCAATCTCGTAACGAGATCGGGATCGTAGGGCCGCGTGACCCACTTTAGATTTTCTTTTTCCTTAATCATACCAAGAATTTAGAGTCGAAGTTTTTCAGCGCGCGCCGGGTTTCGTCGGCCGACTCGTACCGCCGACGAAACGCGCGGTGAAACCGCGGCGGCGCCTCTCTCATGTTCTAACGCCCGGCCGCCGCTTCCGCGAGTCCCGGCGGCCGGGCGCGAGAACATAACGTCAATTGTCTCCAAGGGTCGCGCTTACGTCAAGGGGTCGCCGCAGATTGCCGCCACGATTTTGCCGTTTGACGGGAACTCTTGCAATTTTATTCGAAAAGGGGCCGCTTTTTTGGCGCTGCGTCCCGTTCCGCAACTTTCCTCTTTGTCAAAATGTGGTAAATTGATAGAATCCAATTTGTGTGTGAGGCTCGATTTTTAACCTGCCCGGCCGCGTTAAGAGTAGAAGGAGTGACGATGCATATTTTATTTGCTGCGAGCGAAGCGTCCCCGTACGCCAAGACCGGCGGTCTCGCCGACGTGTGTTCCGCGCTGCCCAAAGCGCTGGCGCAACTTGGCCATAAGGCGTCTCTTGTCGTTCCGTTCTATAAGTGCGTTCGCGAATATTTCGAGCGCACGGGCGAGCCGCTTGAATCGATGTACGGCGTAACGCTCGACGCGCCCGTCGGCAAACAGGTCAAGCGCGCGGGCGTACGAAAAGCGAAGCTCGATCAGGTCGACGTCTACTTCATCGAACACGACGATTACTTCAACCGGGACGGGCTTTACAACAGTCAGGGCGTCGACCATGCGGATAACTGCGAGCGCTATTCGTTCTTCTGCCGCTGCGTACTTGAGCTCATTGCGCGGCTTGATCTCGACGTCGACGTTCTTCACGCCAACGACTGGCAGACGGCGCTCGCGCCCGTCTTTTTGGACTCGGTCTATAAATCGCATTCCCGCTTTGAGACCGGCTCGCTCTTCTCCGGAACCGCTCGGCCCGATATCGACAATATGGGTCAGGCGGCCAAGAAGTTCGATAAGATCAAATCGGTCTTTACGATTCATAATCTCCGCCATCAGGGTCGGTTCTGGCGCGGCGCCATGGAGGTAACGGGGCTCGATTGGAGCCTGTTTACCTACGATAAAATGGAGTTTTACGGTCAGCTGAACCTCATGAAGTCGGGCGTTCTGTTTGCCGACGCGATTACGACGGTCAGTCCGCGTTACGCGCAGGAAATTCAGACGGAAGCGTTCGGCGAAAAGCTTCAGGGCGTGCTGAAGATGCGCGCCGACGACCTTGTCGGCATTCTTAACGGGGTCGACGTCGACGAATGGAACCCCGCGACCGATAAGATGATCGCGGCCAATTACGACGTCAATACGTTCGTGGACGGCAAGCCGAAGTGCAAGGCGGCGCTGCAGCAGGCGATGGGGCTGCCCGTCGATCCGTTTGTTCCGCTTCTGGGCGTCGTGAGCCGGTTCGACGCGCAAAAAGGGCTCGATCTCGTCGCGAGCGTGGCGGGCGACCTCGTCGAGCGCTCGGGCGTTCAGCTCGCTATTCTCGGCTCGGGCGATAAAAAACTCGCCGACTGGTTCAGCGATCTTGCGCGCCGCTATCCGTACAATATAGCGGTTCAAAACCGATTCTCCGTCGAACTTTCGCACCAGATCGAGGCTGGCTCCGACATGTTCCTCATGCCGAGCCGATACGAGCCCTGCGGCTTGAACCAGATGTACAGTCTGATTTACGGGACGCTTCCGCTCGTGCACGACGTCGGCGGTCTGCACGACACGGTCGTGAACGCGTCGGACGAAAATATCGCCAATGGGACGGGGAACGGATTCATCTTCTACTGGGAAAACGTCGACGATATGAAGAAAGCGCTCGATTGGGCCCTTTACGTCTATCGATGCCGCAATCTCGAATGGCGGCAGCTTATGCGCACGGCAATGAAGCTCGATCTGTCGTGGAAAAAGAGCGCTCGCGAATACGACGCGCTCTATACGAAATTGGTCGGCGGCGCGAAATAAAGACGTTTCCGTTTGCCGTTCGTTCGCATTACGCCGCGAAAATAAGAGACCATGCCAGAGTACATATACAAAGCGAAGACGCGCGCCGGAAAAGACGTTTCCGGACAGATGACCGCCAATACGGTCAAAGAGGTTCTCGACCGTCTCAACGCGCAGAAGCTCTTTCCGATTTCGGTCGAAGACGCGCATAAAAACGACGTCGATCTGAGCAAGCTGTTCAAGAGCAAGCCTCCGATTTCCGCCGTTTCCGCGTTCCTAACGCAGCTCGCCGAGCTCTTGGAGAACGGCGTGCCCGTTCTGACGGCGTTTCAGGCGCTCGGGAAGCAGACGCCGAATCCCGCGCTGCGCGAAGTCGTTTCGGACATCAGCGACCAGGTCGCCGACGGCACGAGCGTCGACGTCGCGTTCGCCGCGCATTCGAAAGTCTTTGACGACCTAACGCTAAGCGTCATTAAGGCGGGCACGGAAGGCGCGTTTCTTGAGTCGGCTCTCAAACGAACTTCAAAATTCCTGGAAGATCAGGAAGAGCTCCGTTCTAAAATCAAGAGCGCGATGATCTATCCGACGGTCCTTTGCGTCGTGGGCGTGCTCGTCGTTTCAGTCCTTCTTATCGCGTTTGTGCCGAAATTTGAGCCGATGTTCGAGTCGCTCACGGCGGCGGGCAAGCCGCTTCCGATCTGCACCGTCTGGCTCTTGGCGTTTCGTTCGTTCTGCGGCAAGTACGGGCTTTACGCGCTCGGCGTTATCTTTGCGCTGTTCGTCTGGGCGCGCATTCAGTTCCGCACGAAATCGGGAAAACGGTTCCGGGACAAGTGGCGGCTCAAGCTGCCCGTGCTCGGGCCGGTCGCCCAGGCGTCGTGCGTCTCGAAGCTGTGCCGCGTCTTAGGGACCCTGCTGCAGAACGGCGTTCCGATTCTGCGCGCGCTCGAAATCAGTTCCCGGTCGACCGGAAACGCGCTCCTGCAGGACGCGGTCGAAAACGCCGCCGACGCGGTCGCCGCCGGAGAGCCGCTCTCGAGGCCGCTCGCCGAAAGCAAGCTGATTCCCCCGAACGCCATGACGATGATCTCTATCGCCGAAGAGTCGAACACGCTGGAAAAAGTGCTTGTCAATCTTGCCGATTCGCTGGAACGTCAGCTCGCGAAAAGAGTCGACGTTCTAACGCGGCTGCTCGAGCCGATGATGCTGCTCCTGCTCGCGGGCGCGGTCTTCTATATCATTATCGCGCTGCTGCTTCCGGTCTTTATGATGACGCAGGCGGCGTAGTTCAACGTCGCGCCGAAACGGCCGAACCGCGCCTTTGTCGCTTCGCGGTTCGGCGCCGCGCCGGCGCGCTAATCGAGAGAGCGTAAGGCTATGCAGAATAGCGAAGCGTATTTGAATCCCCGCGTCGTTCAGTCGATACGTCGGCTCGATCTCAAGGCGCAGTTTATCGTTAAAGGATTCATGCACGGCCTGCACGCAAGTCCGCTGCAAGGATTTTCCGTCGAGTTCAGCGAGCATCGCAAATACGAACAGGGGGACGATCCGAAGGATATCGACTGGGTTCTCTACGCGCGCACCGATAAATACTACGTTCGGAAATACGAAGCGGAAACGAATATGACGGGCTGGCTCGTCGTCGATTCGAGCGCGTCGATGGGCGTTTCGTTCGGGGGCGAGATTACCAAGTTCGACTACGCGATCTCTCTTTCGGCGGCGCTCTCCTATCTCATGATATACCGCCAGGATCCCGTCGGGCTTATTACGTTCGACGAAAAGATTCGCAGCTCTCTTCCGGCGAAGTCGAAGCGGTCTCACTTTGGCGAGATTCTCTCGTCGCTCACAAATCTCAAGCCGTCGGGCGAAACGAACGTCGCGGCGGCGCTCACACAGCTTTCGGGCATGCTCAAGCGCGCGTCGCTCGTTATGGTCTTTTCCGATTTGCTCGGGGATCCGGACGAGACGCTGCGCTCAATCTACCGTCTGCGGCACGCGGGCCACGACGTCATTCTGTTTCACATTTTAGACGAAGCTGAGACGACGTTTCCGTTTAAAGGGAGCGTCGAATTAGAAGATCCTGAGACGGGCGAGACAATAAGCGTCGACGCCGACGCGATGCGCGCCGATTACGAGAGCGCGCTCGAAGAGTTTCGGGAACGGTTCCGGCGCGAGGCCGCGAACGCGAAGTTCGATTTCGTCGAATTGGACGTGTCCGTGCCGTTCGACAAGGCGCTGCTGGAATACCTCGTCGCGCGTTCGCAGCGCCGGTAAACGCGTTCTTACGGCCGCCGGTCGTCGTCGAAATAAGAATTGTATTCGTTGAAATCGCGCCGGTTAGGACCTCTGTCCGCTCGCTTGCGGCGCCGGGGATCGCCCACGTCGATTTCCTCGACGTCGAAAGACTGCCGTCCCCCGTCTTCCAGATCGACGACGACGCGTTTCGCGAAAAGCTCTTGCGCGAAGACGCGGCCGCGGCCCAGCGGCGTCCAGACGGTCTGACCGATCGCCGGCGACGCTTCCTGAAGTTCGTAATAGGCGTCGAATTCGTAACGCAGACAGCATTTCAGCCGCCCGCAGCGTCCGGAAACTTTCGTGGGATCGAGCGTCGCCTTTTGGAGTTTCGCCATCTTCATGGAGACGGGCGGCATCGTCGCAAGAAACGTATTGCAGCACACTTCGCGCCCGCAGTCGCCGACGTCGGCGAGAAGTTTGGTTTCGTCGCGCACGCCGATCTGCTTCATTTCGATTCGCGTCTGAAATTCCGCGGCGAGCGCGCGCACCAGTTCGCGGAAATCGACGCGGCCGTCGGCGACGTAATAGACGACGACGCGTTCGCGGCCGAAAATCTGCTCTACGCGCACAAGCGTCAGTTCGACGCGCATGCGTTCGACGATCTTGAGACAGCGATTGAAATTATTCTTTTCTTCCGCTTTAATCGCGGCGATCCGTTCCTCGTCCTCCCGGGTCGTTCTTCGTATGAAAGTGAGCGGGTCGCCGACAAGATTGGGAATTTTGGCGATCTTTTCTCCGTCCGTTTCGGTGAGAACCGTCGCCGCCTCCTGACCGCGCGGCGTCTTAATGACGACGGGCGTTCCGTGAATAAACCCAACCGCCGCCTTTTCAGAGACCTCGACGATTCCAAGGTAGCGCATCGCGCCGTAACGAACTACAAATTTTTTCATAAGATATCCGGTACTTCAGCGAAAAAAGCCAACGGAACGCGCTCCGTAAGCGCGAACCGTTGGTTCCTAAACGCGCCGTTCGCGCGAATCGCACGTTAGAACCGCGGAAACCGCCGATTCAGCCGCGGCGGAATCTGCGGCGTTCTCATTCGTTTGAGCGTTCTTTCGAGCGATTCGCGGCGAATTTTTTCAAATTGCTCGCGCCGCTCGTCGGTCATACCCTCGAGCAAGCGCGCGCGGTCAAACGAATCAAAACAATTCGTCGATCGGATCGTAACCGTTCTGATAGACCGGCTTGACCAAGTCGGCGACGTGAGGCGTCTTGAGATCGGCAAGGTTGGTGACCTTGAGATTCTTGGCGTCCCATTCGACCTTTTCGCCCTGGCCTTCCGCGGCCGTCCAGATCGACAGGTTGCCGAGCAGGATCGTTTCGGTGAGCGGCCCGGCATGGTTCGGGAAGTTGGACCAGCAGAGATCCGGTTTGTTGTCCCAGATCGCGTTGAACCATTCGAACTTATGACGCGCGTCGTCGCCGCGGCCCTGGTCGTCGATCGGAGCGATAACGAATTCGGTCTGATCTTCCGGAATCGGATCGATCTTCTTGCCGCCTTCAGCGCGGAAATCGTTGCCAAGCCCGGCGCCCTTGTCGCCAATGACGAAGCATCCGCCGCCGCCGTCGACCTTGTCGAAGCCGTACTTGGAGGTCAGTTCCGCGGGCGGAGTCTGCGCGGCGTCGTACCATACGAACTTGATCGGTCCGCGCCAGTCGTTGGCGGGGAATTCAAATTCGGTCGTGGAGCTCGCCGGGAAGGAGTCGAAGTCGTGTCCGGAGCTCTTCGCGCAGACGCTCGTCGGATTGCGGAGATCGACCGCCTTGAAGATCATATTGACGTTGTGGCACGCCATGTCGCCGAGCGCGCCGGTGCCGAAGTCCCACCATCCGCGCCATTTAAAGGAGTGATAATCGCCGGGCCAGAATTCGCGTTTGGGCGCGACGCCGATCCACGCGTCCCAATTGACCGTCTTGAGCGCTTTGGCGATTTCGCGCTTCTTCTCTTCGATGAGTTCGTTGGCTTCTTCTTCGTCTTCCACTTCCGCGTGGGTCTTCTTGATGAAGCGGTCGAGCGTCATGGTACGATTCTTGTCTTGCGGCCAAATCGGACGGTTCGTCCAGACGTGAACCTCTTTGACTTCTCCGACGACGCCGGCGCGGTATTGAGCCGCGGTCTTGCGGAGCCCGTCGTCGACGCTGCCCTGGTTGCCCATCTGCGTGCAGACGCCGTGTTTCTTGGCCAGTTCGCCGAGCCAGCGCGCTTCGTAAATCGTGCGCGTGAGCGGCTTCTGCGTATAGACGTGCTTGCCGGCCTTGATCGCCGCGGCGGTAATGATCGCGTGCATGTGGTCGGGCGTGCCGACGGTGACCGCGTCGATCTTGTCCATCATTTCCGCGTACATATCGCGGTAGTCGACGAACGTCTTGGCGTCTTTGAATTCCTTATGCTTGCCCTCGAGCGTGTTTGTATCGACGTCGCAAAGCGCGACGACCTTGCCGTAGTAGCCCGCATGGGTAATGTCGCCGCCGCCCTTGCCGCCGACGCCGACGCCGGCGACCGCAACCGATTCGAGAGCGGACGCGCGCGCCTGCTTACGGAAGTTGCCGGAAGCGACCAAAAACCCCGCGCCCGCTACCGCGGACGCCTTAATGAAATCGCGGCGTGAAGTTTTCATAAATATAATTCCTTTTGAGACGCGTGTGAGCGAGATCGCGGCGCGTGAAAGACGGTTACGTCCGCGCGGCGCGATTCTCGGCTGTGAGTAAACCACGAACGTTGCCGTTCAGCGCTAATTGTGCGTGATTTTGATTTAAAATACAAGAGAAGAACGGCGCTTTTGCGCGAAAAAGTCAACTTTTTCTTACGCGGCGGTTATTCATTAACGGTTTTGCCGCGCCGAGCGACGTTTGACGCCAGAATTTATTACCTTTAAGAATCGCGCCTAAAACCGTTTGCCGAAACGCGCGAAAGGGGCCGGTTTAGAGAAGGAAACCGCGCAATAAAAAACGCGCCTTGACGCGGCAAAAGCGCCAAGACGCGTTGGGTTGCGCGAATACTACCAGCGGGGTCCGCCGGGGCCGCCATGACCGTATCCGCCGTATCCGTATCCTCCGCGGTACGGGGCTGGCCCGAAGTGGGCGCCGGGCCGCGGCGCGGGACCGGCTTGTCCGCGCATAATCGGGGGAGCCGGCTGCGGCCGATACGCGGGGCCTTGCGGACCGCGCGGGGCGTGTGAGACGAACGGCGCGGGCGCAGGCGGGGCCGCGGGCTGACCGCGGACAATCATGCCGCTCGGGCTGGGCGCAGGCGTGGGCGCAGCGACGTAAGTCGGAGAGCTGTCGCTGTATCCGAATCCGAGGTACGATCTTCCGATGTTGAGGGAGAACCCAAAATCTCCCGCGTTCGCCTGGCGTTCAGGCGCGAAGATCACGAAAGCGACGAGGAACAGCGCGGTCGCCGTGGCGGCGGTCGTCATATTGCGATTGGAAGTCTTTTTCATTTTGATATCTCCTTTGCGGTTTGTCTAACTCGATCCTATCGAGCCGCCGAAATCGGCGTAAGCGACGTTCTTTTTTAGTTCTGTAAAGGCTTGAAATTCAGTCGGTTAACAAGAGCGTTCAACCGTTTTCGTTTGCCTTGCAATTCTTATTATGCGAAAACGAGACGGTTGCGACAGAAATTTGAAAAATAATTAAAGTTTTTTGAAAAAGCGTTTTTTTGCGCGCATATTCTATAAGCAAAGAGGTTAGACGTATCCGGCGCGTGAATTTTCGACGTTCGGGAAATAAAAAAACGACGCGCCGGAGAGTTGCGCGTCGTTTCGGACAGAGGCGAATTAACGCCCGTTATCTTGTCCAAGTCGTTTTGTTTCCAATCCGTTATTTTCACAGACGATTCTCGATAGGCTCCTCCCTGGTCGACGGACCGTTTAACGTTTTGCCGTTTTGGACGCGCGCACGTCCCCCCCAGACTGAATCGCGCGCCGAACGCGGCTTGAAAGAAAAGACGACCGATCGGTCGAAAACCCGTTAAAAGAAATCCAAACGGCGGCGCCGGGAACGCTTGGCGTCTTCGTGATTTAACTTAGGGCCCGGCGCGTCGAAGCCGAAAAAGAAACAAGCAAGCGCCGCGTCGGATAAAGCGAAATCACGGTAAACGTTCGGCGGTCCGCATACGCCGCCGCCAACCCTTGGAGGTTCTAATAACGATTATACTCGGGAATGGGCGCGGTTCAAGAACCGCGCCGCGTCATGAACTCAGAAGGGGCCTCTCGGACCTCTCGGCGGACCGTAAGGGCGCGGGGGCGGGCCGGGGCGGAAGTGCGGCGGCGGCGGAACCGGGCGGTAGTACGGTCGCGGCGGCGGAAGCGGACGGTAGTACGGCCGCGGCGGCGGAGGCGGCGGAACCGGTCGGAAGTACGGGGCGGGCACATACCGCGGACCCGAGTCGATAATGACCGTGGAACTTGGCGCTACGTAGTAGGAGGAATCGCCGATTCCAAGACCGAACGAGAACGATCCGGAATTGATGGCGAGACCGAAGTCTGAAGCGTTCGCTTGCTTGGAAGGAACGCCGACGAACGCGATTACGAGCAGCGCCGGAACGATCAGCGCGAATTTATTGCGCGCTGCGAAGTTGAGAATTTTCTTCATGGTTGCGACTCCTTTTTCTCAAACTGGGCGACGTTTACCGCGTCGCGCGGCGTATTGAGTTTTTTTATGTGTCGATCCAGACGCGCGGCCTTTGGGGTTTGGGAAGCGTCGACCGCGCGTCCGACCGACGTCTCTTATTACGCTAAAGAGAATCGAACGACTGAAAAAATTTTTATTTTTTTTGATTTTTCTTAAAGTTTATCTATTTTGAACTTGGGCGGAAGCGCGAAAGGCCGCGTTTTTACGAAGAAAAAGGCGCGGTCCCGGAAGGACCGCGCCTGAAAATTTTTTTTGGCCGTTTGAAAGGGGCGTTCGTTAGAAATTCCGGTAACCCTGCCGCCGGGTCACGTCCGGATCGAACGGGTCGGGTCGGAACGGATCGTGCGACGGGCGCAGTCCGGAGGGCGTCATGCGCCTTGGGCCCGGTATCGTCGAGGGATAGTTGTTTTGGCGGAAAGGGGATAGATCGACGCTCGTAGCCGGGTTCGGGACGTAGCTCGATTGCGGCGGAATGGGAACGACCGTTACGCCCGGATAATGGCGCGGGGTATAGTCACCTTCCGGCGGCAGATAGTGCGGGACAATCCGCGGCGGAGAGAGTCGTTCGACGACGGACGGCTCTTTGGGGGGCGCCGTGCGGGGAACGACGGGCGTCGCGGCGGCTCGAGCCGGGACGGGCGCCGCCGGCGCAGGGCCGGGCCGAAACGGCCGGTCGATTACGAGCGGCCGGCCGTTGACGGCAAAAACGCGCGCCAGTTGAACGCCGTCTTTCTGAAACGCTTTTCCCGAGAGGGCGAGCAGCGACAGACAAACGGCTGCAAAGAGCGAAAGGAAGACATACGGCGCGCGGATTTTGGACATGGAACCGAACCTTAATGAAAAAGCCGACGCAAGCGTTGGAGAACGCGAGCGCCGACCGAGTTGCGTTAGAACGGACGGGGGCCGTAGGGACCGTGGGGGCCGTATGGGCCGCGAGGACCGGGGCCGGGACCCCAAGGGCCGTGCGGACCGTGCGGGCCGGGACCTGGGCCGAACGGCGGACCGCCGATATGGACGCTGACCGCCGGTCTGGGATACGGATAGTACGGATAGTACCGCGGCGCGGGCGCGACGACGACGGGCCGGCTGACGACGACCGGCGCGGGCGCGACGACCACGGGAGCCGGCGCTACGACGACCGGTTCTTCTTCAACGACGACGGGCGCTTCTTCCACGACGACCGGCGCCGGAACCACGTACTGCGGCGGCGCGACGCGTACTACGACGGGGCGCGGGGGAGGCGGCGGCGGGAGATGACGCGCGGATAAAACGACGCGTCCGCCCGCAATAAAGACGTGCGCGGCTTCCGCTTGCGGAGCAAACGCGAAAACGGCGGCAATCGCGCCGAGCGCGCAGCCCAGCGACGCCAGAAGCGCGCGAGTCTTTCGCTTCGAACAAGTGAGTTTCTGATTCATTTTCTTTTCCTTCCTGCCAGAATCGGCAAGGACGAACAGTACGGTAAAAAACGCCAAAAGGCGAGCCAAAACGCGGCGTCTGCAAGAGAACGAGCCGCTATGCTCTTGTATGACGCAATCAGAAACTTACCGATAAAAAAAACGAGAATCAAGCCCAATTTTGGCAAATCGGGCTTGATTCTTTTACAGTCGCGTCTTTTCGACGCTCATGAATTCCAACGCGTTACGCGCTCATGTAGGCGAAGTAGGGAGCGAGCCATGCGGAATCGGCCGCGGGCGCGGCGTCCTGCTCGGCGGCGGGTTCGGCCGCTTCGACCTCGGCGGGTTCGCCGGCGTCTTGCGCGTCGATCGCGGCGGCGTCCTCGGCGCCGGCCTGTCCTTCGACGGCGACGACCGCCGCCTGTTCAGCCTCGGCGCTCGTCTGCTTCATCAAGTTGCCGTAGCCGACGATAATCGTGGAGTAGAGCAGCGTGAAGATCGCGACGCCAAGGAGGAACTTCGTGAACTTGCTCGAGCCGCGCCATTCGTGAAGCGCAAGACCCCAGCAGGAGCTGAAGATGATAATGGACGCCATGTGCAAGGTCCAGCTGGAGAACTTGTAGTCGCCCATGCGCGTTTCGCCCATCGTATAGAAGAAGAACTGGAAGTACCAGGTCGTTCCAGCGATCGCGGAGAAGAGATAGTTCCACGCCATATTGACCTTGGTCTTGACCGGCTTGCCGTCGACGGCCGGGACGTCAGGATCGTTGACTTCCTTATTGAAGAACTGATACGCGGTGCCGTTCTTCGTGAGGAGGATCGCGCACCAGACGAAGTTCGTCAGGAAACCGCCGATGAGAATAACGCAGAGCTTGGGCAAGCCGACCCAGAGACTGCCCGTGCCGTGAAGCGCGGAAAGTTCGTCGAGGGGAAGGCCCGCATGCTGCGCGTACGCCATACAGGCGCTGAATACGCCGGAAATCGTCGCGACGAGAATACCTTTTCCGAAGCTGAATTCTTTAATCGCTTCTTTCTTGACGTCGTCGGGCATTTCACGCTCTTTCGACATGCCGGCGACGCCCGCGAGAATAACGCCCAAGAGGCACACGCCCAAGCCGAGAATAATAACCGCGTAAGGGGGTTCGTGCGTGAGGTGCGTCATGAACGACCCGTTGAAAATGTCGGGCATGATCGTGCCCAAGACGGTGCAGTAGCCCAGCGCGATCGCCATGCCGAGGCTCATGCCGAGATAACGCATGGTCAAGCCGAAGGTCAACCCGCCGACGCCCCAGAGGCAGCCGAAGATAAACGCCCAGCCCATCGACTTCGGAGAGTCTTTATAAAGGGCGGGAACCGTCGTTTTAACGATATTGCCGACCGTCGTATTGAATTCCGCGCGAAGTTCTGGCGTCATCTGCGACTGATCGAAATCTTTTCCGAAGGCCTTGTCCCAGTTCTGCTGAATATCTTTTTCCGTGAGCTTATTGGGATCTTTCGGATCGGGTTCGGCGAGAACCGTCCACGCCGCGAGGACGTCTTCCGAAGTCGGCGCGGAGACTTTAACTTTCTGACCGTCTTTTACGACTTCGACGTTGGACTTCTTGAGGAATTTAAAGCATTCGGCGTTGGCCGCGTCGGCGACCGCCGTCTGATCCACGAATCGCGCGGCGACGTGCGTCGGATGAGTCGCGGCGTATTCGAGCGTCTTGTCGCTTACTTTGCCGCTGAAAATTTCGGTCATTGCGCCGAAGAGACCGCAAGTCAGGATAATCGCCATAATCCAAGGCGCGATAATCCAAGAGAAGAACCCGCCCGCGAGCCAGTAAACTTCCCAAGACCATTTCTTTACAGCTTTATACGGCACGTAAAACGAGCCGGACGCGAGTCCGCCGAGCCAGTGGAATATGACTCCAAAAAATACTTGCGGCATTAGTAATTCCCTTTCGAAAATATATAAGGAAAACGTCGGCGCGCGCATAAGAAAGGAGGACGCGGGCGCCGCACGCCAAAAATCGGCCTGTCGTTCGATTCCCCTTTGCGCAAAGGCCTGTCGGATCGAACGGTCTTTGCGATTTTAACCTAATTTTACCCCGATAACAAGAGCGAGGGCCCGAAACGCGAAATTTTTTTCCGCGGCGGTTCCGATTATACGCCCGCTATTGGTCTGCCAGATAGCTCAGGGTAATTGGAGCGTAATCGTCGCCGAAAGGGAATTTTGCGTCGTCGAGCGACGCGTCTCCCAGTTCCGGGGTCGGCTCGCGGAACTTAACGGTTCTGTTCCACATTCTGCGTATTGCGCGCACGACGTTCCGCGCCGTCTCTTCCGCTTCGAGGAACGCGTCTTCTCCCCACGGGGCTCCGAGCGCCTGAACGTCGCCCGATTTGGGAATGACGATATACGCAAAGGAGAGCTTTTGCTTCGTCTCTTCCTCCGCGCCCGGTTCTGGATTCCCGCCAAAGAGCTCGGGTTTCTCTTCCCTGATTTTCCAGATGATTTGTCGGTAGAGCGGCATCTGCAGATTGGTCCAGACGTACGCGTCTTCGCCCCGCTTGCGATTGCGGTGTTTCTTATCGATCGTGTTCCCGGGATACGCCGAGTAGAGCGTTTTCGTTTGACCGTCGACGTCGACCTTGTAGAGTTCGTCGGTCTTTTCCAGTCCGGGATAGCCCGGCGAGCCCCCTTTGTTTGAGCCCTGCTCAAACGAATCGAACGTCTTGTAATCAAAGACGTAAAGGCGGTTCTTTTCGCTGTTGAAATCGACCCGGTCGATACGTCCGACAATCGAGACGCTCGGTTCGCCGTCACCAATGGGAAAATCGATCCATCCGTCTTCTGGGCCGCATTCGACGGCGACGATCTTTGCGCCCGTTTTGCGCCATTCCGCCTGCCAGCGCGCGAATCCCCAGAGGCGTTCGCGAATTTGCTCAATTTGTATTTTGACAAACGGGGACGTGTGATCGTTGACGAAACTTTTGGCGTAATCGTTGAGCTTGGCGCTCAGCCATCCGCCGATCGCTTCCGGGGAACGCGAATCGCGGATATTGGGGTCTTTTCCGAACGCGCGCAGCAGGTCGTGTATGACCGTGCCGAATTTCGCCGCGTCGAGCTCGTTCGTCTTCGGATCGGGCGCCGGGTAGAGGCCGTACGCGTTCTTCAGGAGGAATCGGTAAGGCCCGCGCGACAAGAAGAACTCGAAGTCGGTAACGTTCATCAGGCGGAATTCGGGCCGAGATTTCCGTTCGCTCTGACGTTTGAGATCGAGCGTCGGGCGTTTGAAGCCTTTGGTTTGCGCGTCTTTCTTTTGAGGCGCGATGGGAAAATCACGTTCGACGCCGTCGGAGTCGAGCTGACGCGCTTTGAGAGCGTCGAGCGCGCTCGGCGTCTTCGGATCGAAGAATTTTACGACGCGTTCGGCGACCGCCGCGCGATCGGTTGAAAAAATGAACCGGCTCGGGAGTTTCGGATCCCCTTGGAGCGAATGTTTGCCAAAGAGCGCGAACAGACTGCGTTTCGAGTTGGCGACCGCCGTAACGAGGTACGCGTCGCGCGCGTAGACGCGTTTGGAATCGCTCAGACCGACTTTTTCGCGCATTTCGTTCGGCAGAAAGAGGTCGCCGCCGCGATTTGACGGGAGCGTTCCTTCGTTAAAGCCCGTAAGAATAAGATTCGGCGCGTCGTCGAAGAGCAGATCGAGCGCGCCCTGCATTTCCACAAGGTTGGAGCCGGGCGTCGGTTCGACGCGCGAGGACGCGAGCTCTTTGAGCGCTACCCGGATGGCGTTTGAGCCTTTAATCGAGTCGGCGAGTTCGCGCGGAACGGCGTAAATCGAGTCGAGCGTCTTATTGAAACCTTTAAAGAACCCGTCGATTTGAGTCTGCGTGTCGCGGTCGTTTGGGGAGTCTTTGATATCGTAAATTTCGCACAGGAACTGAGATAGAATTTCCGCCCAGTCGCTTAGCGGGAGCGATTTTTCGCGCGTCGACCACTGGCGCGTTTCCAGAAAACCTTCGCGAATAAACGCGTACTTGCCCGAGAGTATCTTGTCGCGCTGTCTTTTGGCTTCTTCGTTCCCCTCAAAGGCGGGTCCGGCGCTTTCGGGCGCCGTTCGCTGAAAGACGCCGGAATCTTTGGCGTCGGACGCCCAGAACGGGGAGAACGCCTTATTCAAAATTCGGTACGCCTTGCGCAAATTGACGAAGAACCGATTGCGCTTTTCGTTGTCGGGATCCAGATAAACCCGCCAGACGCCGTCGACCCGCGTGGGGAGAAACCGCGAGCGGTATTCGTCGATTTCGGCGATCCAGTCGCCCGCGGCGACGTCTGTTATATCGGGGTCAAGAACGGGCTCGTTCCCGGTCGCGTCGATCGTTTCCTCGTCTTCCGCGCCGAGGTCGTCGAACGCTTCGCTCGCCTCTTCGGGCCGCCTGTAGGGCGAGTTCTGCGCGTCGCGCTCCTTCTGCAAATCGCGCGCCTCGTCGGTCGTATAAGGTTCGGCGTTCCATTGACTTCGGATATACCGTTCAAGATCCGGCCTGCGCAGCAGCTCTTCGAAGGACGAAAACGACCGGCTTTCGACGAATTCGGCGACGTTCTCCAAGAGCTGATAGACGCGGTTCTGAGGGAACGGAACCCCCTCGGCGAGAATAGCGCCGTATCCGAGCGCTTCCATGTGTTGGGCGACAAAGGGCGCGACTTCCGGATCGGGAACGCCGACGGTCAGCGACGTCGGCTTGATCGGCTCGTAACGCCAGCCGTCCTGATCGTAGATCTTTGACAGCTCGCGCGTTAGATAGGCCGCCGCTTCGCCCTGTTCCGGGGGCGAATCGACCTGAAATAGCTGTTCGTCCGCGAGTGGAATTTCGTAGCGTTCCCATTTTTCCGGCGCGACGCAGCCGAAGTCGTCAAAGAGCTCTTCCTTCTCTTCGGGCGCGAAGACCCAGAATTCGACGCGTTCTCCCAGCGCGGCGAAGACGTCTTTCTGAAGCCTGTTCAAGTCGGCGGCGCCTAGAACGCGAATCGCTTCGCAGTCTGCGCCGTTTTGAAACGTTTCTCGAATTTCGCCGCTTTGAATCGCGTTGGCGCGCGCTTCGTTGAGTTCGGTTAAATTATTGGCGGCGAGCTTTTTGCGGTATTCTCCGTAGAGCGCGTCGAGTTCGAGCCAGCGCTTGGCTTCGTCCGGCTGGCCCGCCTCCTGACATTTTTCCGCGACCGTTCTGCAGGAGCTGCGTTCGGAATCCAGTTCGTCTTTGAGTTTGAGGAACATATCCGCGATTTCGAGTTTCGCTCCGAAGCCTGCGGGCGCGTTGCGCAGCAGGACGCGTTTAACGCGTTTGTCCGCGAAAAATTCTTCGACCGCCTGACGCATACAGTAGAGCCGCGTAAGATTGTCGGCGACGCGCTTTTTCGGCGTATAGAACCTTTCGGGGGCGGCTCCGAGCGCGACGTATTCGGGCGGAGTCCAGCCGGGCGCGATTCGCCCGCTTTTAACGGCCGCGTTGATCTCGTACTGAACGTACGCCTCGAACGTTCGCAGCGCCCTGTTGCCGGAGAGAACGTAGACGTACCGGCTCAAATCGACGGACGGACCCGCGTCGGACCCCTGTATCGCTTCCTCGACGATAAGCTTAGCGACGGCGGGAAGAAAAGGACGGTTCCAGTCGAAAAACTTGCGCTTCATGAAAAACGGCTCCTTGATTTACGTCTGCGGACGGCGGACTACATGGCGCGGCAGAAGAGGAGAATGAGAATAACGACGACGAGGCCGAGCGCGCCAAGCGTTATCACGACGCGGTTTAAATTGGCTTCCGCGTCCTCGTTCGGCTCCGCGTTCTTGCGCGCGAGATACTCGTCGACGCCGGAGTCGCTCCCGTCGGCCGCGAAGTTCTCGTCGTCGACGCCTTCTCCGAAGTCGTACCCGCACCATTCGCACCGGCGCGGAAACTGCGGCACAAACGCTTCGGAGCAGACGTGGCAGACCGCGACGGTCACCGACTGGCGTCCCGAATCGGCGTCGCCGTCGGACTCCTTCTTTTCGCCGCGCGCGGCGTCGACGTCGGACCAGGACGTTACGCGCTGCCGGCGGTCGGGGAGCGCGTCGAAGACGTCGGACGTCTTTTCGTGACATTTGTCGAGCCTCCGGGGACTCGGCAGGCCGGGATAGATCTCGCCGTCGAGCGTCGCGGGCGTTTCCGATTCGTTGTAAAGCGCTTCGTCGTGCCGGTTATGGCAGCCGTTCCCGCAGCCTCCGTTTCCGCAGGCGCAGCCGTCGGCCGGCTCCTGCGCGTTCGGATCCTGCCGCACGTTCCAGAAATCGCCGTCGCCGAGCGGAAAGAGGTCGCCCGACGTCTTGCAGATTGGGCAGCGCGTAATTCGGCGCCGGCCGCATTCGGGACATCGCGGCCATACGGCGAGCGATTCGCGAAAGTCTTCGTCGGATTCAAACCGATCGCGGTATTCGTAGGCCGATTCGAGAACTTCTTCTTCGATGGGCGGCTCGTACGGGTTTTCTTCAAGTTCAGATTTGAGAGCCATGGCGTTTGCTTTTTTTGAATTCAAAGAATATGCGCCGCGCGTTCGCGCGCGCGAACGTCAGGGAACGCCGCTATTATAGAGCGCTTCCCGTATGCGCGCAAGCGTTGGAAATAAAGAAACGGTATAGGAAAAGGGAATCCGGTTCGGCGAGCGTGCCCGGAGGGGAATGAAAAACCGCGCCGGCGTCGGGGAGGGACGCGGGCGCGGCGGTTATACGGCGCATGGCGTTTACGTTTGACCGTTACGCGATGCGGCGCTTAGAAGGAGGGGGGAGCAGACTCGCGCCGTTTTCGTCGACGACGCGGAGCTGGATGACGTCGGCGTCTTCGTTGGACTTGGCGGCGTCGCCGGACTTGGCTTCTTCGCGAGCCTTTACGCCCGCGGCGCGCGCGGCTTCCCGCGCTTCCGCGACGGTCGGCAAAACGGAGCGTTCGCCCGTAATTCCGCGCGACGTCGTCGAGATGAACTGCGCCATCTCCAGCCCGACGCCTTCGGTGTATTCTTTTTCGATCTTTTCGACGATAGCCGGCCAGCTCAGACCGCTCTTATACAGAATGCGGTAGACTTCTTTGAGCGTTTTTACGTCGGAGGAAGTGAAGCCCGCCCGGCGAAGACCGACGAGATTGAGCCCGACGACCTGGCTCGAAAGCCCGTCGACCGTTACGAACGGCGGCACGTCGCGAACGAGATGCGCCTGACCGCCGACCATGGCGCACGCGCCGATTCGCACGAACTGGTGCGCGCCGGCCGCGCCGGAAATGAACGCGCGCGCGCCGACGACCACGTGGCCCGCGAGCATGGCGTTGTTGGCCATAATGACGTTGTTGGCGATTCGGCAGTCGTGCGCGACGTGCGAATTCGCCATAATCATGCAGTCGTCGCCGACGCTTGTGGAATCCTGACGGCGCATGGAGCGATGGATCGTTACGTTTTCACGAATAATATTTCCGTCGCCGATAATGCAGCCCCCGCAATCTTCTTCCGCGAGCCCTACGCACTGCGGAAGCCCTCCGAGCGTCGCGCCCTCGAAGATGTGATTATTTTTACCGACGACCGTTCCTTTTTTGATAGTAACGCGCGCTTCCAGAATCGTGCCGTCGCCAATGGACGCGCCCTCTTCGATAACGCAGAAAGGGCCGACTTGGACGTCCTGTCCGAGCGTGGCGCTAGGGTCGACTAGAGCTAATCGGTGAATTTGCATTCCTTTGTCCTTTTTCTCGTTTTATGAAAAGCGCGAGGACGGCTCAGATTCCCTGCCGTCGCGTGCGATATTTGCCGGTATGACCGCGCCCGACGCCTGACGCGGGGGCGCGTCTTGGGGACAATAACAAGTTTTGGAAAGCGTGTAAACCCGACTTGACCGAATTTCGTTTTTTTTGCGAAAACGCGCGTTTTTTACAGATTGTTCGCTTAATAATTTTAACCGTTATTTTTTAGCTATTTTTACAACCGGCGAGGCGCTTGTCTGCACAATCGTTAAATCTGTTTTGACGCGAGCGGCAATTCCCAA
Source organism: uncultured Planctomycetota bacterium (assembly GCA_902786505.1). Classification (GTDB taxonomy): domain Bacteria; phylum Planctomycetota; class Planctomycetia; order Pirellulales; family Thermoguttaceae; genus RUG369. The sequence continues at coordinate 57,325 of CADACS010000006.1, read as the reverse complement.
AAGAACAAAATCAGACCGTCTTTTTCTCTCATTCTAAGCGCCCTGTCGCCGAAAGAGGAAACGAATTGTCTCCTGCCGCCGTCGTTCGGCGGGACGACGTTCCCGGCGGAAATTTCCGCCGCGGAAGGAGCGCAGGTCCGCCTCGCCTGAGGCGGTTTATCGGATGATGAAAATGAGAAAACATTTTTTGGGGTTTGTCGTCTGTTTGGCGTTCGCCGCGTGTTCCAGTTTAGCGGCGTTCGGCGCGCCGCGTTCAGATGAAGGGACGCCCGGCGCGGCGAAGACGCCGGCCGCGGCCAATCGCGAGAGCGCCGTCGCGAAAGTCGGCGAGTTATGTCAGAAGCTCAAAGAGACGTACTCTGACAGATACCGTGATCGAACGCCGGGCGAGTCCGACGCCGCGCCCGATTCCGAACTTGCCGCGGCGGAGCGCGAATATTTCAACCAGAACTGCGATCAGGTCTTTACGGCGTTTGCCGAATACAGCGCGACCGGAAACGACGAGTCGTACGAAGAGATGACGCGCGCGCTCGGCGAAGTGCGGTTCTATCAGTCGAAATCGCCCTATTACGCGGAACTGACGAAACTCGTCGGCGAGCAGTTTTCCTTGCCGAATTTTCACGTAGAAGCGAGCGAGCGTTTCCTTTCGGCCATGACGCGCCGGACGGTCGCTCAGAACTTCTCCATTCAGGAATATATCCGCAGCGCGTTCGCGCGCGGTTCCGGGGTGGCGCACGGCTATACGTCGATCGAGCTTCGCCCGAACGCCGATCGCGCCGAAATGGCGGTCGTTCTCAACGCGCGCGTCCTAACGAACACGATCGGCACGAGCCGCGGAGTCGACGTTCATTCCGACAACTACGGGAACGTCGTCGCGTCGAAATCGATCTTTATCAACTCGAACGGCGTTCTCACGACGACGCCGGGCGTCGCGTCGGGCAACATGAAGACGAACGTCAATTCGTTCGACGCGAATCGGTTCACGCCCTTTGGCGGCGCGATCATTCAAAGCAAGATCTATCAGGAGCTGCCGTTCTCGGAGCTCGAATCGACGAACCGCGTCAACCGCCGGGTCGCCGCGGAACTCGAACGCGAGACGAACGAGCAGGTCTTTCAGCTCAATCAGCGGCTTGCGCGGTTTACTCAGAACTGCGCCGATCCGATGGTTCGCAATCTGACGACGCGCACGAGCGAGACGCGCCTTTTCTGTTCGTTCATACTCGGTCAAAGCAGTCAGTTAGCCGCGCCCGCGAACGTCGAAGTCCGCGCCGCGCGATATATGCGCAAGCAGTCCGGCGAAGTTGGAATCGCGCGTTCCAACGCCTCCCGGTTTTCCGTCGCGGAAACGAACGAATCCTATTCGCGCCGATTTGTGCCGAGTCAGACCAGCCGCCCGATCCCAATGACGATCCCGAGAAAACCGGCGACCGTCGCCGCGGGCGCGCCGACCGCGAATATCCCCTACGCGCCCCAGTATCAGCAGGGCCCGCTTGCTTCGTTAATCTGCGCCCCTTTGAGTATAGTCTCTGAAATAGCGTCGACGTTGGCGCCGGGCGCGGCCCAAGTCGCCCCGATCCCCGCGAATCAGGCGTACGCCGGCTCCGCGAGCGCGCCGTCCCGTCCGCAGATTTCCAACGTGCCGTCTATCGAATCGACGCTTCCGCCGTCCGACGGCAAGCTCGACTTGATCGCGCGCGTTCACCAGAGCGGCCCGACCAATATTGCGACGACCGCGCTTGCGGGCGCGGTTGTCGGAACCGACCCCGACTCTTTCGACGCGGTTCTTTCGCGTTTCCCCGGCGTCGACCCGAACGAAATGAAGAGACTGCTGGCCGCCAACGAATCGAATCAGACTTTCGCGGACGACCCGAACGACGCCTATAAGAACGTTTCGATCGAATTCGACGACGTGCGTCCGTTCGTCGTGCGCTTCTCCGACGGCAAGATCGCGACCGTCTTACACATTTCTTCGTGCGTCGCCGACGGCGCGGCCTACCCGCCGGCCGAGGTTCACTTCGTCTACGGCGTCGAGAAGCGCGGCGATTCCTACGCGTTTGTGCGCGAATCGTTCGAAGTCATGCCGGAAGGGTACCAGGACGGCGACTCCGTTTCCGCGCGGTTCCATACGTTCCGCCGCGTCTTCATGAAAAGGCTCGAGAAGGCGGTTCAGGAAGAGTACGTCGTCGGCCCGATCTCTCTGGACGACGCGAATACGGACGAGCGCCGCGGCGCGCTGATTCCCGATCAAATCGACGCTCAGAACGGCTGGCTCACGTTAGGATTCCGGTACGATCCGACGTACGCGGTCAACTGACCGACCGAGCGGCGTTGCGCAGAGAAAGCGCGCGACTGACGTTAAGCCAGCCGCGCGCTTTTTTATTGCCCGCGCGGCCGTGAAAAAAGACGGACGAGCCGGTTTTTCTGAAAACGCTGTTTTTGCTGAATTGAACGGATTTTCACGAGAGGCCGCGGCGCTGACCTCGGCGCCTTTTCTAAAACAGACTTGTCCAATCTGCTTAAAATATCTATTTTGCTTTACTGGTTATCTGCTCTTAAATTATCTAGATTACCCACAGATAAAAATCGGCCTTTATTATAACGGAACTTATCAAAATCGGCATGTTTGTTATAAACCTTTATGAATTTTTTTGAAAAAGAGTCGTTTTTAGTTGTAAATTTTGGCAAATTCAGTTAAACTAGATTGTAATCCGGATTATCCGTTTTTATTTTGGAAAAAAGGGCGTTTGAGCGAAATTCAGGGGAGTGCGGAAGGTCGTTCCGACTCGCCGAAACGGGTTCGTTTCGGCTTGTTTGAGGGCCTTGGCGCAGGAACTAACCCGAATTTCGCGCGTCGAAATCTTTTGCCAAAATAGTTAACGACATTGCGTTTTCCGTGCAAGCGTCTTTCCGAACTGGTCGGATTCCCCTTGATATCCACGTCGAGGGGCCTTTCGAGCGGCGAAGGAGCGAGACGGCTGTTTCGCCAATACGCGCGAACCGTTTTGGTACGCGTGAGAAGGCTTCGCGACGTCGGATACGGACGCGGCGGAAAGGAAACGCGGCGGCGGCTTGCTCAGGGCAATACTAGTCAAGTCCCTGACCGTCGGCGGCGTTTCAGCGCAAACTATAAACGTCACACCCGAACGACAGATCCCTTTACCCCCTTGCCGTGTTGCAAGAGCGGCAAGCGGAGGGAACGAGGTCGGGAAATTTTTGGAGTCCCCAACGTTGGACGGCTCTTTGTTCAGGAGAAGAATATGCGTTTATTCAATCGATTGATCGACGAATTGCGAACTAGCGACGTCAACAAAGAAAACAATGCTTTTCGCGGGCGTAAAGAGGACGAGGGGACGCCTCGCGGAAAAGCGGACAAGAAGCGAAACATGTCGGCGAAGAAGCTGGGGCTGGAAGCTCTGGAAGAACGCCAGCTCCTGTCCGTTAACCCGATTGGCGCAGATTACAACGAAATCCGCGCCGCTTATTCTGATCTTGAACTTCCCGAGTCCGCGTCTCAGATCAACGTGATCGCGCTCAGCGATCTGAGCGCCGAATCTGTTCAGGCCGCGATTAACCAGGCCGCTCAGACGAAGAGCGACGATCTTCTCGTCTTGCGCACGACTCAGGACAACTACGTCGTCAATCTTGACGCGACGGCGATTACGATCAATCTGAACTCCGACGAATACGGCAAGCTTACGATCGTCGGTTCCGGCGACGCGGCTCTGACGGTCGTTACTCAGGACACGAACGCGTTTACCGTGCTCAACGGCGACGTCGCTTTCGACGGCATGGTTCTCTACAACTTCTCCTCCGTCGACATGCAGGGCGGTCTTGTCGCGACGACCGACGACGCGAACGTTACGTACGGCGCGCAGTTCGCTATGGTCAACGAAGTCGACGCGTGCGCGCCCGGCAAGATTGAGGACTCCCAGTACAGCTACAACGTCATGACGGGCGCGGGAACGGAATACGTTCTCAATCAGTTTGACGATTCCGAAGTCGCGGCCTCTCAGGCGACCGTCGTTACGACCGCTCAGGCGAACAACAGAAGAGCGCCGACCGTCGCGACCGACACGATCGTTCCCGGCACGCGTTTTGCCGAGACAGTCAACGGTTCGTACAATTCGGTCAGCGACGTCCTTAACGCGACGCTCCGCCGCCAGGGCGACTACTTCGGATTTACGCCGTCGGCCTATCGCGCCGTCAACGCGAACCGCATCTACGACGCGGAGTGCGTGGGCTGCGCGGGCTGGGTCGGCACGATGGCGAACATGCTTTCGTATACGGGCTGGGCGCAGGCCGCCGGTTTTTCGACCCGTATGACGTTGCCGGACGGCTCGACGAGAACCTATGAATCCGTCGAAGACGCGGTCGTCGATTATCTCCGCAACAACTTCATGGAAACGGGCGCGGGCACGGCCACCAACTACAATCTGACGACGGCCGAAATGCTCGACTACTTCTTCTCGGGCAACGACCGCAGCTGCATGGGGCGCAATCTCAGCGCGTTGACGAACTCCGTCGAAGGCGGCGGCATGTTTATGGACGTCGACTTCGCGAAAGTCGGCGGCTACGTTCCGGCGAGCTCCACGATGCTCGACGACATGCTCGCGGCTCTTCGCGCGGGCAACGCCGTCACCATGGAAGTTCAAACGACCGACAGCCGGGGCAACGTCTCCCGCGAATACGTTTCCGTGTGGGGCTACTACTACAACGGCAGTTCGCTGACCTATTACGGCAATACGACCAACAACTCCGCCGACTACTACGGCCTCATCTGCACCAACCCGCTTTACGGAACGCACAGCTCCAGCGTATCCTACCAGTATTACGGGAATAACGAACAGAACGGAACGTACAACGGAACCTATTACTATGACGAACGTTCCAACGGTTCCGGTTACGACACGTACCACAACTACCTCCTCAACGGCGCCAATTCTCTGACGCTCGTTACCGAGCCCTATACCTATATCAATTCCAGCGGCGGGCTCGTTAACGAAAGAACGTTCCCCGAAGGATTCCAGTATTACAGCTCGGTCGCCAACAGCAGCAGCGTAACGTATACTTCGACCATCGTCGGTTTCTCTTGGCTGGCGCAGTACACGAAAGCTCTTCCCGCGGCGGAAATGAATCAGAACGCGATTCTTTCGCTCGAGAGTATGCCCGGCAATACCGAAAACGTTATCTATCTGTATTTCGGCGGCGACGAAGGGAACGGCTGGGACGGTCTGGCGCATCCTCAGTTCGATATGGACGGCTCCAACGGCTACGGCGTCGCAGAGCTCCAGATGATCGAAGAGATCTATCGGCGCGTCGCTGAAGATTACGCGCCGTTCAACGTCAACGTAACGACAAACGCGGCCGTGTGGGCGCGCGCGTCGAAGGGCATTCGCTGCGTAATCGGCGGCTACAGCCCGTCTGCAGGCGGCCTTTCCGGCGTCGGTTCGTTCGGAACGGCGAAGACGCACAACTACGTCTATCCTTACGACCTCGGTCTGGGCGCTAAAGCGATCGCGGAAGCCGCGTCGCACGAAGTCGGCCATTCGCTCGGTCTGCACCACGACGGTTACGAACACAACGAATACTACACGGGCGAAAACAGCTCCGACTGGGCGCCGATCATGGGCGCGGGCTACTACTGCACTATGACGCAGTGGAGCAACGGCGACTACGTTAACGCGACGAACTTTGAAGACGACGTCGCGATTATCGCCAGCGTCGTCGGATACCGCACCGACGAACACGGCGATACGTATACGACGGCGACCGACCTGGGCGACTTCTACGTCGACGTTAACCTCAACGTTTACAATCCGAACGCGGGTACATACCGGGTCGAGAGCGTTATCGAACGCCGCACCGACGTCGACGTGTTCTCGTTCGTCTCTTACGGCGGAACCTACGTTGTCGACGTTTCCGGCGACGGCGCCGACGACCGCTTTATCGACCGCGATTTCAACTGCACCGTCCGCAATCATTCCGAAGAAGAGAATCCGGTCTTTGGCGGTCTGTACTACGCGGATACGCACGATTACACGAACCTGAACGTCCGCGTCTCCCTCTTGGACGAGTTCGGAAACAACGTCCTGCTCGATCTGGACGGAAACGTTTTGAAGCTCGGATACGGCGAAAAGACGCACGCGTTCCTCAGCAATAACGCGTACGACTCCGACTACCGCTTCTACGTCGTCGACCAGTTCGGCAATCCCGTTTATCTCGACGAAGCGAAGACGATTCTGAAGGAAGGGTACTACGCGATAGACGATTCCGTCTACACCACGTTCTCGCACTTTGTCACGCCCGAACTGGAAGCCGGCAAGAAGTACTATATCGCGGTTGAAGGCGTCGGACAGGGCTCCAGCTCGACCAGCGGTTATTCCGACTACGGCAGCCTTGGTCAGTACACCCTGACGCTGCATGAATCGTACGAGAATTTCTATATTGACGACGCGCAGATGAACGTAACCGTCATGTCGAACGCAAACGGCGTCGACAACGTTCTGAACTGGCAGGAAGCGTTCGTCTACAGCGGCCGCCGGCTCGAAGACGGTCAGACGTTCCTGGGCAACACGCTGCGCTTCAACGAATCGCTCGCCAATACGACGATCGATCTTAACAGCACGCTGACGTTCACGTATTCGCGCGGTCTTGTCAATCAGCCTTGGGCCGCGAAACGGTACGTTTTAGACGCGACGCCCGCGTGGAACAACGAATACAGCATACCGGGTATTACGTTCGACGCTCACGACAGATTCCGTACGATTTACGTCGACAATACGACGGTTGAAATGTACGGCTTCATAATTACGGGCGGCAACGCGTCCCGCGGCACCTCGACCGCGCAGGTCAACAACGGCGGCGGCGTGTACAACAACTACGGCTGGCTGACCATCGGCGACTCGATTATCGCGGGCAACCGCGCGCTGAAGGCGGGCGGCGGCGTGTACAACTCCGGCGGCGAATACGAAGACAACGCGCAGCATGACGGCTGGCTCATGCTGATCAACTCGGCGGTTATCGGCAATAAGGTAACGGACGACGGCGCGGTCGGCGGCGGCGTTTTCAACGAGTCCGGCGGCGTCATTACGATGAGCAGCGTTACCGTAGCGGGCAACACGGCGGACTACTCCGGCGGCGGTATCGAAAACTACGGCGTTATCAACGCGTACAACAGTATTATCGCGAAGAACTACGCCGTCTTTGGCGCCGACGTCTACAACGAACTTTCCGGGACTAACCGCGTATACGCCACTATTATCGGCAACGAAGCGCGCAACTCCCGTTTGGACGCGTACCGCAACGGCCGCGACTCTATCGGCGACGCCAGAAGCCTCATCGGCACTTCCGCCGGCGGCGAAGTCGGCTCCCCGGTTACCGTTTACGATCCTGGCTTCGTAAGCTACCGCGATTACGCTTCGGAAGACTGGAGCAACGAGCTCTGGGGATTCTGGAATCTGCGTCTGACCGGCGATTCGCTCGCGGTCAATCGCGGCGTTAATGCCAATCTTTCGACCAGCCTCGACTTTACGAACAATTACGTCCAGGCCTATCGATACGCCAATATGCATGAGACGCGCTACTTCGTAGGCGCGAGCGACTTCCCGACCGACCTTGCCGGCCAGACCCGTATCGGCGGTTCCCGCATCGATTCCGGCGCGTACGAAGTTCTGGACAATCCTGACCTTACGGGATTTGTTCCGACTTCCGCCGGTTCCGACGTCGTCAACAACTGGGAAAACTCGATCGTCGTCTCTCGCGCGATCGACGACCAGACCGGCTCCGTCGCTCCGTTCCTCGTCGACGAGCAGCTCTATCTGAATATGGCGATCATCAATCAGGGTCCGGCCATTTCGACCGACTTTGAAACGACCGTCTACATGTGGAAGTACGACGCCTACACTCCGAAGGCGGCGATGTACGCCAGCAGCACGAAAGACACGGGCGTCGCGATCATGACCGTCAAGGTCGAGTTCGGCCCGAACGCGGCTATGCCCGGCGGCTCCGGCGTCGCGACGATTACGTGCACGAACCTGGCGACCGGCGAAGTCCAGACGTATCAGTACGACGGTTCCGAAAGCTACATTCTGCTTGAAAATATCCGGCTTGATTCCGCGCAGGCGCTCGTCGACGGCATGATCGATCAGGGCGTTATGGCGGAGCAGAACGAAGAAGGGTATTTCGTCTTCGGGTACGCTATCGACACGAACGAAGCGGTCGCCGAATACAATGAGAACAACAACTTCTTCTTAACGACGTCCTACTTCGATTTCGTCGAGTCGCCCGTCTCCATTAACGATTCGATCGTCGTTACGACGACGGCCGACGTCGTCGATCCTTACGACGGCGAGATTTCGCTCCGCGAAGCGGTCGAGGTCTACGCGGGCAGCTTCTACTACAGTGAAATCGCGCTCCAAGACGGCGACGTCTTCGAAGCGAACGGCGTTACGTATAAAGTCATCAACGGCAAGTTCTACGTCGACGTAACGTCCGCGTATCAGGTCTATCCGGGCGAACAGTTCACGTTCACGAAGGACGGCTCCGTCACGGCGACGTGGAGCGCGGCGGACGGCGCGTTCAAGGACGCGGACGGCAATACGGTCGTCGCGCCGGTCGGCGCCATGGTCGAACTGGGCGGAATCGAATACACGTTCAACGGAACCGACTGGGTCAACGCGTCCGGCGTCGTCTATACGTTCAGCGACGGCCAGATTATTAAGTGGGACGTTCAGGAAACGGTCGTCGTTACTTACGTTGTCGACGTCTTCTACGACGAAGACGGCAATATTGTCGACGTGCCCGAGGGAACCGTCGCCACGATTAACGACGTGGACGTCGAACTCGTCGACGGCGTTTGGACCAATACGGAAGTTACCGCGCAGTACACGCGCGACGACGTCCAGAGTCAAGGTTCCTTCGTCATGGCCGACGGTTCGGTCGTAACCGTCGTCAACGGCGTATTCCGCCGCGAAGCGACCGACGACGTCGCGATCGTTCCGGACGGTTCGGTCGTTACGCTCGCCAACGGCGAAACCGCCGTATACGATTACGCGCAAGACCGCTTTATCGTAACCGTCGTTACGACTTACGAAGTCAACGACGGCGATAAGATTGTCGTCGGCGACACGGAACTCACCTTCGTTTCCGACTCGTACGTCGATTCCAACAACGTCCGCTACTACCTCGAAGAAGGCACCGTCGTTACGCTCTCGAACGGCTATACGGTAACTTACGACGACGGCAAGTTTGTCTACAATACGGAAGCTGTTTCCTCGACGAAGCTTGCCGCCGGTACGACGGTCATTCTCAACGGCGAGGAATACTCCTACAAGGCGGGCCGCGCGCTCGTCAAACGCGTCTCTCGCGAATCGAACGCGGTCGTCTTTGCGACCTACCTCGACGGCGAGACGTTCGTTCTTACTCAGGGTCCGCTCACGCTCGACAAGACCTTTACGCTCGACTGCGTCGATCCTGACGGCGCTCTCCTCGACCTGACGATTACGAGCAGCAGCGACGATCCGTGCCTGTTCTACATCAAGCAGGGCGCGGACGTCTCCATTCTGCACTTCGCGTTTGAAGGCGCGACGTCGGAAGAAGACGGCGCTATTCTCGAGAACTACGGCAAGTTGACGATCAATCAGGTCGAATTCACCGACAACGACGCGAAACTTGGCTCGCTCATTTACAACGCCTCGGGCGCGACCCTCAACGTTATCGAGTCGACCTTTGCCAACAACAAGGCCGAAAACAGCGCGATTATCTTCAACCTCGGTTCCGCCAATATCAGCGCGGGAACGACGTTTACCGGCGATTACGGTCTGCGCAGCCCGATTTACAGCAAGGGCGTCCTGACGGTCGACGAAACGACCTTTACGGGCACGTCCGGCGAAAACGGCGGCGCGATCTACAACGACGGCGGTATTGTAACCGTCGCCCGGTCGGCCTTTAAGAACACGACCGGCGCGTATCGCGGCGGCGCGATCGCCAATATTGGCGCGGCCGATTTGAGCGTTTACGATTCCACGTTCAACGGAACCTCTTCTATCGACGGCGGCGCGATCTACAACGGCGAGAATTCCAAGCTGACGATCGAAGCGGCCGTCTTCACGAAGTCGACCGCGAGCGGCGTCGGCGGCGCGATTTACAACGGCGGCATCATGGAAGACGCGGGTTCTTCCTATACCGGCATCAAGGCTCAGTCTGGCGCCGCGATCTATACCGACGGCTCGGCGCAGATCGTCGGTTCCACGTTCAAGACGAACGCGGCCACGAGCGACGGCGGCGCGATTTACGGCGGCGAGAATTCCTCCGTTAAGATTATCGGCGGAACGTTCATGAGCAATACGGCGAACAACGGCGCGGCGATCTACTCGACCGGCCTCTTGGACGCCTCGAACAGCCTCTTTGCCAAGAACAAGGCGACGACCTACGGCGGCGCGATCTACGCGGCGTCGACGACGACCTTTGTCAACGTGACGATCGCCGACAACAAGGCGGCGGACGGCGCGGGCTTCTATAACGCCGGCAACGCGACGGTCGACAACTCGATTCTCGCGAACAATACGGGCGCGGCGAACGGCTTCGATCTCTATACCGCCGAAGGCGCTTCCACGACGCTTCGCAACTCGCTGCTTGCCAATATCGCCCAGGTCGGCCCGACGGCGTTTACGACCGTCGCCGAATACCGCTCGATTCTCGGCGTCGATCCTCAGCTCAATTCGAACTACGGCCTCAAGAAGGCGTCGCCCGCGATTAACGCAGGAAGCAACAGCCTCGATACCGCGGCGACCGACTTGGCCGGCAACGCGCGCCGCGTCGGTCTGACGATCGGCGGCGAGGTCCGCACGGTCGATATGGGCGCGTACGAATATCAGACGACGCTTGCGCCCGACCTCGCCCTCTTGGCCGAAACGGTCGATTACTGGGGGACTCAGGTAATCGTCGGCGACAATACGACCGAGCTCAATTACTACATTTCCGGTCAGGACGTCTGCATTAACTTCAACGTTCAAAACGTTGGCGACGCGCGCGTTATCGACAACTTCAAGTTTAACGTCAAGCTCGTCGGCGTCGACGCGAGCGGGAACACGATCTACGATCAGACGCTTGCGGCGCAGAGTTTCGCCACCGAATTCAATTATCACGATTGGCTCAACGTTTCCGACTGGATCGACGTCAACGGCGAAAAGAGCCTCATGACGAACTTTGGCGCGCTGCCCGTCGGGTACTATACGGTTACCGTTACGCTCGATATTGAAGGCGTCGGAGCCATTTACGAATACGGCGAAGAAGACGGATACGAAGGCGACAACAACAACGTATTCGTCGGCAACTTCAACGTTTACTCCGAACCGAGCACGGTCGTTACGACCGAACGCGACGTCGTCGACGCGACCGACGGCCTGACTTCGCTCCGCGAAGCGGTCGACGCGGCCGCCGGCTATAAATACGTCTCGACGTTCCTGGTTGCCGACGGCACGACCTTCACGCTCGAAAACGGCGAAGTTCTCACCGTCGTCGACGGCTGGCTGACGCAGTCGGTCGACGTCGTTATTAAGAACGGCGAACAGATCGACCTGCAGGAAGGCGACGAATTCCTCCTCAACGGCCGCTCGATCTACTATCATTACCAGATGAACGGCGGTTACTTCACGTACGGCGTCGATCCGGATTCCCCGCGCGTCTCGAAAGAAGCGCTCGACAAGGGCCCGATCACGTATCCGGACGGAACTTCCGCGAGCTTCGAGCTCCAGACCGACCAGTACATCCACTACGTCGACGATTCCGGCCTGAACGATCAGGAAGGTACGCACTACACCTACAACGTCCTCTCGACTCCGGAAGGCGATATCGTTCTGCAAGACGGAATGCGGTTCTCCTACTCGAACGTGAACTTCACGTACTACCAGAACGAGCAGTATCCGCAGGGCGCGTTCGTCTTTGAAGACGGCACGATCGTCGAATACGAAGACGGCTCCAGCCTGAGCTTCGCGAGCCTCGCGATCGGTTCGCTCTCTACGCGCAACGCGCGCGTCGAGAAGGCGATTACCCTTGCCGACGGTTCGCTGCTCGACGTTCGCAACGGCGTCGCGACTCTGACCAAAGAAGTCGACGCCACCGTTACCTTCGATCCTGCGAAGATGAGGGGCAAGACGATCACGATCGATCCCGCGAAGGGCCCGATCGTTGCGACCGGATTCGCAAAGCTTATCGGCTCCGACGATCTGCTCGTCGATCGCGAACTCGTCATTCTGGGCGAAGACAACAACGTAACGGTAGCCGGCGCGAATATCACGAATATGTTCGTCATCGACGCGACCGCGAACGTTACCATTTCCGACCTGTCCATGAAGGAAGGTTATTCGAGCGTCGGCGGCGCGCTGGTCAACTACGGCGAACTGCATCTCCAAAACGTCAACTTCTCCGACAACCTGGCGTTCTGGGGCAAGACGACGGAAGACGGCGAACACCTCCGCGCGGGTCTTGGCGGCGCGATCTCCAACCGCGGCTATCTGACCGTCGACGGCGGTACGTTCTCGAACAATACGGCGACCGACTTCGGCGGCGCGGTCTTTACCGACACCGACGCGTCGACCGCCATTAAGAACGCGACGTTCACCGGCAACAAGGCGTTCGCGGGCGGCGCGATTGCGGCGCAAACGGGCGCGCTGACCGTCGAGAACACGACGTTCTCCTCGAATACGGCCGAACGCGCGGGCGCGATCTATACGCTCGTCGACACGACGGTCGTCGCCAGCGTCTTTACCGGCAATAAGGCGGTCGCGGCCGACTACGCGTCCCGCAACGTCGTCGGCGGCGCGATCTACGCCTCTAAGGTTGCGAATCTGAACTTCGCGGCCGATCCGAACTCCGAATCGACCGTCGCGGCGACCTTTACCGGCAACGAAGCGGAAGCGGGCGGCGCGGTCTACGCGGAAGCCGGCTTCAACGTGGCGGGCGATTTCATCGCGACTGGCAATAAGGCGATCGCGAGCCAGTACGTCGACGAAGTCAAGGGCGACTACGGCGCGGTCTTCGCCAACGGCGCGGTCAACGTGACCGGCGGCCTCACGGTTACCGGCAACGAAGCGGACGGCTCCTACGGCGGTTTCTACGCGAACGGCCCGCTCTCCGTCGGGCTCGACGCGAATCTCTCGAACAATACCGCGAAGGGCGGCGACTACGGCGCGCTGTACGCCAAGGGGCTCGACGTCAGAGGAAACGCGACGTTCGCGAGCAATACGGCGGCTGGAAGCTACGGCGCCGCTTACGTTAAGGGCGACGCAACGGTCGGCGGAAACGCGGACTTCGCGAGCAACCAGGCCGGAGCCGGCTATGGCGCGGCCTTGATCGAAGGCGCGCTCGACGTCGAAGGAAATCTGACCGCGACGGCCAACAGGGCGCTCGACGGCGACGTGGGCGCGATTGCCGCGGCTTCGTTCGACGTAATCGGCGACCTGACCGCGACGGGCAACTCCGCGACCGGCGATTACGGCGCGTTTGTATCCGGCGGCGCGGTTAACGTCGGCGGCTCGCTCAACGCCAGCAATAATACCGCGGGCGGCGCTTACGGCGCGTTCACGGCGAACGGCGACGTTACGGTCGGCGGAAACGCCGCGCTCGACGGCAACTACGCGGGCGGCGATTACGGCGCGGCCTATATCAACGGCGCGTTCAACGTGACCGGCGACGCGTCCGTGTCCCGCAATACGGCGGACTCCGTGTCCGGCGTTCGCGCGCAATCGGTCGCGGTCGGCGGCAATCTGACCGTCAATACCAACGAAAACGCGACCAACTCCGGCGCGCTCGTCTCCGATTCCGGAATTACGGTCGGCGGCGCGGCGACCGCGACCGGCAACGTCGGCGGCGCGATTATCGCCAACGGCGACGTTACGGTCGAAGGGGACGCGGATCTCCAGAACAACTCCGGCGCGCAAGGCGCGGCGATTAACGCGACCGGCGCGGTCCTCGTCAAGGGCTCCGTCACGGCCAAGAACAACGTCGCGGAAGGCGCGGGCGGCGCGATCTTCGCTCAGTCGTTCGAGACGAACGGCGCGCTCACGGCGACCGGCAACCAGGCCGGATCGCAGGGCGGCGCGATTTACTCCAAGAGCTACGTCAAGGTCGGCGAAGGCGCCTCCAATATTTCCGGCAATAAGGCGGGCGGCGACGGCGGCGCGATCTACGCGATCGACTCCGTAGTCGTCGCGGGCGACGCGACCGTCGCGACGAACGTCGCCGGCACGGTTGCGACCGACGTTACCGAGACGACGACCGAAACGGTCGGGCCGGAAGGCGAAACCATTCTGACGACCGTCAAGAAGACGACCTACTCGGCGCTCGGCGGCGCGATCTATATCGCGGCGGGCGGCGCCGAATTCGGCGGCAATGTCCTGTTCAATAAGAACGAAGCGCACGGTTCGGCCGGCGCCCTGTACGCGGCCGACGACGTTAAGTTCGGCGGCAACGCGAGCTTTACGAACAATACCGCGGACGGAACCGTCGTTACCGAAACGACCGTCGTTACGACTCCCGCCGACGGCTCCGAGCCGACCACGGAAACCACGTCGACCGTCGAGGCTATCGGCGACTACGGCGCGGCGGTTATCAACGGCGACCTTGAAGTCGCGGGCGTCTTTGAAGCGTCCGGCAATAAGGCGAACCGCAATTACGGCGCGATGTACGTCGCGGGCAACGTCGTCGTCAACGGCGTCGTCGAATCGACCTTCGACGACGACGGCAACGAAATTCCATACGCGGGCTACGTCGCGAAGATCGTCGGCAATACGGCGGGCGGCGGCGTCGGCGCGATCGAGGCCTCGGGCGACGTTACGATTAACGGCGCGGCCGAGATCAGCGGCAACTCCGCGGCTGGCGACTACGGCGCGATTAAGGCGAACAGCGTTACGGTTACCGGCGACGCGACCGTTGCGAACAACGCGGCCGGCGGCGAAGTCGGCGCGATCTACGCGGCCAATAACGTCGCGGTCGGCGGAAGCGCGACCGTGACCGGCAATACGGCCGGCGGCGACTACGGCGCGATTCAGGCGAAGAGCGTCGCGATTACCGGAAACGCCAATATTGAGAACAACAAGGCCGAAGGCGCGTTCGGCGCGATCTATGCGTCCGGCGACGTTACGGTCGGCGGAAACGCGACCGTCGCCAACAACGAAGCCAAGACCGGCGACGTGGGCGCGATTGCCGCGGCCAATATTGGAATCGCGGGCGACGCGGCGATTACCGGCAATAAAGCGGGCGGCAGCGAAGGCGCCTTCCGCGCGTCCGGCAACGTTACCGTCGGCGGCGCGGCGAATATTTCGAACAACAGCGCCGCGGGCAACTTCGGCGCGGGTTCCGCGGCCGACGTCGCGATTACCGGCGACGCGACCGTAATCGGCAATACGGCGGGCGGCAGCGTCGGCGCGATCTACGCGGCCAATACCTTCGCGGTCGGCGGAAACGCGATCGTTAACGACAATACCGCGACGGGCGCGATCGGCGCGATCGAAGCGAAAGCAATCGACGTTACCGGCGACGCCACGTTCACCGGCAACGAAGCCGGCGACCTTGTCGGCGCGTTCAAGACGACGGGCGACGTTACGGTCGGCGGAAACGCGACCATCAATAAGAACAAGGCCGGCGGCGACTTCGGCGCGTTCTTCATTGAAAACGGCAATCTTACGGTCGGCGGCGACGCGGATATCTCCGAAAACGTCGCGGGCGGCTCCTACGGCGCGGGCTTCGCGAAGAACGTCGCGATCGGCGGAAACGCGGTTATCGATTCGAACAAGGCTACGGCCGGTTCCTTCGGCGCGATGGGCGTCCAGAAGCTGACCGTAACCGGAACCGCTTCGATCTCCGGCAACAGCGCGACCGACAACTACGGCGCCATTTCGGCGACTCAGGTTGAGATCGGCGGCGCGGCGATCGTTGCGAACAACGTCGCGGGCGGCGACTACGGCGCAATTGCGGCCGAGACCGTCTATATCGGCGCCGAAGCCACGATCTCCGGCAATAAGGCGACGGGCGACGTCGGCGCGATCTACGCGTCCGGCTCCGGCGCGGCGCTCGAGATTGTCGGCGACGCGACGATCGTCAATAACGTCGCAGGCGCGGCCGCGAAAGTGACGCGCGAAACGACCGAAGACGTCCAGGAAAGCATTCGCGAAGAAGACGGCGCTCGAATTCGCACGACCACGACGACCGTTACCACGACCAAGACCTTTAACGGCAGTTACGGCGCGTTCTTCGTTGAGAACGGCTCCGCGAAGTTCGACGCGAACGCGAATATCTCCAATAACTCCGCGTCCTCGTACGGCGCGTTCTACGTCGCGAACGAACTTGGCGTCGCGGGCGATCTGACGCTCGACGCCAATAAGGCGAGCGGAAGCGAAACGGTTACCGTCGAAGTTACGACGCTGACCGAAGTTCTCAACGAGGCCGGCGAAGTCGTCGATTCGAGCACGAATGTCGTTTCGACGACCACGACGAACGACGTAACCTCCAATTACGGCGCCGGTTATGTCGGAGCCGCGGTTAAGGTCGGCGGAAACGCCGAAATCAACGGCAATAAGGCCGACGACGCGTACGGCGCGCTCGAAATTGGCGGCGCGTTCACCGTGGGCGGCAATTTGACCGCGAACGAAAACGCCGCGTTGAACGGATCTTACGGCGCGATTAAGGTCGCGGGCGCGACCCGCGTTACCGGCGACGCCACGTTCGACGGCAATACGGCGACCGGCGGCTACGGCGCGCTCTACGCGTCGAAGCCGGTTACCGTCGGCGGCAGCCTGGCGCTGACCGACAACGAGGCGGGCGAATCCTACGGCGCCGCTTACGTTAACGGCACGGTCACCGTCGATAAGACGGCGACGATTACCGGCAATAAGGCCGGCGGCGACTACGGCGCGCTCTACGTCAACGGCTCGCTGAACGTCAACGGCAACGTCGAAGTTGAAGAGGGCGTGGAAGTTATCGCCGCGACCATCTCCGGCAACAGCGCGGACGGCCAGGTTGGCGCGGTCTACGTTGAAGGCGCGACGACGGTCAAGGGTTCCGCGATCGTCTCTTCGAATAAGGCGGGCGCGTCTTACGGCGCGATCTTCACCAAGGGCGCGTTGACCGTCGAAGGAAACGCGCAAATTACCGACAACTCCGCGGAAGGCGACTACGGCGCGGTTTACGCCAAGAGCGTCTCCGTTACCGGCGACGCCGCGATTACCGGCAACTCGGCCGAAGGCTCCTACGGCGCGGTTTACTCTAAGGGCGACGTTACGGTCGGCGGAAACGCGACCGTTACCGGCAACGAAGCCGGCGAGAACGTCGGCGCGATCTTCGCGAGCGGCGCGGTTGCCGTCGGCGGCGACGCGAACGTCTCCTCGAATAAGGCGGGCGGCGACTACGGCGCAATCAAGGCGGCGTCCTTCGAGGCGAATTCCGCTACGGTTAAGAACAACGTCGCGGGCGGCGACTACGGCGCGATCGCCGTAACGAACTCCGGCGTCGCGTTCTCCGTCGCGACTAACGCGACGATTACCGGCAATAAGGCCGGATCCGTAACCGAAAACGTCGAAACAGTCGAATCGACCGGCGAAAACGGCGAAACGATCGTAACGACGACCACGACGACGACCGTCTCCGGCAAGTACGGCGCGATCGCGGCTGAAAACGGCGCGATTAAGATCGACGGCGACGCGGAAATCTCCTACAACACGGCGGCGACCGCGGGCGCGATCTACGCTAAGGGATCCGTCTACGTCGGCGGTGCGCTCACGATGGCCGAAAACGAAGCGATCGGCAAGGTCGCGGTCAAGACCGAAGTGGCGACGACCGTTTACACCTACGACGAAGAAGGAAACGTCGTCGATTCCACGACGACGACCGAAACGACCGAAAGCGTCGCGTACGAAGGCGCGAATTACGGCGCCGCGTACGCCGGCTCGGCGTTCACCGTCGTAGGCGACGCGACCGTTACGGGCAACAAGGCGACGGGCGACTACGGCGCGATCTACGCCGGCGGCGTCGCGACCTTCGGCTCGCTCGCGCTTACCGGCAACGAAGCGGGCGGCTCTTACGGCGCGTTCTACGGCGGCTCGAAGCTGACCGTTAACGGCGCGTTCAGCGCGACCGACAATAAGGCGGGCGCGTCTTACGGCGCGGCCTTCGTCAAGGGCGCGATGGCCGTCTCCGGCTCCGCGACCGTCTCCAACAACACGGCGGAAACGGTCTCCGGCGTCGCGGCTAAATCGGTCGCGATCGACGGCGATCTGATCGCGGACGGCAACCAGGCGGCGAATTCGAGCGGCGCGGTCGTTGCGGACACGACCATTAAGGTCGGCGGCGACGCGGCTGTTACGAACAACGTCAACGGCGGTCTCAACTCCGGAACTTCTACGGAAATCACCGGCGCGCTCACCGCGACCTCGAATACGGGCGTCGACGGCGCGGCGATCTACTCGCTCGGCTCCGTTAAGGTCGACGGCGACGCGACTCTGTCGAGCAATAAGGTTACCGGCCAAGGCGGCGCGATTTACGCTAAGACGAACGTCGTTATCGGCGGCTCGGCGACGATTACCGGCAACACGGCGGTCGACGGCGGCGCGGTCTTTGCGGTCGGCGCCTTCACGGTTTCCGGCCTCGCTGCCGTTACCGGCAACGAAGCGACCAATAACGGCGGCGCGATCAACGCCGGTTCCGTCAATCTGAACAACGCGCTTATCGCGAACAATAAGGCGGCCGAACAGGGCGGCGCGATCTACGCCAAGACGGTTACGCTCGTCAACGTTACCGTCGCGAGCAACGAGGCGTTCCTCGGCGGCGCGATCTACGTCTACGGATCCGCGGCGATCGACAACTCGATTCTCGCCGGCAACTCCGTGACCACGAAAGAGATTACGACCGAAGAAACGGTTGGAGATACGACCGAAACAACGACCGAAACGATCAGCGGCTCCGGCGTTGAAATCTTCGTCGCCAACGGCGCGACCGTTAAGCTTCGCAACTCCTTGATCCAGAACGTCGAGTCGACGGGCGACGTCGCCTTTGACGCGTCCTGGATGGAAGCGGCGTACCGCTGCTTCGTCGGCGTCGATCCTCAGTTCGTCGACGCGGCTAACGGCGACTATTCGCTCAAGATGGAAAGCCCGGCGGTCAACGCAGGTTCCAACGCGCTCGCGAAACCTGGCGTGGAATTCGACCTGGCGGGCAATCCGCGTTACGCCGGCGTTATTGTCGGCGAGGTCGTCTACTCGATCGACATGGGCGCGTTCGAATACCAGCTCGTTTACACGCCGGACCTCTCGTTCAACGACGACCCGGTCAACTTCTGGTTCGCGACCATCGACAACAGACAGACCAACCACTACATCGCGGGCTACGACGTCGTTCTCGACTACGCGATCGCCAATATCGGCGACGTCGCGGTCTACGACAAGTTCAACGTGACCTTCGCGATCGAAGGCGTTACCGCTTCCGGCGACGCGTACTCCGCGACGACGGTCGGACGGTATCAAGACGGCGCCGATTACTTCGATTGGCTCCGCAATTCCGATTGGCTTGCTCCGGGCGCGACTCAGAGCTACGCGCGTCAGAACCTCGGCGCGTTGCCCGTCGGTACGTACACTCTTACGATTACCCTCGATTCCGGCAACGAAGTCATCGAGACCAGTAAAGAGAACAACGTCTTTACCGCGACGTTCGAAGTTTACGAAGCGCCGAGCGTCGTCGTTACGACCGTCGCGGACGGCGAGTACAATCCGCTCGACGACGTCGTAACGCTCCGCGAAGCGTCGGAACTCTACGTCGGACCGTACTGGTACAGCCAGAACGTGCTCGTCAGCTCCGGCGAATACGTGCGCGACGACATGGTCGTGGTAACCGTTGAAGACGGCGTCGCGTCGGTCGGACGCAACGTCGCGGTTGTCGACGGCGCCGACGTCACTCTCGTCGACGGCATGAAGTTCGAATACGGCAAGACCTACGTCGTCTTCGAAAACGGCGTCTTTACGTATCCCGACGGAACTCAGGTCGCTTACGCGCCCGGCAGATTCGATTCGGAATACTCGATTACCATTACGCTCGAAGACGGAACGACGCTTACCGCGCGCCGCGAATCGAAGTTCGATTACCTCGAATCGATCGGTCAGGTTCCTCCGGTCTCGGCCAAGTACGAATACGTCGACGTTCTCGTCAACGCGGACGGCACGAAGACGCTCCTGAGCGACCTGACGGCCGAATCGATCGCGTTCTCGAAGACCTACGTTACCTATAACGACGCCGCGGCGATTGCCTCGACCGGCGAACTGGTCGTTCTCTCCAACGGCGCGAAGATCGCGTACGAAGGCAAGACGGGCACGTTCCTGAACGGCGGATTTATCTCCGACGACGGCAAAGTCAAGGTTGTCCTCGACGATCACGCCGCGATTGAGATTGTCGGCGAAGAAGTGAATACCCCGGCGACGTTCGTCGGCGCGGTCTTCACGCTCGAAGACGGCTCTTACGCGGAATTCGTCGACGGCGGTTCGTTCACGACGGAAGCCGGACTCACGGTCGACCTGGCGGTTCGCCGCGACGCGATCGGTTCCGAATTCACGACGATCGACGGTCAGAAGTACACGTTCACGAACGACGGCGTCGCGAAGATTTCGAAGTTCGTCGGCAACGCGATTACGGTCGACGACGCGATTGCGGGCCAGACGGTCACGCTCGCCGGCACGGCGATTACGCTCGCGAAAGATCAGACGATCGCCGGTTCCGGCCTTGTCGTCGACCCGGCCGGTCAGTCGCGCGCGTTCAACGTCAATTACGGTCTTACCGCCGATATCAGCGACCTGAACATTGTCAACGGCCGCGAGATCAAGGGCGGCGCGATCTTCAACGCCGGTACGCTGACGCTCGACGGCGTTAACGTGTCGAGCTCGGTCGCGTACACGAACGAAGCGGTCGATCCGACCGATAAGATTCTGCCCGACGGCTTCGGCGGCGCGATTTACAACTCCGGCGCCCTGACCGTTAACGGCGGCGTCTACTCGAACAACGAAAGCGCTTACTTCGGCGGCGCGATCTACTCGATCGGCGCGCTTGAAATCGACGGCGCGACGTTCGACGGAAACGCGTCCAACTACTTCGGCGGCGCGATCTACTTCCAGAATTCGAACGCGTCGATTAAGACCTCGATCTTCAAGAACAACGAGTCGAACTACAACGGCGGCGCGATTGCGGCCGCCGCGACCGGCTCGGCGTCGAATCTGTCGATCGTCAACTCGCTGCTCGTCGGCAATAAGTCGGCGAACGCGGAAGGCGGCGCGGTTTACGCGGTTGCCGACGGTTCGAACATGACCGTTGAATTCGTCAACGACACGGTCGCCGGCAACTCGGCGGCGATCGGCGGCGGCGTGGCGCTCGACGGCGCGGCCGCGACGATGAAGAATACGATCGTCGCGGAGAACGAAGGATCCTATCAGGGCGCGGACGTCGCGCTCGAAGGAACTTCGACGCTCGTCCTTTACGCCAGTTTGCTCGGCAACGGCGAAGACGTTATGAACGCCGACGCGCTCAGCGTGGCCGAAGGCTCGGCCGCGTTCATCGGAACGACCGCGAATCCGATCGATCCGAAGTTCGGCGCCGATTACGCGCTGACCTCGGTCTCCCCGGCGGTCAACTCCGGCGTCAACTCCTACGCCGACGGACTTGCGACCGACGTTTACGGCGGCGACCGTATCGTAGGCCAGTACGTCGACATGGGCGCGGTCGAATACTTCGAGATCGCTCCCGACCTCACGTTCGGCGACAGCGCGCCGCTTACCGGCTGGTACGCGACGGTCGACGGCGCGAGCATGGGCAAGTTCCTCGAAGGCTGGGACGTCTGCTTCGACTACACGTTCGGCAACTACGGCGACGGAACCGTCTTCAACAGCTTCAAGTACACGATTACGGTCGAGCGTCTCGACGCGGAAGGCCAGCCGGTCGAAGGAACCGCGAAGGTCTTTACGCGCACCTACGGCGACGACGTCGACGGATACATGTCCAAGGAATACTGGCTTGAATCGACGAACGAAGTTTCCGGATACTGGAACCTCGGTCAGTTCGACGCCGGTCAGTACCGCGCGACGATTTCGCTCGACGTTGAGAATACGGTCTACGAATCGGACGACGAAAACAACTCGTTCTCGACCACGTTCGAAGTCGCCGAACGTCCGAGCTTGGTCGTTACGACCGAACTCGACGCAGTCGACGAATACGACGGTCTGACCTCCCTGCGTGAAGCGATCGCCGCCATCGGCAACGAAATGGTTCAGGCGGTCTCCATCGCGCTCCGTCTCGAAGAAGGCGCGAGCTTCGAGCTCGCCGCGAACGAAGAGCTCGGCGTGCCCGCCGGCGCGGTCGCGACCTACGCCGACGGCAAGCTGTCCTTCGTAATTCCGGGAGAAACGGTAGACGGAGAAACGGTCGTTGAAGACACGGTCGTCGACCTGATCGTCGGCGTCCCGTACGCGCTCACGAACGGCGAAACGCTCGTCTGGAACGGCGCCGACGAAGTTACGCTCACGCACTCGATCGCCGATACGATTACGTTCGACCCGAGCGTCTACGGCAAGACGATCGTTCTGACCGACGGCGAATTCACGATCGACACCGACATGGTTATCTCGGTCGGCGATTCCGCTACGGTTACGATCGACGCGCACGGCGAGTCCAGAATCTTCTTCGTCGCGCACGGCGACGTCCGCATCGGCGGACTCACGCTCGTTAACGCGGCGGCGGACGAAGGCGCGGCGATCTACAACGCGGGCGAGCTGTCCGTCAACGACGTCGTTATTAAATCGTCGACGGCCGCCAAGGGCGCGGGCGTCTACAACGCGGAGACCGCGACGGTCGACCTGTGGAACGTCTCGTTCGCCGATATGAACGCGACGGAACAGGGCGCGGCGATCTACAACGCCGGCACAATGGTCGCCAACCTGGCGCAGTTCAGCGGTTTGACCGCGGTCGACGGCGCGGCGATCTACAACGTCGGATCCGCGACGATCGGCGACTCGGTCTTTGCGGGCAATACGGCTTCCGGCAAAGCCGGCGCGATCTACAACGACAAGGGAACCGTCACCGTCGGCAATACGGCGTTCGACGGCAACTCCGCTCAGTACGGCGGCGCGATCGTCAACTACCAAGGCGTCGTCTTGGTCGCGAGCTCGACGTTCGTTAACAATACGGCGTCGGCCGACGCGGGCGCGATCGACAACTACGGCGCGTTGACTCTTGCCGGCGTCGACTTCTCCGGCAATACGGCGGCCGGGTTCGGCGGCGCGATTTACAACAGCGCGTCTTCGAATACCGGAACCTACACCGTTACGATCAACGGCGCGAACTTCCTCGGCAACAGCGCGGGCGAGAAGGGCGGCGCGATCTACAACGCGTCGAAGTCCGAAATCGTCGGCGAATCCGGCTCCGTGAAGTTCGGCGGCAACGCGTCCGGCGACGGCGCGGCGATCTACAACGCGGGCGCCGTTCGCGCGGCGTCCGAATGGAGCTTCGAGAGCAACGCGGCGACGGGCGCGGGCGGCGCGATCTACAACGCGGCCGGTTCTTCCGCGAAGTTTGCCGCGGGCGTCAATCTCATGTCGAACAGCGCGGCGAACGGCGGCGCGGTTTACAACGGCGGATCCTTCGCCGCGAACAACGCGAACGTTAAGTCGAACCGCGCGACGAGCGCGGGCGGCGCGTTCTACGAAGCCGCGAAGAGCTCGCTCTCGCTGTCGAACTCCCTCGTCTGGCTCAACACGGCCGGCACGAACGGCGGCGCGATCGCCAATCTCGGCGGAACGTCCGTACTCCACAACGTAACGGTCGCCGGCAATACGGCGGCGGTTGGCGGCGGCGTTTACAACGCGGCCTCCTTCAAGGCGTACAATACGATCGTCGCGAGCAACTTCGCCTCGACGGCCGTCGACCTCTACTCGACGACCACGACCGCGTACATGTACAACTCGCTCCTCGGCGATAAGACCGGCGTCAATAAGAACCCGACCATGAAGAACACGGTCGTCGGCGACGCTGGATTCGCCGTCGCGCCGGTCTTCCGCAACGGCGTCGTCGTCAATACGCCCGACCTGACCCTGCAGCCGACCTCCGCGGCCGTCAACTCCGGAAACAACAGTTTCGCGGTCGACGTCGACGGAAACGCCTTGGTCTACGACCTGGCGGGCGAAGCGCGTATCTGCACCTCGGTCGACGCGGTCGATATGGGCGCCTACGAATTCCCGTTCGAAGAGCCGTCCAACGTCGTTACCACGAACCTCGACGTCGTCGACCCGACCGACCGCGTCGTATCGCTCCGCGAAGCGATCTCCTACGCTCAGCGGCTCGGCGAAACGACGGTCACGTTCGATCCTTCGGTCCAGAGCATTATTCTGGTCTCGACCCTGTATCTCGATACGAACGTAACGATCGGTTCTGACAACGCTAAGGTCACGCTCGAAACGGCCGACGACTTCGACGGCTCGGTCGTCGTAGTCGGCTCGGAGAATCAGGCCGCTAAGGTCGGATTCTACAACATGGTCGTAACGGGCGGCGACAACGGCTTCACGGCTCCGGTCGCCGACAATCCGGATCTCGCCGGCGGCGGTATCCGCAACTTCGCGACCCTGACGCTCGACAAAGTCGAAGTTACCAATAACACGGCGGCTTACGGCGGCGGCGTCTACAACGCGGGCACGATGACGATTACCAACTCGAAGATCGAGGGCAATACGGCGCGCTACTACGGCGGCGTTTACAACCGCGGCTCGCTGACCGTCGACGCGACCTTCATCGAAGGGAACTCCGCGGTTTACTACGGCGGCGGTATTGGAACCTACGTCGGCATGACGATTTCGAACACGGTCGTCGCGGGCAACACCGCGTCGCTCGGCGCGGGCGTCTACGCGCAGGTCAACCTGGCCGACCTGCTCAACGGCTCCGGCGACGATTGGGACGTCAATATCGTCAACAGCACGATCGTCGGCAATAAGGCGACGGGCGCGAATTCCGACAGCCTCGGCGCGGGCGTGTGGGCCAACCACATTCTCAACGTCAACAACTCGATCGTCTACGGCAACGTCGCTAAGACGGCCGCCGACCTGTACGCGACCTCGCTGCTCGCCACGAGCAAGGCGACGCTGGCGTACTCCAACGTCGGCGTGGCCAACGTTCCGATCAGCGGATCGGGCGTCAAGTCGGTCGATCCGAAGTTCGTCGACTTCGACATTAACGCCGACTACACGGCTTGGGATCTCGATCTCCAAATCGGTTCGTCCATGATCGACGCCGGCTCCAACGCGCTGGTCGTGGGAACGACCGACGTCACGGGCGCGGCCCGTATCGCCGGCAAGCGCGTCGATATCGGCGCCTACGAAGAGCAGGGCAACGTCGCTCCGAGCGGTATTCTGATCGACGCGGTCGATACGGTTCTGTCCAGCGACGAACCGGGCGCGACGGTCGCGACCCTTACCGCGGTCGACGGCAACGAAGGCGACACGTTCGTCTACGAACTCGTCGACGACGCGAACGGCGCGTTCGTAATCGACGGCAATACGGTCAAGACCGCCAAGGTCCTGTCCGCCGGCGCGACGTCGAGTCCAATATCGTCGTCGAATGGGCGACCGACGATCCCGCGAAGGAATACGTCGTCGAATACCGCGTTAAGGGAACCGAAGAATGGACCGCCACGAGCGCGTTCACCGGTCTCTCCGGCGCGCTGGCCGAATCGACGTTCGCGACGGGCGACGTCGTGGAAGTCCGCATCAAGGCTCTGACCTCCTCGGTTAAGAACGAATCCGAATGGTCTGACGTCGCGGAATACACGATTGCCGAAGCTCCGGCGTCCTTCAACGTCGACACGACGGAAACGGAACTGCCCGACGGCCGCGCGGTCGTCTACTCGGTCCAGTCGAACACCTCGGCGTACGCCTACTGGAAGATCGATTGGAACGACGGTCAGGTCGAGACGATTACCGGCCTTACGATGAGCAGGAACCTGTCGCACTGGTACACGACGGCCGGATCGTTCAAGCCCGTCCTCTACGTCGACAATGCGGAAGAAGGTCTCATTCTGGGCGAAGTTACGGTCGACCTCGGCGCGTCCGGCGCCGTCGTTGAGCCGACCGCAGAAACGGTTGTGACGGAAAACGTCTTCTCCATGATCGAACCGGTCGCCGTCGAGGCTGCCGCGGCCGTTCTGGACGACGTCGCCGTTGGCGCCGCGCTGCAAGCGGAACTCCCGACCGTCGAATGGAACGCGATTGGCAAGAGCCTTGCCGTTGCGCCGGCCGTCCAGGCTCAGCCGACGGTTACCGCCGCGCCGGTCGCGGTCGAAGCGGTCGCCGCGGCGCGCAGCGAAGCGTTTGCCGAATTCGCCTCCTTCGATACGGAAGCGGACGCGGCCGTCGAGCTTGACGTCGATCTCGAAACGTCCCTCTTCGACGAGAACTTCCTGAACGACCTGTTCGAGGACTGATCCAAACGGATCGCGCGGAGGACGCGCCCTTGCGTCCTCCCTTAGCAGACGAAACGACGGCGCGCCGCTCGCAAGGCGGCGCGCTCTGAGATACGAAAAGGGGCGGACCGCCCCTTTTTTTATTGTTGGTTACGGTTTTTTTGATTTCAGCGAACGCTAGGATACGATTGGCATGGCGCGAATCAAACGGATACTTGTCGCGGGGGGCGCCGGATTTCTCGGCTCGCACCTTTGCGAACTGCTCATCGAACGCGGACACGACGTTATCTGCGTCGATAATTTCTTTACGAGTCAGAAGTCGAATGTGGAAACGCTTCTTTCGCGGCCGAACTTTGAGTTGATTCGGCATGACATAACGGTTCCGCTTTCGCTTGAAGTCGACGAAATATACAATCTTGCGTGTCCCGCCGCGCCGGGCCACTATCAGTACAATCCGCTCAAGACAATTAAGACGTCGGTCCTTGGCGCGATCAATCTTCTCGAATTGGCGCGCGAATGCCGCGCGAAGATTCTTCAGGCGTCGACGAGCGAAGTCTACGGGGATCCGGAAGTCCATCCTCAGCGGGAAGATTACCGCGGCGCGGTCAATCCGATCGGTCCGCGCGCGTGCTACGACGAGGGCAAACGCGCGGCGGAGACGCTCTTTATGGACACGTTCCGCATGTACGGAACTCAGATTCGGCTCGCGCGCATCTTTAATACGTACGGTCCGAAGACTCACCCGTTCGACGGCCGCGTCGTCTCGAACTTTATCCGTCAGGCGCTCGCCGACGAGCCTATTACGATCTTTGGCGACGGCTCGCAGACGCGATCGTTCTGCTACTATACCGACCTGATCGACGGACTTGTGCGGCTCATGGAGAACGAAGACGGATTCGTTGGACCCGTCAATTTGGGGAATCCGAACGAGTTCACGATAAAAGAGTTAGCCGATACGATTTGGGATATTCTCGGAAAGGAGCCCAAATATACCTATCGGCCTCTGCCCGTCGACGATCCGTGCCGCCGGCAGCCTGACATAACGATAGCGAAAAAGAAACTTCATTGGGAGCCTAAAGTTCAGCTGCGGGAAGGGCTCGCGAGAACGATCGAGTGGTTCCGCTCGATTAATCTGGACGATTTCCGAGCGCCCACTCCGAACTACTGACGCGCGAATTTTTCGCCGCGCGCTTGCATTGGCGCGCGGAAGGGCGTAAGATTTACGCGTAGGCCGCGCAGACGGCCGCCAAGCGCGCAAACGCGCTTGGGGATTCGAAACGCAAAGACGCGCTACGCGTCGACAGAGAGATACGAGAGGCCGCGAATGTCGTCAAAACCGAAGATTGTCGTCGTTGGAAGTTCGAACACCGATATGATTATTAAAGGGGACCGCATTCCCGCGCCCGGCGAGACGGTAGTCGGCGGCGCGTTTTCGACGGCGCCTGGCGGCAAAGGCGCGAATCAGGCGGTCGCGGCGGCGCGCGCGGGCGGCGACGTCGTCTTTGTCGCGCGGGTTGGCGACGACATGCTGGGCCGTCAGGCGATAGCGGGCTACGAACAGGACGGAATCGACGTGTCGTTCGTACAGCGCGATCCCGCGCTCGCGACGGGCGTGGCGCTCATTATTGTCGATCAGACGGGCAACAATTCGATCGCGGTCGCTTCGGGCGCGAACGCCGCGCTTACGCCCGACGACGTCGAGCGCGCCGCGGACGCCATTAAGAGCGCGAAGATGGTCGTCTTTCAGCTGGAGACCCCCATTGAAACGATCATGCGCGCCGCGCGGCTTGCCAAAGACGCGGGCGTACCCGTCCTGCTGGATCCGGCGCCGGCGCCGAGCGAGCCGCTCCCGAAAGAGCTTCTTGAGTGCGTAACGGTCGTTAAGCCGAACGAGGGCGAGGCGTCGCGTCTTACCGGAATCGACGTAACGGACGAAGCGTCCGCGTTTCAAGCGGCGGAAAAGCTGCTCGAACTTGGCGTTTCGACGGCGATTATTACTCTCGGCGCGGCAGGTTCGGTCGTCGCGACGAAAGACGGCGTTCGCAAGAGAGCGCCGGCGATCCGCGTCGACGCGGTCGACGCGACGGCGGCGGGCGACTGCTATTCCGGCGCGTTGGCCGTCGCCCTCGGGGAAGGGAAATCGCTCGACGACGCGATCGCGTTTGCGTCCAAAGCGGCCTCGCTGAGCGTCCGCCGACTCGGCGCTCAGCCGTCGCTCCCGACGCGCGAAGAGATCGAACGCGCGTAACGGAGCTCGGAAGATTCAAGCGATAAGCCAAGGTCGGTTTATCGCCAAATGAAACGGCGATTATTTTGGGTAACGGCGCGGCCTTGTGTCGCGCTGTTCTTCTTTACGGCGGATAACTGTATAGCCCGCAGAATAATTCGGGACAATATTTCGCGCGTCCCGACGGAGAGCGGCGCTAAGGGAACTTTTTGGGGAAATACGGCAGAATCGACTTGTTAGAGTGAAGGAAGCGAGGGGCCGGTGGCAAAGTTAGTTGTGTTTATTGACGCCGAGATTACCGTTGCGGACAAGAAGATCTGCGATCTTGGCGCGGTAACGGCCGACGGAGCGTGTTTTCATTCCGGTTCCCTTCGCGATTTTATCGCGTTTATATCCAAGGCAGACTTTCTTTGCGGTCATAATATCGTTCGTCACGATCTAAAATACATACAGGCCGCCGTCGGCAAAGAACTTAATTTCCCGGCGATAGACACGCTGTATCTTTCGCCGCTTCTTTTTCCTAAACGCCCGTACCATAAACTGTTAAAAGACGACAAAATTCAGGTCGACGAGCTCAATAATCCCGTAAACGACAGTGAAAAAGCGGCGGATTTATTTTACGACGAGATAAACGCGTTCTGCGCGCTCCCTCTCCAAACGCGGAATATTTTCTACAAACTTCTTAACGAACAGCCGGAGTTTTCCGGTTTCTTTAAATACTTGGATTTCAAACCGGACGACGGCGACGTCTCCGAACTCATTCGCGGCGAATACGCGGGCAAACTGTGCGCAAACGCGGATATCAAACAGTTAGTTAAAAATACGCCCGTCGAATTGGCGTACGCGCTCGCGATCATTGGCGTGGACGACCGTTTCTCAATTACGCCCCCATGGCTGCAAAAGAACTACCCCAAAATAGAAAACGTCGTTAAATGCCTGCGAAACACGCCCTGTTCAGAACCGTGCGCTTACTGCAAGAACGCGTTTGACATTCATAAGGAACTGAAGGAAATCTTTGGCTTTGACGGATTCCGAACGTATAACGGCGAACCTCTTCAGGAGCGCGCGGCGCAGGCGGCCGTCGACGGCAAATCTCTCCTCGCGGTTTTTCCTACAGGGGGAGGGAAATCGATAACGTTTCAGCTTCCGGCGCTCATGGCGGGCAAGGCGACGCATGGACTGACGGTCGTCATATCGCCGCTTCAGTCTTTAATGAAGGATCAAGTGGATAATCTGAACGAGCGCGGAATTACCGAAGCGGTTACGGTTAACGGCCTGCTCGATCCTATTGAGCGCGCCAACGCGCTGGAACGCGTCGACGACGGTTCTGCGACGCTGCTTTATATTTCGCCGGAGCAGCTGCGGTCACGAACGATCGAGAGATTGCTTACGTCGCGGAACGTCGTTCGATTTGTCATCGACGAAGCGCACTGTTTCTCCGCATGGGGACAGGATTTTCGCGTCGATTATCTCTATATTGGCGACTTCATTCGCGAGCTTCAGGAGAGAAAGGGCGCGGAAACGCCGATACCCGTTTCCTGCTTTACCGCGACGGCCAAACAAAAAGTTATTAGCGATATTTGCGGTTACTTTAAGGAGAAACTCAATTTAGACCTTGAACTCTTCGCGTCGACCGCCACGCGCGAAAATCTGCGCTATACCGTTCTTTACAAGGAAACGAACGAAGAAAAGTACAATACGCTTCGCAATCTTGTCGCGGAGAAAGACTGCTCGACAATCGTTTACGTATCTCGCACAAAGCACACGTACGAAATAGCGGATAAACTCACGAGAGACGGATTCCCCGCAAAACCGTTCAACGGGAAGATGGATCCGAACGACAAGATTGCGAATCAGGAAGCGTTCATTAACGACGAAGTTAAAATCATAGTCGCGACGTCCGCCTTTGGCATGGGCGTCGATAAAAAGGACGTGAAATTAGTCGTGCACTTTGATATCTCCAGTTCGTTGGAAGATTATGTACAAGAAGCCGGGCGCGCCGGACGCGATCCTTCTATAAACGCCGATTGTTACGTTCTGTACAACGACTCCGATCTGGATAAGCATTTCATACTGCTCAATCAGACAAAATTGAGTATTAGCGAGATTCAGCAGGTCTGGACGGCGATAAAAGAGTTGACGAAAAACCGTCCGTGCGTGTGCTGTTCGCCGCTGGAAATTGCGCGTCAAGCGGGATGGGACGACGAAGTCTACGATATAGAAACGCGCGTTAAAACGGCAGTTTCAGCGCTCGAAAAGGCCGGTTATGTCAAGCGCGGAAGGAATACGCCGCATGTTTATGCGACGAGCATCTTGGCGAAAGATATGCGCGAAGCGTCGCTGCGGATAGAACAGTCGCGTCTGTTTTCCGAAGACCAACGTCTTCACGCCAAACGCATTATTAAAGCGCTAATCTCGAGCAGGAGCGCCGCGATCGCCGGAAGCGACCTTGCCGAGTCGAGAGTCGATTATCTTGCGGATATACTTGGCTTAACGAAAAGCGAAGTCATTGGGGCGATTAACCTCATGCGGCAGACGGGCCTTCTTGCCGATACGCAGGATATGTCGGCGTATATCCTTGCGTCCGATACGGAGAATAAATCTTCGGGCGTTTTGAAACGGTTTGCAAAGCTCGAAAACTTTCTTTTGTCTCAGTTGCCGGATGAAGGAAAGACCTTTAATTTCAAGGATCTTAATGAATCGGCGTTAGCGCAGGGGATATTTTCGTCGAACATAAAGAATCTCCGAACGCTGATATATTATCATGTCATTAAGAGTAATATACGCAAATCGGAAAACGGTCCTGCCAACGAGATAGAGCTGGTTCCAACGCGTGAAGTCAAAAAACTGCTCGAAAAGTACCGTTTAAGAATAGAACTGTGCCGTTTTATTCTGCGCTCGCTTTACGCAAAAGCAAGAGAGACGGAGGTTTCTATAGGCGAGGAGAAACCGGTTCTGTTTTCCCTTGTCGGGCTTTATAACGAATATCGCTCGGCCTCTAATCTTTTTGCCGACGGTAATACGGTCCAGCTTTCGGACGTGGAAGACGCTCTTCTTTATCTTTCCAAAATCGGCGCGCTGCGCATAGAAGGCGGTTTTCTTGTGCTCTATAACGCAATGGAGATCAACCGCCTTATAACCGACAACCGAATAAGATATAAAAAAGAAGACTACAGTTTTCTTAACGAATTCTATTGTCAGAAGATCCGGCAGATTCACATTGTAGGCGAGTTCGCCAACTTAATGGTGAGCAATTACGAAAAAGCGCTGCAGTTCGTTAGAGATTATTTTCAATTAGATTTTCGAAAGTTTATCGCTAAGTATTTCAAAGGCGACAGCGCTAAGGAAATCGACCGCAATATTACCGCTAAAAAATACCGGCAGATCTTTGGCGAACTCTCTGAAATTCAAAAGAGGATTATAGACGACGCGGAATCTAAACGCATAGTAGTAGCGGCCGGTCCCGGGAGCGGCAAAACGCGCGTTCTCGTTCATAAACTTGCCTCGTTGATCCTAATGGAAGACGTTAAAAAAGAACAGCTTTTAATGCTGACTTTTTCGCGCGCCGCGGCGACAGAATTTAAAAAACGTCTTGTCGCGCTTATTGGAACTACCGCAAATTATGTGAATATCAAGACGTTTCATTCGTACTGCTTTGACCTGCTTGGCAAGAAAGGCAACTTGGAAAACTCAAACGACGCCGTTAAGAACGCCGTTGAACTAATCCGCAAAGGAGAAGCCGAACAGGGGAAGATTGTCAAGAGCGTTTTGGTTTTAGACGAAGCGCAAGATATGGACGAGAACGAGTTTAACCTAATTCTCGCTCTCATGCAGGTCAACGGGGACATGCGCGTGATCGCGGTGGGGGACGACGATCAGAATATCTTTGAATTTCGCGGTTCGGACTCGAAGTATATGCGTTCTTTAATCGAAGAACATGGCGCCGTCAAATATGAGATGACGGAAAACTATCGCAGTAAGTCTTCGATCGTCGCGTTTGCGAACGCGTTTGCGTCCGCTATTCAGGACCGTATGAAATCCGCGCCGATTAAGGCGGTTCAGAACGACGAAGGAAAGGTTGTCGTTACACGCTTTCGCGGAAAGAACATGTCGGTCCCAATTCTCAGGCGGATTCTTCAGAATCCCGGCGATTGTAAACGTTGCGTGCTCACGAATACAAACGACGAAGCGCTTCAGATTCAGGGAGCGCTTCTCAGAAACGAAATTCCGGCCAAGTTAATTCAGTCGATCGACAGATTCAATCTTTACGACCTGACGGAAATGCGTTTTTTCTTAAAGCGGATTAAGAATAAGGAGCAGTCTTCTGTTATTTCCGACGAGATATGGAACGACGCAAAAGGCGCGTTATTTGAGCAATACGGAGACAGCGCCTGTATCGATATTTGCGGAAGGTTGATTCAGGTTTTTGAAGAGGCTAACCGGAAGAAGTATCTCAGCGATTTCGAAGAGTTTGTTTGGGAATCCAAGTTAGAGGATTTTTACGAAAGCGGGAACGAGACCGTTTTCGTATCGACAATTCATAAAGCCAAGGGGCGCGAATTCGACGTCGTCTATATGATGCTGAACGAGGACAGCTCCCCCATGACCGAAGCGAAAAAACGGGCTGTTTATGTCGGTCTGACGAGAGCGAAAAAGGAATTGTACGTCTATTGCAATACCGACGTCTTTTCTCAATTCCACGTTCCGGGCGTAGAATTTACCGACGACGATAACAACTATGGCGAGCCGGAAGACATTTCTTTGCAGCTTTCGCACAGAGACGTCGTGCTCGATTTCTTCAAAGGCAAGAAGAACTCAATATTTAAACTTCGCAGCGGAACGCCGTTGACGCTGTCGGACGGTTGTCTGTTTGCCGAGATAGACGGGCGAAACGTTCCGGTCGCGAAGCTTTCCAAGGTCTGTCGCGATAGACTTTACAAGCTGCAGAGAAGTCGGTACTACCCGTCTTCCGCAAACGTGCGTTTCATCGTTGCGTGGAAAGGGAAGGAGGACGCCGAAGAAACGGCGGTTATCTTGCCCGATATTCATTTGAAACGGAAACTTTACTTCTGAAATCGGGCGCTTGCCGACTAGTCATGCGAGAGCGCTTCGACGCTTAGCTCCTGCGTGTCGAGCTGATATGTGGCGCGGTCGAATTCTCCGAGTTGTTCCCTTTGCGCGCCGGGATACGGCTGACGGTAGAGCGCCGCTTTCTTCGTATTGTCGCCGGCGAGGACGACGAGCTTCTTTGCGGAAACGTACCGGAGCGCGTCGCAGATTCCTTCGACGTCTTTTTGCTTGAAGACGACGTTCTGTTTCGCTTCGATCTCGATATTCTGCTCATTCTGTCCTCCGGGCGCGGCCGGCGGCGCTTCGATCGCTTTGAGATACGCCTTCTGGCTTTCAATATAGGCGCAGTCCGGCGGACATGCCGAAGGATTGTCGACGTCGACGTCCGCGTTTGGATCGGCGACGGACGCGACGGCGAGCCGGACGCCGTTTTCAAGCGTCGCTTCGCGGGTTTCCGTTTTGCCGACGACCGTTCCTTGGAACTTCATGTGCGCTTTCATCCAGCTTGGCGCGCCCGAGTCGGCGTTCTGTTTCGGTTCGTTCGACTGGCCCGCGAGACTGTTCCCGAAGGTCGAGAACGCGTTTCCGTTTTCGGGCGCGAGGACATGAATTTCGCCGCCGTCCGAGGCGATAAACTCGCCGGTCGCCACCTCGTACTTCAGGCGCCGCAAGATCGCGGCAAACTGCGCTTTACGTCCGTCGGGCCGGCTCACGTCTTCGATCGCGTCGACGATAATCGGCTGAAATACAGTCCCTTCGCAGACGATCGAGTCGACGTCGAGCTTGTCTTTGTCGTTGACGTCGAAAATCGAGACCGGATTCTTCAGCGTGAGTAGAATCTGCGGGCTGCGCAGCTGTTTTTCGCCCTGCGTAACGAGGACGTAGTCGTTCTCGTTGGCGGAGAAACTCAGCGTTTGCCCGTCGAATCGCAGTTCCTTTGACCAGTTGATCTTAATCGGTTCGTCGACGGTCAGTTTCGCCAGTTCCCCGGAACCGCGCGCCTTTACGTCTTCCTCTTTAAACGGCGCAATTTCGATATCGCCCTCGCCCGCGACGATAAACGCGTTGCGCACGCTGTCGACTTTAATTTGATCGCCGCTGAGGGAGAGTTTTTCGGTATTGAATTTCGCTTTCGCGCCTCTGGATCCGCGCAAATAGACCGAAGTCGTTCCTTTGCCGGGGTTGAGGACCTGCGCGCGATCGGCTTGGAGATTCATTTTGACCTCCTGCGTCGCGGCGTACTTTTCTCTGAAGCTGACGTTCCCCTGCATATCGAGCCCAAGAATATCGGGCTCATAGGACCCGTCTTGCGAAGAACGCAGCATGCACGCGATATCGAGAACGTCGCCCGTAAGGTTGATGATCGACTCGTTGGGATTGCCCATGCCGGCAACGAGGTCTTCCGGGGCGCTTTCGCCGTCCTGCTCCGCTTCCGTTTTTTCGGCGCCTTCTTCCGCTTTCCCGTATAGAAACCGGACCATAAGCGCGTCGGAGATCGTCGCCTGCCACTGATTCCGTTTAAACGTGGCGTCGTCGATAAAGTTTGCGAGGACCGGTCTGAGATTCCCCAGCGAATTCAGCGGGAAATAGACGTCGTCCTGCCGAACGAGATTTTCCGCTTTCCAAACCTCTGTGACGTTCTGCGTTTGCGCCGTCAGGTCGGGCTCGCCGAAGCGGAAGAGGAAAGACGCCTGTTTGGAATCGAATTGCCCTAACGACTCCGACGTCGCCGTAATGGGATATTCCGCGCGCAGGTTCAGATAGGTTTCTTTTGTTACCGTATTGAATACCGGATAGATTCGCAGCACGTTATTCCATACCGTCTTATATTTCTGGCGTTTGCCGTTTCGGTCGACCGTGTAGGCGAATACGGCGCCTTTTGTCGCCGTTTTCGCGGGCAGAAATTCCGCGGAGTGGAATTCCGCGTTCTTATTGACCCACAGCCGCACGAACGGGGAGTAGAAAAGGACGTGTTTCTCCTCGTCTTCAAAGTCGACTTTTACGTGATATTTAAATTCCCCTTCGTCTTTTCTCAGGTCGTCGGTCTCGATTCTCTCGCGTTCGATTTCTTCACGCGTCTTCTGTCTGCCGTTGCGGCTCGTTCGCGCTGGCGCTTGATCCTGATCTTGATTCCCGGCGTCCGGAGCCGCCTCTTGGCCCTGCTGCGGCTCCTGAGGTTTGACCAGCTGCGAAATCAGATCGACGAATCCGCGTTCCATATCGTACTGGATTTCGTCGGCCTGAAGATACGAGCCCGTCCGCGACTCGATTGAGATGCGGTTCTCCCGTCCTAAGACGCGCGCGCGCGTGGGGACAAGGCGCGCAAGAACGCCCGTAACGCTTTTGCGTTTGATTGCGTCCGCGCCGTAAGGAACGCTCTCGGCGAGACGCGCGATCTCTTTATCTTGGAGATAGAAATAGATCGAATCGCCCGAAATCTGCCCCATTCTGACGTCGTTTTTGAACGCGGTAACGTACACTTTGTTCTGGAAACGCAGACACCATCCGCCCAAGACGTTAGGGTCGGACGAGAAGTAGATTCCCGCCCCCGTCTGGCTTACTTCGCCGCCGTCGTTTTTGCCGTCGTCGTCTTTGTTCTTTTCTATTCCGTGCGCGACGATGTGATAGCTCGGCTTATCGTCCGCTTCGCCGTCCTCTTTCTTATCTTTATCAGAGAATTCGCTCAGCGAATCGGAGTAGAATTCGAGAGAACGGGTAGACTCCAGCCGGACGCTTTTGACGGAGAATCCGGCGCCAAGATTACCTTCTCTCGCGAGCGCGTCGATTGGGTCGATCGGCTTTGGCGACTCCTGAGAGGCTCCGTCTTGACTCTCGGTTTTCTGGGTCGCGCGCGAGACGAACCGCAAGGGCGTCTCAAAGTCGATCGTGAGATCTTTTCCTTCGATTTTATTGGGGCCTAAATAGATCTCGACTTTGGCTCGCGTGTGGAGCTGTTTCGCGTTGAATCCAACGTCGCGCGTCGTAATTAAGAAGTCGGAGGAGCCGATTTTTGCGCGCAGCGAAACGACGCCCCTCATCATGCCGCTGCTGAACTGCGAGAAGTCAAATTTCCGCCGCTGCCCGTCTCCCTGCATGAAGTTAATGAGCGGTTCGGAGAATTCCAGCGTCATATCGTCTTCCGATTCAAAGACGATCGCCCTGTCGGCGCGCTCTTCGTCCGTTTCGCCCGGCTTTTTCTCGCCCAGAAAGACGATAGTTCCTTTCCCGAGCACGAGTATTTTAGAATTCGCTTCAAACCGCGGGCTCCCTTGCGAGAAGAAGAAGCATTCGCGGCCCGACGGTATGAGAATATTCGCGTTCGTTCGCCGCCAGTCGCCCGGCGGAAAGAGCGAGACGAGTTCGGGCGCGACGCGATCGAGCGAATCGCCCCCTTCTTCCGCGCCGTTCTGCGCTTGCGCGTCGGGCCGGTTTTCGCCGTCGGCTTCGGTCTGACCGTCTCCCTGATTCAGTCGATATGCGGTCGGCGGATTCTCCACGGGCTGCACGTGGAAAACGCGGTCGTATACGAACGCGAAGGCGATCATAACCCCTACGGCGGCAGCGGCTATTTTAAAGTGTCTCAACGCCATTCTTTTTCCCTGTGACAAATTGCCCTTTTCCCTAACCGGACCGTCCGACGCCCGAACGAAGCGACCGCGCGCCGGGTTCGAAAGAGGATAGCGATTCCCCAGAGGACAATCAAGAGGAAAAGAGCTACGGCGCGTTAAGTTAGAGAAGAAGGGAAGTTTCGGCAAGAAATAAAAAGAGCGTCCGATGGGAGTCGAACCCACAACTGGAGCTTGGGAAGCTACCGTGTTGCCGCTACACTACGGACGCATATTGCGAAACGCCGGACCGGTCGCCGACGCAACTATCGCGATTATATCAGACGGTTCCTTTTTTTCAAGCGACTTTTGGTCAATTATTGAACTTTTCTTTTCAAATTATCGGGCAGTTTGCGCGCGAGGCTGCGCGACCCGCTTGCCTTGACGGCTCCTTGCGGTAAAATAACGGGACATGTATATGCGCGCCGTTGCGCCGAACGGTCTGACGACCCCTTCCAGTTTTCCGAACGCTATGATCCCTACCAAAAATCTCCCCACGCCCAGTATCCGCCGTCTTCCGGGGTACCTTCGTCTTCTCAAGGCGGCGCGCGCGCGCGGCGAGCGGGTAACGTCCTGTACGCGGATAGCCGAAGAACTCGGTCAGCAGAGCGTTCAGGTGCGCAAAGATCTTTCGGTAACGGGCGTTTCCGGGCGTCCTAAGGTCGGCTACTCGATCGACGAACTCATCGACGCGATTCAGGACTTTCTCGGCTGGAACCGCAAGACAAACGCGTTTCTCGTGGGAGCGGGCAATCTTGGCGCCGCCATTATCAACTACCAAGGGTTCGCCGAGCACGGCCTCAATATCGTCGGGGTTTTTGATTCGAATCCCGCGCTTTTCGGGTCCTCTATTAAGGGGCACAAAGTCATGCCGGTCGACGATATGCTCGGGTGCGCGAAGATGCTCAACGGATACGATATTATGGTCGAGATGGGCGTTATCACGGCGCCCGCGAGCGCCGCGCAGACGGTCGCGAATCAGCTCGTCGAGGTCGGCGTGCGCGCTATCTGGAACTACGCGCCCGCCGTTTTGGAGCTCCCGGATTACGTTCTGTGCGAGAACGTGAAATTATCGGAGAGCTTTGCGCTGCTGACGAGCCAGATGAAGAACCGCGCTTAATTTGAGGCGCGCCTGAAAAAAGAAAAGGACGTCGAACCGAAAGATCGGCTCGGCGTCCTTTTTTATTGCCGGCTGGCAATCGGAGCGTTACGAAACGCGCACGACCAGATCGCCGTAGTTCGCCCCCGCGCGTTTGGCGATGAACGGACACTTCGCCTTAAAGAGGAAGGCGATCTTTTTCGGCGTGATTTCGCGCGGTCCTACGCCGAGCGTCTCGAAATTCGCGAGCCCTTTGCAGATAACGAGATCCGCGTTCGCGTACTTCTCTTTGAACTCGTCGGAAACGAATTCGAAGATGACGCCCAGCCCGTCGCCGCCGTTCCCGACGACCGGCGCGACGTCGGTCATGCCGACTTCCTGCGCGTCTTCGAGGAGCGCGTCGTTGAGGATCGGCTTGCCGCGCACGACGACCGTGACGTCTTTGCCGTACTTCTTCGTTAAGAGCTCTACAAGGAGCCGGTCGTAGACGATTTCGCCCGCGTTGTCGGTAATGTAGAGGATCGTCTTGGCGGCGTCGACGGCGGCGCGCAGCGCCTGATAGGATCCGACCGTCGGCTGATAAACGGCCGCCCGTATCGCTTCGTCGATCTTCTTTTCGTCGAGCGCGCCGCGCGCAAAGTCGATCGAGTTGCCCGCAATCGCGAACCGGACCGTGGCTTCGAATTCGTCGTCGGCCGCGGCTATCTTGGAACGAACGAGATCAATCATCTCCAGCGCAAGCTTATTGAACCGCTTCTTCTCCGCGTAGTACGGATCGGGATCGCCCGTCTCTTCGCGCACAATACGGTGCACGATCGTGCCGAACAGGGGCGGATCGGCGTCGAGCCCGAGCTCGAGCGACTTGCGCATTGTTCTTTCGACGATTCTCGCGTGCGTTTCGACGTCGCTGCTGGCGATTCGCGCGGCTTGCAGCGCTTGATTGAGAATGCAGAGGGTACAGTCGAGCGAGACGGGTTCCATGAGGGGACAGCCTTTCGTTAAGGGACGCGTTTTCCCGGATTGTAATCGGAAACGGAGAAATCTCAAGAGCGCGTTGGAGAAAGCGCGCAAGAAACGTCAAACGCTCCGAACGAATTCGTTGGAATCGCTCGGAGCGTTTTGAAGACGGATTAACCGTTAGGCGCGAGGTTGACTCGAAGAATTAAGATCTTTCAACCTTAACGCGTCGAGTCGCGAAAGCGTCAGTTGCAAGCGGGCTCGGCGGCCGGAGCGCAAGGATCGCAGACGGGCGCGCAAGCTTGGCAACCGAGCGCGGCGCGGATGCGGCCGAGACCGGCGCAAGGATCGCACGCGGGAGCGCAGGGCTTGCAAACGTTAACCTGAACCGGAACCTGATAGGTTACGACGCGCGGAACGCTGCGGTTAACGGTGTAGGGGACCTGTTTGGTAACGAGCTGGTAGCTCGTGACGTTGCGGGTGCACTGAACCGGCTTCATGACGGTGTTGTAAACCGTGCAGGTCTTGGTTTCCGGAACGCACTTGGCGACGCGGTAGGTAACCGTTTGCGGAACAACTTCGCAGACGCGCTTGGCGACTTTGCAGTTGACCGTGCGGACGCGCTGTTCGGGAACCATGCGGCAAACGTTGTAGGTGCAGGTCTTCTGTTCGGGAACGATCTGGCAGCACTTCTTATAGACGGTCTTGGTACGGCATTCGGGAACCATACGGCAGACGTTATAGGTGCAGGTCTTCGTTTCCGGAACGCACTTGGCGACGCAGTAGGTGCAGGTGCGGGTGCGCTGTTCGGGGACCATGCGGCAAACGTTGTAGGTGCAGGTCTTGGTTTCGGGAACGATCTGACGGCAGGTCTTATAGACGGTCTTGGTACGGCATTCGGGAACCATACGGCAGACGTTATAAGTGCAGGTCTTCGTTTCCGGAACGCACTTGGCGACTTTGCAGGTGACCGTCTTGTAGGTCGTGGTCGGGACCATAACCGTGTAGCTGACTTCCTTCATGCAGGTTTGGGGAACCCAAACTTTACGCGTGCAGGTGGTCGGCGGGCACTGAACCGCGCAGATCTTCGTGCGGATCGCGCCGCAAGGATTGCACGGATCGCAGCAGGCGACGCGGCGATAGACGACTTTGCCCGGAACGGTGTAGCACTGATCCTGCCAGCAGCCGGACTGAACCGGAACCTGCTTGGTGCAGGTCTGCGGAACCATGGTCGTGCAGGGAACCTGACGCTGAACGTCTTCGTAGACGACGCGGTTGACCGTATAGGTGCGGGTCTTCTGCTCGGTGGTCGGAACCATGACCGTGTAGTTGATCTGCTGCGGAACCTGAGTGCAGACGACGCGGTTGACCGTGTAGGTGCGGGTCTTCTGTTCGGTGACCGGAACCATGACCGTGTACGGAACTTCCTTCTGACGCTGTTCGTAAACAACGCGGTTGACCGTATAGGTGCGGGTCTTCTGTTCGGTAACCGGAACCATGACCGTGTAGTTCACCTGCTGCGGAACCTGAGTCCAAACGGTGCGGTTGACGGTGTAGGTGCGGGTCTTCTGTTCAGTGACCGGAACCATGACCGTGTAAGGAACCTGCTTCTGAACGTTTTCCCAAACGATGCGGTTGACCGTGCGGTTGACGGTCTTCTGGCAGTTTTCCCAAACCATACGGTTGACGGTGTAGGTAACCTGACGCGCCTGACGTTCCGGGACGTACTTCGTGAAGACGCATTGACGGGTAACCGGAACGCGCTCAACCTGAGTACGGTAGCAAGTAACCTGCTGGTTTTCGCAGACGATCTTGCGGCAGGTCTTCATGACGACGTTGCACTGAGTCGTGAATTCCGTCGCGCAAGGGCGGCAGCAGGTGTAAGAACACGCGCCGCAATAAGCAGCCTGAGCCTGATCAGAGCAAAACGCTACGACGGCTGCAGCAACTAATAGCGCCGCTCCAAAAACTTTATTCATCTTATCCTCCAATAGCTCTAACGGACGAACCGTCTTCCTTATTTCTATATCGTAAACGCGTTAGTTTCCGACACTGATTGCAGCGTAAGCGGGAAGAGCGGCAGGATCGCCGCGCGTCGCCCTCGCGCCCAAGAACGTACTCTAGAGTACGCGCTAAGGCGCTCTTTCCTCAGTTATCGGCTAGCGCTTGTTGAGCGCTTTATTTTTTTTGCCGTAATTGAGCGAGTCTTGTTAAAATAGCAAAAATTGCTAATTACAAACTCGGATCAGGCGGCGCCGTTCCGGAACTGCTCCTGCTTTTCCCACCGCTAAGGGACGCGCCAATTCGTAAAGTTCGGCGCGAAAATAACGGCGTTTAACGGTAAAGGGCCGTTTGGACGGCGTGGGAGGGACAACCCCCCAACGTCCCTATTATATCTGATTTGTTAAAATAGGATAGATAACTAGGTTTAAAAAC
This sequence comes from uncultured Planctomycetota bacterium, assembly GCA_902786505.1. Classification (GTDB taxonomy): domain Bacteria; phylum Planctomycetota; class Planctomycetia; order Pirellulales; family Thermoguttaceae; genus RUG369. The sequence continues at coordinate 15,464 of CADACS010000006.1, read as the reverse complement.
AATAAAAAGAAAGAAATCTGGAGAAAAAAGTTGTTTGATTTTGTCGATTGTATCGATTTTTGATTTGCCTTTTTTCCTACTTTTTCGATTCTTTTTTTGACGTTCGGGACGATTGACCTGACGGAATAGGGGAAGCCGTCTGAAGTATGAGCGTAGCTTGAGGATTGGATTGACGCCAGACCTTCGGCGCGTTTTTACTTCTTGCCTGTTGATTCTTATGAATTAACTATTAAAATAGCGCTGAAGTAAGACGATAGGAGGTGTGTCTCCTGTTTTCGGTTTATTTTGCAGGGGACTTGCAGAAAAGAATAGATTGCTGCACGTTCTTAGACACGATTTTTCGCGCGACGTCGATTTGGCGTAGCGAATCGGCAAGTGGAGAACAGTTATGGATTTCATATTTGCTTACGGATACGGCGGCGACGATTTTTTCAGCGCCGCATATACGCTGCTCACTAACCTCAACACGGCCTGCATCTTCTTTGGCGTCGTGCAGACGGGACTGGCAGTTGTGATTTTATTCTTTGCGTATCGAACGAGCGCTGAAGCGCACAAGATTAGAAAAAAACTTTTTGAAAGCGATTTGGCAAATTTTTTTGGGAACGAGTCTGAAAAGGCGGTTGGGCGTTCTCAAAGAGAACCTGACATAAAGCCGGACATGCCTGCCGCTACGCCGTGCGAAACTTCGTTTGAATCCCCTTTGCCCCCCATTCCAACTGTAAGCGCGGACAACGAACAGACGTTAGAGAAGCCGCCGGTTAAACAGCCGGATGTTTCAACAATCGCCGATACTGCGAGGAAAAGGGATTACTTGGAAAAATTGGCGAACGTTTACGTTAACGGAAAGCCATTTTCGGCGGAGATATTCATTTCAGCGGCGAAAGCGTGCGAGAAGTATCTTCAAGTCGACGCGTCTATTATCCTTGACGCGCCCGACATTTTTGGAATCATCAAGGCATGGCCCTCTTTCTGGCGCGTCGTCTGTATCACGGGCCAACGCAATCCGCAAGGCGCCAGCCGCGCAGCTTTGGCAATGCAGAACGCGAAAGCTATGTTTAGCGCACTTCCTAAAGATCCCGAATTTAATCCGTGACTGCCGTCGCGCCGCGGCGCGGAATCAGCTAAAAAATCGCCGCCTTCGTCTTGCGCCGTTTGGCCCTTTCTATTATACTTCCCCGAGCGAACTCGACCGATCTCGCCGCCGTGCGGCCCCGCCGGCCGGGCCGCGTTTAGACACAGTTTGGAGAAGATATGCGCACGATTGCGGTAATGAATCAAAAAGGGGGCGTCGGCAAGACGACGACTTCCGTCAATCTCAGCTCGGCGCTTGCGGCGCGCGGAAAGAAGGTCATGCTTATCGACCTTGATCCTCAGGCGCACGCGTCGCTGCACCTCGGCCTGACTTTCGAAAAGGAATTCCCTTCGGTCTACGACGTTCTCATTAATAACGAGACGCTCGCGAACGTCCGGAAAGAAGCCGCCGAAAATCTTTGGCTCGTTCCCGCGCACCTTGATCTCGCCGCCGCCGACTTTGAGCTTGCGAGCGTCGTTGGGCGCGAGCTCATACTTCGCGACAAGATCGCCAACGACTCGATGGAGTTCGATTATATCGTCGTCGACTGCCCGCCGTCGCTCGGCGTTCTCACGCTCAACGCGCTCGCGGCCGTGGAAGAGGTCTTTATTCCGCTGCAGCCGCATTTCCTGGCGCTGCACGGCCTGAGCAAACTTCTGCAGACGATCGATCTTGTCTCGCGCCGTCTGAATCCGCAGCTTTGCGTTTCCGGCGTCGTACTGTGCATGTTCGAGCGCACGACCCTTTCGAACGACGTCAAGCAGGACGTCGAGGCGTTTTTCAGCGAACACGAAGGACGTCCGAAAGCGTGGCGCGACGTCAAAGTGTTCGAAACGAATATCAGGCGCAACGTGCGGCTCGCCGAAGCGCCGAGCTATGGAAAATCGATCTTCGACTACGATCCGAAGTCGAACGGCGCGGAAGATTATCTTGCCTTTGCCGAAGAAGTTATGCGTATGAGAGACTGAAACGCGCGCGTTTCAATTAGACCGACTATACAGAAAGAGTAAAAAAATGCCAGACGTCATCGCCAAGAAACCGACGCCCGATATTCTGGAATGCTTCGACAATCCGTATCCGGGCCGCGACTATCTCATAACGCACGTATGCCCAGAGTTTACGTCCCTTTGTCCTAAGACGGGGCAGCCGGACTACGGCACGATCACGTTCGAATATATCGCGGACAAGCTTTGCGTCGAGCTCAAAAGCCTGAAGTTCTATCTCCAAGCGTACCGCAACGAAGGGGTCTTTTACGAACGGCTTACGAATCAGATTCTCGACGATCTTACGGGCGTTCTGAAGCCGCGCTTTATGCGCGTAACCGCCGACTTTACTCCCCGGGGAGGACTTCATTCGAAGATCGTCGTCGAGTACGTTTCGCCCGATTGCGAGCACGGCCATGGCTGCGGCTGCGGGTGCGGGTGCGGCGAAAAGCACGGCTGCCAAGAGTAAGAGAAGATTGCGCGGTTTTTTACGCGTCAACGCGGCGCCGGAACGGAGAGAATTCGTTCCGGCGCCTTTTTTATTCGCGGACTACTCGTAGACGAACGTCGCGGAGAGCGTCGCGTCGCCGAGCGCGACGGTTCGGAACCAGTACGCCTGAAGCGCGTCGGGCAGCGACACGCGTTCGAACTTCATGCCCGGCGGAACTTGCACGCGCAGAACCTCGCGCCATTCTCCGTCGCAGGTAAAGTCCGCTTCGAGCGCGACGTCGACCGGCTTGTCCGAGCGATTCTCCAGTATGAGCGTTTTGCGGTCGAATCCGGTCGCGAGCATCGGATCGGACGCCTCGCCCGCATGAACGGCGGTATTCTGCCATACGGCGCCGCGTCCGACCGGCTTGCCGAACGACCAGAGGTCGTCGACGGCGCCGAGCCAGAGCGCGCACTTGCCGTCGTCCGAACGCACGACGCGGTCGGAATCGGACGCCGCGTCGGGAAGAAGCCCGGAAAGGACGAGCATGCCGCGATAAGAGGCGTAGTCGGCAATCAGGGCGCCGTCGGTCGCGATCGGCCTGATTTTAGGGAGTCCGCCCGCGTTCTCCGCGGGGAGTTCGTAAAACGTTCCGGCGCAATGGAACAGGTCGCGTTCGGTAGCGACTTCGCGATCGAGCCGGCAGATTAGCGGCGGGGTCATGCGCGCGGCGGCTTCGGATCCAATCGGGAGCCGCCATCTCTTACCGCCGTAACGAACGAGAACGCTCATCGCGTCGACCGTACAGACGTCCGGATCGATCTCTTTGGGCGCGACCATGTCTTTAACGCGCGAGATAGTTCCCGGTTCGCCCCCTTCGAACCGGCACGGAACGCGTTCTAAGCGCGCGTCTTCGGTCAGCTCGTAATATCGCTCTTCCGCCACTTCCCCATTTTCAACGATCTCCGAAACGACGGCGAGCCGGCGGTTGTCGGCGCGCGCCCACAGCCGGGCGCCGAGGAACCGGTCGGCGTTTTCCGGCCGCGCGATTCCGCCGAAAATAGCGCTCGGGGCCGCGGCGCGTTCGTCCGCGTCTTTGTAATGGAAGAAGAACGTCGCGTTTTGGAGCGGAACGGTCGAGGAAACGCGAATCCACTCAAAGGAATCCTGAGTTGCGACGTCGAGATCGAGCCAGCCGGAATTATCGCGTTCGCGGACGGGAATCGCGACGATTCGTTCCCACGTTCCCGAGCCGTCGCGATCCCCCTCCAGAACGACTTCGCCGGCCGCGTCTCCAGCGTATTCGAACGCGTACGACGCCGATTTACGGTCGTAGCCCGCAAAGAGATACGGATCGGACGGCGCGTTCGCGGCGACGTTTTCGCGCAGCCATACCGCGCCGCGGCCGAGCGACGGCCCGAATCCGTCGAGCGCGTCGGGGTCGACGAACCACAAGTTGGAATTCGACTTGCCCGGCCCGGCGGTTCCGGACTTAAAGGGGCTCTTATTGAGGAATTCGCTTTTCGCGGAATCGTCGCAGCCGAAAACGACCGAGCCGTTCCAGTACGCGAAATCGCCAATTACTTTCAGGTAGGTCGAGCGGGGCCGAATACCCGCGGCGTTCGTCGCGCTGAAATCGCGCGGAAAGCGCCAGAACTGGCCGTGCATCGTCGCGAGGAAGTCTTTCTCGTCGTTTATTTTGCGAATACGGGGCCATTCGGTGTTCCATCCGTGCGCGCCGTCGTAGCAGTGCGACGCTTTCGGGAGCCGGAACGCGCGCCATTCGCCGTCCTGCAGAACATAGAGCAGAACCGATTTAACGTCCCATCCGAGCGACCAGAGGACCTCGTTTCCCGTCTTGCCGCCGTAAATACCGTCCGGACCGGTCGCTTCGGTAAACTGATTGCGGCGCACGACATGCCAGCCTTTCTCTTCGCCGAACCATTCGGCGAGGCATCCGGACGGAACGGTCGGATCCCTCTGGGCTTCCTGGGACTGCTCGCCGTTGTTCGTATAGACGACGCGCCCCTGCGCCGTATAGCCTCCTTTGCCGTGATAGCCGGGCAGAACGTCGTCTTCCGGCTTGCGCGCGCGGTTCCCGTCGGTATAGATTTCGCGCGCCTGCAGAGAATGGACGTCGACTTCGTATAGCCCTTCCTCCATCGTGAGGAAGTAGACTTTATTATCCGGGTCGGTCAGACAGCGCGCGACCGCCGTTTCCCGTCCGAACATCTGTTTGTGGGGGATTGTTCGCACGTTGCGCTGGGCGTCGATAACGTGATTTCCGATAAAGAGCTGATTCGATTCGCGGTGAATCATGCGGTTGGCGTTTGTTCCTCCGACGCTTTCGGGCCGAACGGTCAGATTGAAATCCGCGTCGAGCTCATAGAGCTTATCGGACGAGCCGTTCGGAAGGTGCGGGCCGTAGGTTATGAACCAGAGCCGATCGGCCCACGGAACGACCGCGCCGGTTCCGCATTCGTTTTCGTCGTTAAAGTAGGCGAGCGCGGGCTTAATTCCGCCGAACGAGCGCGACGTATCGAGCTTATTCGCCTGCTTTTCGGTTGCGTCGAGCAGTTTCGCGAGCGCCTGCGCGGCGGACCGCCCGAATTCGCGCGCGGAGTCGGGCGTGACTTCGGCGCCCCCCGCGTTGGCGTACGGCAGTTCAAATCCGCACGAGAAGAAGATATTCGGGAGCGTCTCCGCCCAATGCTTCGACGAGAGCGTAACCGGCTCGCCCTCGGCGCGTTCGTAGTTCGACGCGGTGTTCCATTCTTTGCCGAACGGGAGATTGTTCGACGCGAGGTAAGGGAGCGCCTTGCCCGACTGCGCCTCTTCCAGATACGCGGAATATTGGCTCAGAAGCTTCGTCATGCCCTCGTTTGCCGTTTCGGGCGAGTAGATATTTTCGTTGTATTTGCCGCCGCGAATCCACGGGCAGTGCCAGTCCATAAAGACGACCCGTTTGTCGGCGAACCGTTCGGCGGTATAGCGTTTCAGCTCGCGAACCGACGGATAGATCGCCTGAGCGTAATCGCGGTTATGGTCGTGCGGCTCGCGGTTTTTCCCCTGATCGCCCGCCTCGACGCCGGGCGCGTCGACGAACGGAACGACGAAAAACTCGCACTTTTCGCGGAGCGTTCGTCCGGCCGGGCCGTCGGACATAATCTCGTCGATCAGTCCTTCGAGCAGAAAGCTTGCCATTGCTTCGCACGCGTGATGGCGCGCGGTGAGCGTAACGCCGTATTTCGCGGCGGCGCCGGTCGGCGCGATCGCGAGCGCGCGAACGTCGGATCCGTCCCGCGCCTTGCACAGCGCAAAGGGCGTAAATCCTTCCCGTCCTTGATATTTCGCGATAAACTTATCCCAGTTCGCGCCGGTATAGAGCGGCGAGAGCGCGAAAAAGACTTCCGTTTCATTTTCGCCGAACGCGTATTCGAACCGCTGGGAATCGGCGTCGGGCGTCGGGGAGAGCCAGCGCCAGGTCGCGCCGCCGTCTGAACTTACCGCAGGACCGCGCGCGCCGACGCGATTGGGCGCGTCGAACTCGAACCGCAGCGTCCGCCCTTGCGCGCCGCGCACGCGAAACGCCGTATAGAACCAGTCGCCGCGCGTATCCCGCAGGTCGGGCCGCAGTTTGACGAGCCCGTCGGGCGAAACGGAGTCGACGACGACGTTTCCGCCGGGGAAATTAGCGTCGATTACCGGGTCCGAAGCGCGCGCCGCTGCGGCGAGCGCAAGAGAAAGAAGAAACGCCAGAACAGATTGTATTCTCATTAGAAACCGTTTCTTATTGCGAGGAGGACGGCCGTTCGCCAACCGCCGCCGTCGACGGCCGCGAACGCGTAGATTATACCCGATTTTCCCGCCGAGTTGAACGTTTCGCGGAACTTTTACGCGGATTTAAGAAGTCTGAAAAGGGCGCGCTGCAAAAAAACGCCCCGACACGCTTGGCGCACCGGGACGTTTCCGTAATTCGCTTCTTCAAGAGCGCGGGCGCTAGACGCCGATCACGGCGGGCGCCGTCTCCTTACTGGAATCGAACTCAAAGTTCGCTTCTTTCGTTCCTTTTGGGGGCACGTCGAAGCGCAATTCCCCGCTATTGGCGCGGGGCGGCAGTTTATAGGGCGGTTCCTTAGCGACGGTTTGTCCTTCGATCGGATTCTCTTCCGCGTCGGGATCGCGCCACGTCAAATAGACGACGTAGGGTCCGGGCACGGCCCCTTTCTTTTTCTTCTCGGCGAGTTCGAGCGCGTATTCTCCGTTCTCGTCCGTTAGACCGATGGCGACGGGCGGCACGGTCGCTTCGCTGGACGCCGACTGAAAGACGACCCGAATATCCTTTGCCGGGACTCCGTCGACGACGATCTTGCCGGACACGCCGACCGTTTGCGGCCCGCATCCAACGCAAAACGCGGCCAATAGGAGCGTCGCGAGCGCGCCGAGGAGCGCGCGTCTCTTTCTATTGAAAAACGTCATGATGCTGTCGTTCTCCTTGTTTTCTGCGAGTGGAAGGCCGTTACGGCGTCTGAACCGCCTGACCGTCGGCAATAGCGCAAAGATTGCCCCAGACGCCAATATTGAACGGCGGATTTCCCGAGCCGATCCAGCCCGTCCCGACGTTGATCGTTTCGGAAATGAAACGGACCGAGCCGTCGCCGAAGGTTACGTTCATACCGCCCGAATGGTACGCGCCCGAAGAACGGCCGCAGAAGTACGTGCTCTGCGGAGACGCAAGGCCGCACGTGTCGATACACAGCTGCCATTGGTGCGATTTGAGCGTCGCCGCTTTCGGACTGCACGTATAGATGTGATTCGCGGCGACGCCGGACCAGAACGTCGTTCGGCGCGGCATTTCGCGCGGAAGGTGATGTTCCGTAAAGATCGCCGTATTGGACGTTCCGTCGGTGAGCGCCGAGAGCGTGTCGAATTTCAGCGCGTAAGTAACGCCGTCGGCGCCTCTAACGGTTCCCAGATGAACCGTATGGATCGCGCCGCGCAGATTTTGGCGGTTCGACGCGCCGTTGTCGTCCCACCACCATGTCCCGCCCGTATTCGCGCCCCCGACGGCGCGGTACGAAGTCGCGTAAACCTCGAATTTCGTGTAGTTGCTGTGCCCGTCGTCGGTCGACGGAATCATCTGCTGGCCGGAGCCCGGATCGCTCGGGCATTCGTAAATCGGCATGCGCAGCCGCGCAAGCGTCTTATTAAGGCCTTGATTCGACGAGTTTACCGAGCCTTTCGTTTCGTTTGCGAGCCCCGCCGCGCCAAAGTACATATTGAAGGCCTGCTGCTGTTCAAGGAAGGGCAGAAGAGACACGCCCCACATTGAGAACCAGCGCCACAGACTGGCGGTCGAGTCGCCCGTATTGCGCATAACCGCGCCCGCCGGCAAGACCTTGTTAATATCCGCGTAGTTGAGTACGGCAAGCCCAAGCTGCTTCATTTTGTTGGAGCATTCCATACGTCTGGCCGCTTCGCGCGCCGCCTGTACCGCCGGCAAGAGGAGACCGATTAAAATCCCTATGATGGCGATAACGACGAGAAGTTCGACGAGGGTGAAGCCGCGCCGTTTTCCCGTGTGAGAAGAGTGATGAGATAGCGTCATAGACAGTCTCCTTTGCAGGGTTGCCGCCGATTAACAAGCAGCTTCGCGGCCGCTTCGCCCCGCCGCTGATAAAAGCGCCTGTTTTCGGCGGTTTTGTGAATTGTATCATGCGGGAATGGACTTTGTCAAGAAAAACGCGCGTTTTATTAAGAAATATTTTAACTTAGCGCAGGCGCGCTTCGGCGTTTTGCCGACCGGAGCTTCTGGGGGAGCGGCCGGCGCGGCTTCGGCCGCGCTTTTTGGGCAAAGACTTATTGCGCGGATTTTAGGAAATCGCTATGATGCCGGAGACCGTTAAAGTTTGCGTTTTTTACGCAGTCGGCCGTCTGGCCGTTGCGTAAGATTCCCTGTTAGAGCAATAATCGCGACAGAAATGCAAGCGCTTTTGATCTTATCGCTTTGCGCGACGTCTCTGGGTGGAACCGGGGCGTTGACCGCTTTGTATTACTACTTTTCGAAACCTTCGCGCGAGCCGGCCTTACTTTCGAAGGCGGGCCGCGCGCGACGGGTCGCCGCGCGGCGGAACGCGCAAGTCGAATTAGGCGCGGCGGAACGCGCGGGGACGAACCGCGGCGCCGAGTTTGACCCGCGAGCGCAGGAAGCGTTTTCCGCGTTAGCGGCCGCCGACGCGCTTGGCCGCGCGCTCGACGCGGCTTCCCGGCGCTTTGACGCGCCCGAGCCGACGGAACGCGTTCTCGTGCAGGCGCGGCCGTTTGAATTCAGCGCGTTCGACGAATAGCGCCGCGCAGACTAAGATAGAAATCATTGGAGAACGGCGATGTTTTCCGTTAAACTGGACGCTTTTTGCGGGCCGCTTGACCTGCTGTTATACCTCGTTCGCAAGCGCGAGCTGAATATATTCGACGTCGCGCTCGCGGAAGTAACCGATCAGTTTCTGCTCTTTATCGACACGCTGAAGGAACTGAATCTCGAAACGATCGGGGATTTCCTCACGCTCGCGAGCTCGCTCATTGAGATTAAGTCGTTTCAGGCGCTTCCGAACGAAGAGGAGAATCCGTCGGAAGAGATCGAGGATCCGCGCAAAGATCTCGTCGTTCAGCTGCTTGCGTATCGGAAATTCTGCGAGAACGCCGGACTTCTGGAAGAGCGGGGCCGGCTCTGGCAGCGCCGGTTCCCGAGATTGGCCAACGACGCGCCGGTCCGCTCGCGCAACGTCGCCGAAGAGCCGATTCAGAACGTCGAGCTGTGGGATCTTGTCGGCGCGTTCGGGCGGATTCTGCGCGAAAAAGCGCCGGTCTTCCGGCATGCGATGAAGCGCGAGGACACGCCCCTTTCGGTCCACATAGAGCGGCTCTACCGCCGTCTCAAACGCGAACGCACGGTTCGGTTTACGACGCTCTTCGACGGCGCCGACCGCAAATCGACGCTCGTCGGCGTCTTTCTGGCGATTCTGGAGCTTGCGCGCCACGGCTACGCGTACGTGGAGCAGGAGACCGCGTTCGGCGATATTAGAGTTTCCTTCCGCGAAAACGAGACGCCGTTCGATCTGGTGAATTTGGATTTTGAAGAGGCGTATCAGCCGACCGCGCAGGCGAGCTGACGGCGCCGGAAAGCGCGCTCGGAGAAAAGAGAAAAAGGAGTTTTTCGGGCGATTCCTCTTGCGGGAAGCGAAATAGCGCCTATAATGAAAACGTCGTTGAACTCGCTGAGAGTTCGGCGAAGTCGCGCCTGTGGCTCAATTGGATAGCGCATCGGTCTTCGGAACCGAGGGTTGGGGGTTCGAATCCCTTCAGGCGTGCATAAGGGGCTTTGACGGATTTGCGTCAGAGCCCTTTTTTATTTGGCTTGTCGGTTTAGATTATTCATGTTGAGCGTTAAAGACGGTTCCCATACTCCGACGCGTAGAACCCAAGGGCCTGCTCAATTTTGGTAAGATCGGCGACGAATCCGCCGTTTTCAGTCCGTACTTTCCCTTCTTCGTCAACATACTGGCCAAGCTTTATCTGTGCCTGAGTTAATCCTTCAACGCATTTTCCTTGCGCGTTGACGTAACGTCCCATTGTGTCGATCGACATACCAAGAGCCTTTTGTGACTTGGAAAGGCTCTTGATAAACTTTCCAGTCGCCGCGTCAATTTTACTTTCGAGCTCAGACGTAGAAACGGTAAAGGATTCGCCAGTCGATAAAAATTTACTCATTCTTCCTTCTGATTGTCTGTTTCATCTTGCTTGTTTACTTCTTTGTCCTCGGGGAAGTAAAAATTGTGTACGTATTGTTCATACACGGAGTCCCCCCAAAGAAGCAACGAAATATAAGATCCCAGGAAAATAGCTACAAGAGCCATCAAAATTAAATCAGTTCCGGACATTGTAAAGTCTCCTTTCACCCTATAGTATGTAAAAAGGAGACGTTTACTACAAGAATCCGCCCGTTTTTGGGGATTTGAGCGTCGTCTGATTCGGTTTTTGCGCCGCGTTCGCGGCGGAACCGGAGGTTTCCTCCGGCTGGGCGCTCCCCGTTGTGGAGCGCGGGCTCGGTCTTACGCCGCGGAACGGCGTGTGCGCCGTGTGGGCGTCAGGCACGGTTTTCTTGCGACGCCTTGTCTAGCGTTTGATTTTTACAGCGCGGTATTTCTTGTAGTGTTTTCTACTATTACTAAACGGCTGTTTATAATTTAAGGCTTGTATATAGACTGTTTTTGCGTAGCGTCGTATATACGAAGAAATCATACGTTTGTAGTGTTTTTTAGTTGTTCCACGTTTTTTCAGGACGTCAGCGCTCAACGTTTCGCTTCTTTGCTTTCTTCGTTGGTTTGAGTTATAATATCGCGCGCGGGCGTAGTCGACTAGCGAACTTGGCCCGATGTTTTTAGATTAGAGATTTCCCGGAGGTACGCAATGAATCGAAGAGAATTTCAGCGTTGTATATTGGGCGGCGCGGCGCTTGCCGCGTTTGGCGGTCGGCTTACGGCGGCGTCGGGCGCAGATTCGCCCCGGCTTACGTATCGCAATCCGCAAGGGAACGCGGCCGATCCGTCCATTTTGCGCAAGCCGACGGGCGAGGTCGTCGAGTACGACGGAAGATACTGGCTCTATTATACTTCCGAGAGCGGGAACGTCCGCGGGTTCGAGGCGCGTTCGACGCGCGATTTTACGTCCTGGCAGGACGAAGGGCTCGTTTTCGACGCGAAAGGAACGTGGGCTCGCGACGCGTTTTGGGCGCCCGAGGGATATGAAATCGACGGGAAATATTATCTCTTTTTCAGCGCGCAGAACGCCCCGTACCCGTGGACGCAGGCCGAGAAATTCAATATCGGCGTCGCGGTTGCGGATTCTCCCCGCGGGCCGTTCAAGCTGCTCAAAGACGAGCCGATTTTCGATCCCGGGTGGCCGATTATCGACGCGAATCTCTTTATTGACGACGACGGAACGCCCTATCTGACGTTCTCGCGCTGCTGCTATCAGCACGCGGTCGAATCGGAACTCGCGGAAAAGTGCCGCCGCGAAAAGAAATACGACGAGATCGAAGAGAGCTGGGCGTACGGAATCGAACTCAAAAAGGACTTCTCCGGAGTCGTCGGGGAGCCGACGCTCCTCATTCGCCCGCCCGTTAAGCTCGACGACAAGCAGTCCGAATGGGAGAGCCGGTCGGTAACCGCGGGCGAAGTCAACCGCCGCTGGACGGAAGGGACGGCGCTCTTTAAACTTGGCGACACGTACTATATCGCGTATTCCGCGAATTTCTTCGGCGGCGACTGGTACGCGGTCGGGTACGCGACGGCGAAGAAACCGCTCGGCCCCTATACGAAAGCGGCGAACAATCCCATTTTGGAGAAGAACACGCAAAACGGCGGAACGGTGCGCGGCGTCGGCCACGGGAATATCTTCTTCTCGCCGGACCGCTCGGAGGCGTATTACGTCTATCACGCGCGCACCGATACGAACGACCGCAAGCTCTTTATCGACAAGATGATTATCAACGGCGACGGTACGATCGCGATCGACGGGCCAAGCGTCGATCCGCGGCCCGTCCCGAGCTTCGTTAAACCGAAATAAAGGGCGCGCCGCCGTATTCCGCCGCCCAACGCGTTTTCCTTTCGACGTTTGGCCGAATACCGCGCCCCGCCTTAACGCGAGAAGATCGGGGCGCCTTTTCTGAAATTGAGGACAAGATATGCGCTTAACTTCTACGCTGCTATCCGCGTTCGTTTGCGTCGCGGCCCTTTGCGCGGCCGCCGCGCCGTGCGCCGACGTCTCCAGTATAGCGGACACGCTCTGCCGGTCGGGGGGCGGCGACTGGACGCGCGTCGCGCCGGTTGTGATTCAAAATAAGACGTCGAAGGAATTTAAAGATTATCCCGTCGCGATCGCGATCGGGCCCGCTGGCGCGAAGAACGCGCTTCCGTTTGCGAACGAGCGCGCGGAGTCGATCCGCGTCGCCGACGAATCGGGCGTCGAATTCCTCTTTAATATCGTTCGATCCGACGGAACGTTTGTCGACAGGGGCCCGATCGGGGCCGGCTGTACGCTGACGCTGCCCGCGAACGTTCCCGCCGGAGAGGAGACGCGGTATTACGTCTTTGCGGGCAACGACCGCGCGTATCCGAACTTCGACCGCCTGAACAGCTTTCGGAAATCGCCGACAAATATGGGGTTCGAGCAGGGCGAGGGCGCGTCGCCCGCGGGCTGGGTTTTCGACCTGAGCTCTTCAGACGGAACTTTGACGTGGACCGACGACGAGCCGGCGTCGGGCGCGAAATGCGTTCGGTGCGACGTACCCGACGGGAGCAAGGAGTCGTGGATCGCGGCTCGGCAGCTGGAAGTCGCGATCGAGCCTGGCGCGAAGTACCGCTTTTCCGGTAAAGTCCGCGGGCGCGGCGTTAAGGGACGGGTCGGCTGGTATCTTCACGTCGGCTCCCGCGAGAATCCGATGCAGCGCGCGCCTCTTATTGAAGTAGGAAAATCCGATTTCGACTGGACGGCCGTTTCGACGGAATTTACCGCGCCGGAAACGGCGAATATTATTTCCTTTGGCACGGCGCTTTACGGAACGGGGACCGCGTGGTTCGACGACGCGTCGCTCGAGCGCCTCGACGGGCCCGGTTCGGGCGGCGAAACGGCCGATTGCGTCCGCGTCGAGCCGGAACAGAAGCTCGCGATTCCGCTCTCCGCGTATCCGACGAACGATCCCGCCGCGTCGGACGGCGCGCCCGTCTTTGACGCCGCGAAACTCGGACTGCCGGAAGGTCTGCGCTTTGCGACGGTACGCGTCGACGCGGGCCCGGGCGAACGCGCGCGGCTCATTCGGCTCGACCTGCTCAAATTCGCGACGCAGTGGGGCCGAACCCTCGACGAAGACGGTTTTGAAATTCTCGATTTGCACGCTAAGCCCGTGAAAAAAGAGATCTTCGATTCCGCGGCGTACTTCAGCGCGGACGTCGTTCCGAACGTGCGCAACTATTTCGTCGTAGTCGAAAAAGACGCCGCGCCAAGCGCGAAGGTTGGCGCGTCGAACCGTTCGAAGCCGGGCGCGGCCAGCTTCGCGTTCCCCGGCACGCTGCAGCAGGCGTCGAGCGGCGAGTCGGACGGATCCGAGGCGCTCGCGCCGATCCCTTCCTTTTTGGCGGACCGCAACTTGATAGTCGGCGGCGATTTCGAGCAGATCGATCCCGAGACGCTCGACGAGCCCGACAATGAGACGGGAATCAAGTGGACGGGCGATCCGCCGGAACCGGGCGTGAGCTATTCGATTGTCAATACGGGTCTTGCGCCGCTCGGCTCGAAATCGCTCCGCGTGGAGATCGGGCCGAACGCGCCCCTTAGATGGCGTGGCTGCCGGCGCAAAGTCAACGTTCAGCCGAATCGGAAATATTGCGTCGGGTACGCGGTCTCGACCGACTCCGAGGAAGGGAGCTACGATCTGCATATCCATTGGCGTCATGAGGACGGAACCCTTTGCGAGCCGGGCTTTGCGTCGCTCGGCAAGCCGGTATCGGGCAAGACGCCCTGGACGGTGAAATGCTCCATTTTGCGTTCTCCGCCGGGCGCCGCGTTCGCGGAAGTGCACCTCACGAACGAGACGCACGGCGTTTCGCTGTACGACAACGTCTTTTTCTCGCCGCTCGACGAGGCGGAACCGGACGAATATTTCGGCGGGCAAAACGGCGTGTTTCAGGTTCCGGCGGTCGCGAAAGTCTTTACGAACACGACGTTTTCGCCGTCGGCCTCGGACGTTTCGAGAGGAGGGGGCCGCGCCTCCTGCGCGCTCGCGCTCGGGGAAGAGGAGACGCTTCAGCTGGCGTTCCGTCTGTCGAAAGCCGCGCGATACCGCGTCGCCGCGCCCGCGCCGGCGCTCAAAGGCGGAAGGGCCCGTCTCGCGGCGCCGGACGTCTTTGCCGTAGGGAACGTGCTCGTCGATTATCCGACGAACTACTATCATTCGGACGTCCGCGAGACGACTCGGAAATTCCCGAAAGGGGGCTCGCCGGCGTGCGACGGCTGGATCGGATATTGGCCCGACCCGCTGATTCCTGTCGCGACGGCGCCGGAGGCTGCGCGCGGCGCGTTCGACGCGGAAAAGACGTGGGGCGACAGGACGCTGTGGAACGATTCACAAAAGCTTGCGGCCGACGGGTTTAAGGGCGAGTTTGCGCTTGCCGCGAACGAGACGCGCGCTCTTTGGCTGCGGTTCCGGACGTCGCCCGATACGAAGCCGGGCGTCTACGAAGGCGCGCTGACGCTGCGCGGCGAGGACGGAGCGTCGCTTGACGTTCCGTATTTCGTCGAGGTTCTGAACTTTACCGCGCCGGAAACGAAAGTGGCCGCGATCTACGACGCGCGTATTTCTCACGACTATTTCGGCGAGGGCTCGCGCGAAGAGAAACTGCGCAAGATTGAGGAGAAGCTTTTAGAGCGGAAACTGAACCCGGATAATCCGGTCGCCGCGCCGAAATTCAGCTACAATAAAGCGACCGGAACCGCGTCGGCCGATTGGACGGAGTACGACGCGGACGCGAGCCGGTATTTCGACGAGCTCGGCGGCAAAGCGGCGTATTTTCCGGGCGAATTCTATCTTTTCGGCTGGGGCGTTCCCCCCAAGACGGTCGACGGCGAGGCGCCCTATCCCGGCGAGTGGCCTTACGAAGGCGCGGACCGTTCGCGGCTGCGTCCGGAATACAAACGCGCGTATCAGGCGAAGCTCAAGCTCTTCTGGGACCACGTTAAAGAGAAAGGCTGGGCGGATAAGCTCGTTCTGTACATATCGGACGAGCCGTTCTACGGCAAGCCGGAGATTATCGAGCAGATGAAGGCGCTGTGCGATATGATTCACGAGGTCGATCCCAAGATTCCAATTTACTCGAGCACGTGGGTCTACGTGCCCGAGTGGCTCGGCTATTTGGACGTGTGGGGC
>CADACS010000005.1 GCA_902786505.1 uncultured Planctomycetota bacterium | reverse complement strand
AATCAAGTCGTCGCCAATCTCCTCGCGAATCTCGCGGTAATTCTGTTCGAGCGCGACTCCCCCGTCGAACGCCGCGCCCCAGACGGCAAATCCGCGCGAGAGGAGCAGCGGCCGGCGCATGACGTTCGTCTCGCTCGGAAACGCGCCGAAATACTGACTCAGAAAGAGCTGCGCCGTCTCCGCCGATTCCGACTGACGGCTCGAGTCAAAGACGATCTGGAACATGTCGACTTTGACTTGGAACAGGGTCGCGGCGTCGGCGTCGGAAAGGGGCCGGTCGACGTACGCGCACAGCGCCGACTTCGCGAGCCGTTCGCGGCGGATCGCGCGCGGCGTTAAGCTTTCTCCGCCCCCGTATCCGAAGAAATCGGGAAAGGCGTTTGGATCCCCGTTCGAAGCCTGTTCGCGGGCGTCCGCGCTCGACGGCTGTTCGCTAACGCGCGGCGGCGCCGACGGTTGCGGTTCCTCAACCGGTTCTTCCTCCTGCGCTTCCTCCCGCTCTTGCGGAACGTCGGGCGCGGCGTTCGGGACGTCGGGCGCGGCGGCGGTTTCAGGCGCGGGCTCCTCGGCGGCGTTCGATTCGTGGCGCGTCGCCGCTTCGTACGCGAGTTTCTCGAGCGTGTACGACTCGTACCGAATTTGTTCCCATTCCCGGGCCAATTCCGGCGCGACTATCTTGGAGAATTCTTCCAGACTGCGCGCCGACTCCTGAAGACGCGCGAAATTCGCGGTCAAAATATCGACAAGCGACGCGCGGCGGTATTCGTCTTCCGTTTCGAGCGCCGCGCCGACGTCGCCGACCGTGTCGCGCGCGAGCAGCCGTTCGCCGCGATCGAGCCGATCGGCGGCCGCGGCAAACCGATGCCGAGCCTCTTTAAGCGCGCTCGCGAGCTCCTCGTTGTCGTCGAGAAAGCGAACGGCGTCTTCTACGACGCGCAGCGCCTCGCGGCCGCGATTGGCGGCGGCGTCAAGAATACGGTAAATTTCACGTTTGGACATAAGTTGCGCCTCAAAACAGCAAGAAAACGGAACGGTCAAACGCGCGCGGCGGCGCCGCGAACGTCCGTTCAAGTGATTGTAACGCGCGCCGAGCGCGCGTCAAACGTTGTATTCAAAAAAACGGTCCCAGTCTTCGTCCAACGCGCGAAGCGCGGCGTCGAGCGGCAAGACGCGGTACTGCAAAATCCGGTTCCCGGCGCCGTCGAGCAGCGGCGCGCCGTCCGCGCCGACGCCGGGCCGCTCTTCGAGGAGCCGCTTGTCGCGCAGTTTGCGCAGCGCGTCGGACGATTCAAAGTCGACGGTCAGCCCGAACTGCTCTTTGAGCCAGCGTTCGACCGTCTCGTCGATCTCGCGTTCGGTCGACCAACCGCCGCGCGAAAGCGCCGAGAAATAGCCGAGAATAAACTCTTTGATCTCCTGCTCTTCCGCGCCCGTGATCAGCATATTGACGGCGGAGAAATTCGACGCCAGCGAATGAAAATAGAGCCTGTCCGCGTACTTCTGCAGATACGCCGTCCGCCGGTGAATAAAGCCCAAAAAGCTCTTGAACATGGCGAAGCAGAACGTCGCCGTAAGCGCGAGAAACGCGGTAAAGCTCAGCGCGCCCGCGACGATGATTTTAACTATCGACGTCGACGTTCCGGCGACGAACGTTCCCCCGATTTTGATTCCGTCGAAAACGGGAAACTTCATTTTGATCTTCGGCGCGACCATCTTGAGTTCTTCGAGCGAAATATTTTTGAATAATTTCACAACCAGAAACTCGGTATAGCCGTCTTCCGAAGACTCCGCGGCCGCTTTCGACTTTTTGCGCAACAGCCGCGTTCTGAGCAGTTTAGCGCGCTTCGAGACCGCCTTGTCGCGTACTTTTAGACGCGCGAACACACACACCCGGCTGAGAATCTCGCTCCGTACCGTGAGAGACCGGCCGGCCGCGCGGTGCGGAGGACGGACGATCGTCGGCTCCTGAACGACCCCGCGCGCGAAAATGCGGTATTCGAGAAAATCGTCGTATTTCGCGACGACCGGGAGCGCGCCCGGCAGTTTAATTTGCAGAAGCCGATCGACGACCGAACGCGGAATCTCAAAATAGTTGCTCGCCGTGAGCGCGTCTTTGAGACGCGTGGCAAAGCGCTCGCGGCGTTCCGCGCGTTCCGCGGGCCCGTACTCCGGTTCAAAGAGCGCGTCGGAATCCGGATCGAACGGCGCGAACGACTCGTGAAGATCGTCGAGCAGTTCGAGAACGTCGTAATGGAATCGCGCGGATCCTAATTTAATAAATTCCGCACGTTTGCGCGACTCGTTCGCGTCGCTCTTATAGGGCGCCAGGAGCCTCGCGACGATTACGGGCAGGCGGACGGGTATGAAATTCTCGCGCCGATCGGACGTCGGGGGCGTAAAGTCCCCGTCGAAGAGTCTGTAGTTGAGTTCCGTCGGCTTGAAGTAGGAAAAATACCGCCCAAGAAACCGGCAGAATTTATCGAACGGCGCGAACAGAACGTCCGACGCGGAACGGCGTGGTTCTGACGACATACGCTGTCTTTTCTATCTTAATGCAAAACCGTGAGCAAGATTCCGGAGCCGGAGGACGCGACGCCCAAAACCGGCTCCTCGAACGGCCCTTCCCTTACTTGACTTGAACGTTTTCTACAAACGCGTTCTTCGACAGATTCAGTCCTTCGGGCGACGTTATTCTGCGCCCGCCCAGCTGAACGTTCTCAAAGAGGACGTCTTTCGCCATGTGATCGGCGTCTAGTCCGGTAAGGGAAACAGGGGGCGTTCGCGTTCCGTAAACCTGAATATCCTTAAAGATAACGCCGTCCACCGTTCCGTTTTCCTTATCGTGGGAATAGTGCGTCGAATTGATGACGATTACCGCGAGCGCCGGGCAGTAATTCGGATCGGCGTTCGGGTCGTAGACTTGGTCGTCGCTGTTCTGATAAATAGGCGTAGGAATTTTATCGTCGAACTCGACGCGGATATTTTCGAAAACGACGCCGTGAATCTTCGCGCGGTCGCCGTGCTGGATATCTGTCGCGATGTGCGTCGTGCGGATAATATCACTGTCCTCAAATCGGATATTCGCGAATTCGGGCGCGCGCGTTTCGGCCCCGAGCTCCATGGCGCGGCCCCAGTCGCACCAAACGACGTTCTTGCGGAACGTTATGTCCTTAGACGGTTTCTGAGGCCCTTCGACGCCCCCGTCGACTCCTTTAACGACGAGTCCGTCGTCGAACGTGCGCAGGAACGAATTCTCAACGAGAACGCGCTCGCAGTTGCAAACGTCGATTCCGTCCGCGTTATACCGCCATAATCCGACGAGTTTCGTATTGCGGACCGTCATGTCGTCGCAACGGATAAACGTCGTCGACCAGACGTCCGTATCACGCTGGACGATCCCGTCGATTGTAATATTCTTGCAGTCGGTAAACCTAAATACGCCGCCAAGTTCGCCGCGTTCAAAGGGCGCCGCGTCGAGAATGCCCGGTCCGGAAATCTTGACGTTCTCTACGTTCTGGCCGTGAACGCCGCCGTAAACGACCGCGCCCGCGTCAATAAAGATCTCGTCCCCGCTCTTGACCTCAATCCTGCCGGGCCGATGAACGCCCGGGCCGAAATAGCGGAGATTCGGCGCGTTTAAATCCTTGGGACGCTTATAGATCGGGAACGGGAGGAGATGAAGGCAGTTGTGAAAACCGCCGAGTTCAAGAACGACCGGCGAGCCGTTGGGAACCGTAAAGGAAATCTCGTTCTTCTCGGAGTCGATTTTCGGCGTGACGCCAAGCGACTGCGGACGAACGACCGCCGCCTGAAGCGCGTCGGCCCCGCGCGTCGTCTTAACGACGACTTCCGTCGCCGCGGCGTCGGTCTCCCACGTCGCAAAGCCCGCCAGTTCCGTCTGATCGAGCGAACGCTGATAGCCGGGCCATATCCGGTTGAACGGAATCGCGCTCACGCGGCACTGCCAGACGGGCGTCGGTTTGCCGTCGACCCAGACTTCGAAATCCGGATAGATCGCTTCGGAGTCGGGCGCGGCGGGAACGACCGTCTCGGCGTTCGCCCGGCAAGCCGCGGCAAAAAGAAGCGCTAACAGACAGCACAGAATTCTCTTCATAAACATCTCTCAATCTCCTCGGCGGAAAACGTCTTGCACGAGCCGTTAATAAACTTCGCGAATTCCGCGGCCCGCGGCTTTCATTATATCAAAGTCCGCGTGGCGGGGACAGTTCGATATTTCGCTTTTTTATCGCGCAGTAAAAAAGAAAAACGCGCGACCCCAGTTCAGGGATCGCGCGCTTTTACGGATCACGCGTTACGCGAGGCTGTTAAACCGCGCGCGTCCGCTAAAATCAGTTGTTGGTGCTGGCGTTGCCGTCGTCGACGGTCGCGAGGCGGCCAAGGATGACCTGGGTCGTGGTCGAGCTCATGAACGCGACGGAGCCGTCGGCGCGGAGGAAGTTCGCGCCAGAGGCGTGCCAGCTTCCAAGACCGCAGTTGATGGACGCGTGGTTGTTCGCGGCAAGGTGGTCGTACGGGCCGTCAATACCGTTAGCAAGGTTGCTGATCGGGGTCTGGGCGTCGTTCCAAGCGTTCGCAACGCAGCGCCAAACGTAACCGCAACCGGTGGACGCGGCGGCGCAGAGGTACGAGCAGTCGTGGCACTGGCTCCAGTTGTTCGTGGACGGAGCGGTCGTATTGCAGACGTTCAGGCCGTCGATCGGGATGTGCTTTTCGCCGATGACGATCTGGTTGGAGGTACCGTCGACGACGCGGGAGAGCGTGTCGCGAGGATCAGAATGCGTGGTGCCTTCGTACGTGCCGTTGATCTTGGCGCCGCGGAAGAAACCTCTCTGGTAGGTCTGGCAGCTGTCCGTGAAGATCTGGGTTACGCGGACGTAGTAGTGCGAGTCACGGTCGCCGCCGCCGTAGGAGGCGCGGCCGCTCTGGCTGCTGTTCGAGTCGGTCGAAGCGATCGGGCAGTAGTCGGACTGAGGACCGGCGGAGTTGTCGCCCGTCGAAGTCGCAACGTACTCGTAAGCCGCGGGAGAAGAACGGCGGGACGGGCAGACCATGTACGGAACGCCGGCGAAGCCTTTCTTTTCTTCAGCGGTCAGCGTAACGCCGTTCCAGGTCGCGCCGGTGTTCCAGAAGTACTGGCCGAGGGTAACCGGGTCGGTACGGTTGAGGAGGTCCCAAAGGACGGTATGTTCAGCGTACGGATAGAGGTACGCCCACATCGTCATGCGGTGCCAGGAGTGGCATGCCGGCGGGATACCCTGACGGGTGTCGTGGAAGTTGTGAATCGCAAGACCCATCTGCTTGAGATGGTTCGTGCACTGCATACGGCGGGCCGCTTCACGAGCCGCTTGAACGGCGGGGAGCAGCAGGCCGATGAGGATACCGATAATGGCGATAACGACGAGCAATTCGACAAGCGTGAAGCCCGAGCGTTTGGCGGAATGAGTCATAACAACCCTTTCGTTGAATGGGAAAACTATAAATAAATAACCGACGACGCGACGGCGCGGCGGCGGGACCTGTTCGTTAGAGCCGCGGAACGGCCGTCCGAAAAGGCGTTATTTCAAATTTCACTTCGCGACAGGGGCAAGCCCCATCGCGGAGCTCTTACTGAATTCTAATAAAATTATAAAAGGTTCGGATTGACCGACCGGCGTTTCTTATGAATCGGCTGATCCGGATCTTCGCCGCGTTCGAGAGCCTGCTTTCGCTGCATCTCTTTGCGGTATTCGGGATCGAACAGCATTTTCGCTTCTTCGGTCCGTTCCTCTTCCGGAACTTCGCCGGGAGGATAGACGACAAGATCTATTTTGCAGTTCTTTTTGACCTCAAAAACCCATCCGGTAGCGTAGGGATTCATGTATTGGTCGTCGATGAGCTGCACGGGCTTGTCGAAGCGATAATTCTGGAGCGAGTCTTTAATCTCTTCCGTTTCTTCGAACCGGAACGCGCTCACGATGTAAACGCGGTACGTCCCTTTGCGAATCCCGTCGTTCCGGCGCAGCGTGTGAATCGAGTATTCCCCGTTCTTATCAAGGTCGCTGCGACCCATGTAGTAGTCGTCGGTGAAGATAACCTGCCCGATCGTCAGCGGCTGACCGTTTGCGTAGGTCACCTTGCCCGTTACGTGAACGTTGCCGTTGCACCCCGCAAAAGACGCGGCAAGAAAGAGCAACGGCAGAAGGAGCCAACTTCGGGAAAGTTTCATATCGACTCTCGCGCCGACGGACGACGGTTCAGTCAGTCTCGTCAAGCGATCATTCTCCAGGCGCCGCGGCGGGAGCGCTGGCTTCGATCGTGAGCGTCAGGTTCTTAATCGTTCCCTTGACGGTAACGGGTTCGAACGGGCTCAATTCGGGAACCGAGTATTCGTTCGGAACGGTGTTCGTCGACTTGCCGATGATGGAGTATTCGACCTTTTCGGCATTCTTGTCTTCCGCGTTTCCGGTCGTGGCAGTCGCGGCCGCGTCGCCGAACTGGAGCGTGTCGGTAATAAAGACCTTGTAGGTCCCGGCGGGAACGCCGTCGCCCGGCTTGAAGGTACGCATCTTAAACGTGCCGTCTTTTTCAATCTGGCCTTTGCACGCGACTTCGTTGTTCGTGAAATTGACCGTGCCGTACGTCAGCGGCGTGCCGTCGGAGAAGACGACCTTGCCGGATACCTGAGAACGCCCGCCGCAGCCGGCGCACGCGATCATCGCGACGACGCAAACAAACGCCAAGAGTTTGGAAACGTTGTTTTTCATTAAGAGAAACCCCTTCGTTTAAGTACAAATAAAAGCCAGCCCTGCAAGCCTCGAAAACCGAATCGTAAACCGAAAAAAAGCGGCGCCTGTTTACCTGAAAACAGGACCGAGGACAAGCAAAAAGCCGACGCGCCGCGACGCTAAAACGCGCAATTCCACGACGCTATTCGGTTGGAATTTCTCAAACCTCACAGTCTGACGACCAACCGACATACTGTATTTTACATTCCCGTCTTTTTTTCGGCAAGGGGAAAGAGACAATTTCAGCAAAAAAACACAAATTTTTCAGAAAGAGTCTCCCAACGTTTTTAGATAAAAAAAACGGCTCGAAGGTTTCGGTTTTTGCCATAAAAATCTCTTGATTTAAAAAGTATTATAATACAATTAACTTTCTCTCATTTTTTAAAAACAACTTTGCCGCAGCTTCTCAGATTTTCCGTCAAAGACAACGTTTTTTATCTATTTTTTTGAAAAAGATTGCGTCTTTAGAAGCTTTCACGCCTCGGTCTATGAAACGGAAAGCTCTTTGTATCCCCATAATAAACAAACTGTTGTTAAACCGTCGTCCCTGAAAAGCGGGCGTTTGACAAAAAAAACGCTCCAATTACAATGAAGATAATGGCGGCGTTTTTCGTTTTTTGTCGCAACGGCGTTTTTTGAATCGCGCCGCGCCAGATGAAATCCGAGAAAGACCGCCCGAAAAAAGTTTTTTGGCGATTCGATTTTGCGGATTTTACGCTTTTTCTACAAATGACGTCGCCAACGCTCGTTTGGAGGCTTTCTCATGGCGACTCTTACAAAATATTTCCGTGCGCTCTCGCTTTGCATATCGGCGCTCGTCCTGGCCGCAGGGCTGGCGTCAAGCGCAAACGTCTACGCTTTCGTTCAGTCAGAAGAAGACGCGGCGGCCGCCGCTCAGCCCGTAACCCAAGAAGCCGAGGCTGCGATTCAGGTCATGCCCGAGGTCGCCGAACGGCTCGGATTCTTCACCTCCCGTTTCGGCCTCCTGTGGCTGATTGCGCTCGCCGGGGCTATTGCGGCGCTCTTTTACGCGGTGAAGTTCTTCAAAGCGATGCTCGCCGCCGACGAAGGGACGCCCGAAATGATCAAGATCGCCGCCGCCGTTCGGAAAGGGGCGAACGCGTATCTGAAGCAGCAATACAAGATCGTCTCGCTCTTTTTCCTCGTGATCTGGGCGCTCCTAATGTTCCTGGCCTGGGGCGTCGGCGTGCAGAATAAGATTGTTCCGTGGGCGTTTCTTACGGGCGGTTTCTTCTCCGGTCTCGCCGGCTGGTTCGGCATGAAGACGGCGACCTGGGCGTCCTCCCGCACGGCGTCGGCCGCGCGGAAATCGCTCAACGACGGGCTCCAAGTCGCGTTCCGGTCGGGCGCCGTTATGGGTCTTACCGTCGTAGGGCTCGGCCTGCTCGACGTCGTCCTTTGGTTCGGCGCGCTCTACTGGATATTCCCCGCCTTTAACTGGACGATGGAACTCACCGAAATCACCGTCGTTATGCTCTGCTTCGGCATGGGCGCGTCCTCTCAGGCGCTCTTCGCGCGCGTCGGCGGCGGAATCTATACGAAAGCGGCGGACGTCGGCGCCGACCTCGTCGGAAAAGTCGAAGCGGGCATTCCGGAAGACGACCGGCGCAATCCCGCCACGATCGCCGACAACGTGGGCGACAACGTAGGGGACGTCGCCGGCATGGGCGCCGACCTTTACGAATCGTACTGCGGCTCGATTCTCTCGTCCGCCGCGCTCGGCGTCGCCGCGTACTCCTCGCTCGGAGCCGATCAGAAGACGCAGATGTGCGCGCTCTTCCTGCCGTTCATTCTCGCGGCGGTCGGCGTCGCGCTCTCGATCTTTGGAATCTTTCTCGTCAGGGCCGAGGAAGACGCGGATCAGGGCGCGCTCCTCAAAGCGCTCGGCAGAGGCGTCAATCTTCCGTCCGTTATTATCGGCGCAATCGCGATCGTTCTCTCAATGCTGCTCCTGACCGGCACGGCGCGTTTTGCGGGCTTCTCCGTCGTAACGGGCCTGTTCGCCGGATGGCTCATTGGCAAATGGACGGAATACCGCACCGCGTACGAATATAAGCCGACTCAACAGATCGCGCGCCAAGGGAAAACGGGTCCGGCGACCGTCATTATCGCGGGCATCGCGGAAGGCATGTACAGCGTCTGGGCGCCGGTCGTTATCATCGGCGTGGCGACTATTCTCGCGTTCGGCTGCACGACCGGTTTCGATTTCACGAACGTTCAAACCTTCTCGCTCGGGCTCTACGGGGTCGGAATCGCCGCCGTCGGCATGCTCTCGACGCTCGGCGTCACTCTGGCGACCGACGCGTACGGCCCGATCGCCGACAACGCGGGCGGGAACGCCGAAATGGCGAGGCTCCCGGAAGAAGTGCGGCAGCGAACCGACGCGCTCGATTCGCTCGGCAATACGACGGCGGCGACCGGCAAGGGATTCGCGATCGGGTCGGCCGCGCTGACCGCGCTCGCGCTACTCGCGGCGTACGTCGAAGAGGTCCGCGTCGGATTCGAACGGTGGGGAGCTTCCGCGGTCAAAGTCATTGAGACCGATCAAAGAGCCCAAGTCGGATACTACAAGGTCGCCGAAAACTTTGTCGTCTATTACCCCGGCAAAGAGAAAGTTGACGCGCAAAGAGCCGCCTATGAGGAAATCGGGCGGGAATGGTTCCCGAAATCGTGGCTCGTTATGCCGAATCAGGCCAAGAACCCGAACGAAAATCTGCCCATTTACCGCGGCGCCAAAGAGACCTGGGGAGAATCCAATAAACACTGGGCGAGTCTCAAGCCGACTCCCAAGCCCGCCCACATTACCGCGGAAGTCGCCGCCGCCTGCCCGTTCGTACCGGAAAACGAGAACGAACAGACGGAAATGACGTCCGTCGAAACGGCGAATATGGCCGACTGGATGAACTTCTACTCCTGCAATCTGCTCAATCCGAAAGTCCTCGTCGGGATCTTCCTCGGCGCCATGACCGTCTTTGTCTTTGGCGCGCTGACAATGACGTCCGTCGGCCGCGCGGCCGCGGGCATGGTCGAAGAAGTGCGCCGCCAGTTCCGCGAGATACCCGGAATTATGGAATACAAAGCGGATCCCGACTACGAACGGCCCGTCGCCATTTCGACAAAAGCGGCGCAGCGCGAGATGATTCTCCCGTCCCTCCTGGGGCTCTTTATGCCGATCGTCGTCGGCATGACGCTCGGGGTAACCGGCGTAATCGGGCTGCTCGTCGGCGCGCTCACGACGGGATTCTGCGTCGCCGTCTATATGGCGAACGCGGGCGGCGCGTGGGACAACGCGAAGAAGTACGTCGAGGCGAATATCGATCCGGAACTCGGCGGCAAACATTCCGAATGCCATAAAGCGACCGTCGTCGGCGACACCGTCGGCGACCCCTTTAAAGACACGACCGGACCGTCGCTCAATATTATCATCAAGCTCATGAGCATGGTCTCCGTCGTCGTGGCGGGCTTTATCGTCGCCTACGGCGGCTGGTTCTGACGCCGCGAGTCTCGCGGCCGCGCAACCGCAAACGTCCGGATTTTTCGTTCGTCGGAACGGGAAACCCGGACGTTTTTCTTTCCCGCGAACGCGCGCGCGATTCGCAAATTTGGCGCGCGGGGCCGTTGACGCCAACCGTAAAAATCGTTAAATGTAGAGTGATTTTAAAGCCTTTCCGCGCGCTGATTCCAGCGGAAAGACGAAGTTGAAAACGGACGTTCATTATCACAGGCGGCGGAGAATTCCTTTGAGCGCTATACCATCGGGACCGAAACGGGCTTTTGACAGTTGCTTTCCCTTTACGACGCAGGGACGGCTGGCGAAATGGTCGTATGAGCTGGAACGCGTCAATGCGCTGGAGCCTAAGTTTCAGAAACTCAACGACTCCGAACTGCGAAAATACAGTCTTTCGCTGCGATACCGCGCGCGAAGCGGCGAGCCGCTCGCGAAACTCCTGCCGGAAGCGTTCGCGCTTGTACGGGAAGCGGGCGCGCGCACGATTAATATGCGGCACTTCGACGTTCAGATTCTCGGCGGAATCGCTATTTTCAACCGCTCGATCGTCGAAATGCAGACGGGCGAAGGCAAGACGCTCACCGCGACCGCGCCGCTCTATCTCCGCGCGCTCGCCGGCAAAGGGGCGCTCCTGGCGACCGTCAACGACTACCTCGCCGCGCGCGACGCCGAACTCATGGGCCCGATCTATAAGGCGCTCGGCATGAAGGTCGGCGTTATTCAGACGCAGCAGCAGACCGACTCGCGCCGGCAGGCGTACCAGTGCGACATAACCTACGGCACCGCAAAGGAATTCGGATTCGACTTTCTGCGCGACAGGCTTCTGCTGCGCCGGATTCGCGAAGGCCAGACGGACCTGCTCGGCGCCATGCTCCGCGAACAGCGCGAAAAAGACGAACAGCCGACCCAACGTTCCGAGCCGTACTTCTGCCTCGTCGACGAAGCCGACTCCATTCTCATCGACGAAGCGAGCACGCCGCTCATTATCAGCGCGCTCCCCACCGAAGAGCAGAAGCAGGAAGTCGAAGCGTACAAGTGGGCCGCCGACTCAATTTACGAATTCATTGAAGACGAAGACTACACCTACGACCACGAAAAGCGCGAAGTAGAACTCACGCGCGAAGGACGCCAGAAGGCGCGCCGGCTCCCCAAGCCCAAAGCGATGGAGTCGACCGGGCTCTATCACATCTACGAATACGTCAAACGCGCGATCAAAGTCGACCGGGAATTCCACCTCGACCAGCAGTACGTCGTTCGGGACGGCGAAATCGTTATCGTCGACGAATTTACGGGCCGTCTCGGCGAAGGGCGCAAATGGCGCGAAGGGATTCATCAGGCGGTCGAAGCGAAGGAGCACGTCGAGATTACCGTAGCGACCGGACAGGCGGCGCGCGTTACCGTTCAGGACTTCTTCCTCCGATTCGAGCATCTCGCCGGCATGACGGGGACCGCGCGAACCTCAAAACGCGAGCTCTCCAAGATCTATAAGTGCCACGTAATCCCCGTCCCGACGAACCGGCCCCCGCGGCGCGTCAAATTGCCGACCCGCGTCTTTGCGACCGAACGCGCCAAGTGGGACGCGATCGTTCAGGAGATCGCCGAACTTCATTCGCTCGGCAGGCCCGTCCTCATCGGCACGCGCACCATCGACAAGTCGGAAATTCTGTCGCGGCTCCTGGACGAGCGCAAAATGGAGCACAACGTCCTCAACGCGAACCGCATCGCCGAGGAAGCGGAGATCGTCGCCGACGCCGGGCAGCTCGGAAAAGTTACCGTCTCCACGAACATGGCGGGCCGCGGAACCGACATCAAGCTCCCGGAAGACGTGCTCGCGATCGGAGGACTCGACGTCATCTGCACGGAAGTGCACGAGTCCGCGCGTATCGACCGGCAGCTCAGCGGGCGCTGCGGGCGTCAGGGCGACCCCGGCTCCTACCGCCAGTATCTGTCCCTCGAAGACGAGATTCTCGAAAAGGCGTACGGCCCCAAGAAGGCCAAAAAGATTAAGGAAAAGGCGGAAGCGACGCCTGATAAAGAGATGCCGGAAAAGGAGGGACTCTTCTACCGCGCCCAAAAGAAGGTCGAAAAGAAGAACTACCGCAACCGAAAAACGATGCTCTATTACGAAAAAGAGCGCAAAAAGATGCAGCGCGGCATGGGGCAGGATCCGTATCTGGACTCCACCAACTGACCGCGCCCTCCGCGGCAGAACGGCGCGCCTCGGTTTCCGTCCGAATCAAGACGGAAACCGGGGCTTTTTTCTTTGGCGCGCCAAGCTTAAGCGGGGGCCTTTTATTCCGACCTATCTATGGTATAATGCGTTTTTTGGGTCGTTATGTATTAACCGCCGATTGAAACGCAGGTCGGCGGCTGGACGAACGACAGGCTATCCGGCGCGGATTGAGTTACGACGCGCCGAGCAAGCGCAATACGGTTTAATTGCGCGTTAGAACAGTAAGAGGTTGATTATGGCCGCTACATGCGTTATCGGATTACAGTGGGGCGACGAGGCGAAAGGCAAGATCGTCGACTTTTTGACCGCTCAGAACGAGATCGTCGTCCGCTATCAGGGCGGCGCGAACGCCGGACACACCGTCGTCTTCGGCGGCGCCAAGTACAAGCTGTCTCTCATTCCGAGCGGAATTTTCCGTCCGGAAGTCCGATCCTGTATCGCGAGCGGCGTCGTGATCGATCCCGCGTCGCTGCTCGGCGAAATCGAGCGGCTCCGGGAATCCGGCGTCGAGATCGAAAAGAACCTCTTTATCAGCAACCGCGCGCACGTCATCTTCCCGTGGCACAAGGAAGAAGACCGGCTCATGAACGATTCCGGCGTACGAACCGAAGCGATCGGAACGACCGGGCGCGGCATCGGCCCCTGCTATCGCGATAAAGTCGGCCGCTCGACCGCCGTGCGCATCGGCGATCTCTACCGCGACGACTTCCCGGAAAAGGTCCGCAAGATCGTCGCGATTAAGAACGGCTACCTCCCGGGCATGGCCAAAAACGACGAAATCCGCGCCACGGTCAAGCCGCTCGACGCCGACGAAATCATCGCCGAATACACGGAATACGCCAAGCGCCTCAAGCCGTTCGTCGGCGACGTCGTCTCCTATCTGCTCGACGCGGTCGACGCCGATAAGAACATTCTGCTCGAAGGCGCTCAGGGCTCCATGCTCGACGTCGACTACGGCACGTTCCCGTACGTTACGAGCAGCAATAGCTCCGGCGTCGGCGTCATCGCCGGGTCAGGGCTTCCCGCGCGCTTTATTAAGCGCGTCGTCGGCGTTATTAAAGCGTACACGACCCGCGTCGGCGGCGGTCCCTTCCCGACCGAACTCAAAGACGACGTCGGGCAGCGCATTCGCGACCGCGGCCACGAATACGGCACGGTTACCAAGCGTCCGCGCCGCTGCGGTTGGTTTGACGCGGTCGCCGTGCGCTATACGAGCCGGCTCGGCGGCGTATCCGAACTCTCCGTCATGCTCCTCGACGTCCTGAGCGGATTCGACGAAATCAACGTCTGCGTCGCGTACGAACTCGACGGCAAACGGATCGACTACATGCCTGCCGACGTCGACGAACTCGCGCGCGTTAAGCCGATCTACGAAACCCTGCCCGGATGGCAGGAAGAAATCGATCAGGTCAAGACCTACGACGCGCTCCCGGAAAACGCGAAAAAGTACCTCGAACGCGTCTCGCAGCTCATTGGCAAACCGATCGCGTTCGTCTCCGTCGGGCCCGGTCGGGAACAGACGATTATCCTCTGACAAAATCGGCGGATATCATCCGATTAAAAAAAACGCGCGCGAACTTTCCGTTCACGCGCGTTTTTCTTTTGGCGAAGCGCTCCGCGTCTGACGGCGCCGTTAAATTACTTCTTCGATTCGCAGTATTTCGCGATCGCCGCGCGCGCAATCGACGGGAAATCGGTCGCGACCGACATGACGCCCGCGTCGAACAGCGTCTCGTACGCGTACTCTTTATCGCCGTTTTTGAGCAGATACGTCTCGAAATTCACGCCCTGTTTGCGGCACGCGTTCGAGATTCGGCGAAGCGTTTCGACGCTCGGCCCGACCTCGCCGGGCCCTTCCGGCAGCACGTGCACCTGCACGAAATCGAGCCCTTCGAAATTCGCGTCGCGCAGAACGTTAAACCGTTCCTCCAAATTCTCGACCGTTCCGTCCCACGTAACGGGCATCCAGATTAACGTCGTCGATCGCGGCGCGAGCTTCTTCCACCGTTTGAGCGGTTCGTATTCGCAGCCGGTCAGGCAGATTTGAGGATGAACTTCGACCGTTTCGCGCGCAAACTGCTCCATGTCGATATTTTTGAGATCGCAGAAGATATAGCGGCTGCGATCCTCTTTGAGCGCGGCGACGATATCGGCCAGGCTCGCGATACGCTGGCCCTTGAACTGCTCCCCTTTGTAAACGCCGACGTCGATATCTTTTACTTCGTCGAACGTCATGTCCTTAACGCCCTTCTTTTTGATCTCGTCCGGGGCGCCCGGCAGGAGCCGCGCGAAATTGTCGTCGTGCAGCGAGACGATAACGCCGTCTTTCGTCGTGCGCACGTCCGCTTCCGGACAGACGCCGTTCGCCCACGCGAGCTTGAACGTTTCCATCGTTCCTTCAGGCGCTTCGTTACCCATGCCGCGATGACCCATAACGACAATTTCGTCGGGCGCTATGTGATCGGCGACGTTCCAGTCGTCGGGCGCCGCGGCGAAATATTCGTCGAGAACTTCATAGGCGACGTCGGGCCGGTCCGCGCCGAACCCCATCGCGCCCAGTTCAAGCAGGCGTCGGAAGAGCGCTTTGTCCGTCTTCGCGCCGGGGCAGGTCGGAGTCGGCCATGGCATCGCTTGGAATTCGATTCCGCGGCGGCGCAGCTCGTCTCCGTGCGAACGGATAAACGCCGGCGTCGGGCTGAGCTCGCCGTTCGCGTCGCGCGTTACATGAAGGTGGAACCGGTTGATTCCGCGGAAATTCTTTTCACGCAGCGTCTTAAAGCGCGCCTCCAGCTGTTCGTCGGTCATTTGACCGAGCCCCATCCAGAGCGTTCCGTCGGCGTTCGGGCAAATCTCCGCCCATTTCGCGAGCAGATCCTCGTCCCAAGTCGTGAGCGTCGCTTGGAACCGAACGTCGTAAATCGCTTTGGCGAGTTTCTCTAAGTCGACCTCTTTAACGTCGATAACGACGTGGCGGCGATTGTCCTTTTTGAGCGCCTCGACGATCTCTTCGATCGAAACGACCTTCTCGCCTTTGAACTGTTCTCCGCGAAACGAACCGATATCGAGCTGGCGAACCTCTTCGAACGTCAAGTCCTTAATGCGCTTGTTCTTCAATTCTTCGGAAGCGTTCGGCAGAATCCGCTTGAAATTCCCGTCGTGGAACATAACGATATGCCCGTCGCTCGTCTGCTGAACGTCGACTTCCGGCGTCGCGCCCATACTCCACGAGAGTTCGAGCGACGTCATGCAATTTTCCGGAGCGAGATCGCCCGCGCCGCGGTGCGCGATCATGGTAAAACTAGTCTTGGGCCTGCTGTACGTCGTCCATTCCGGCTCGCCGCCGACGGCGTCCGGCGCCCCCGACAGAATAAGCGCGAACGCCGCGCACAGAACGGCAAAAATCAGTCTGTTTGGTAATCTTCTCATTAAAGGCGCCCTTTTCAGGTTTGACTAACGGTATCCGGCGCGAAACCGGACGTTGCGAGATTAGAAAACGCGGCGCGTTTGTCGCCCGGCAGGACGCGCGCGCGTTCATTGCGTCCATTTTACCCCTTTCCGTTTCAAGAGTCAAACAAGTCTAGAACGGTTATCTGTTAATTATTGCGGCGAAAAGAGATAGACGCGCGCCGTCGAAAGAGAACAGAAACGGGCGCCGCAAAAAAGAAAACGCGGAACGCTGGAGCAAAAAAAGCGCCCAACCGACGAGCGGAAGGACGCTTTTTAAGCTACCCGACGAGGACTCGAACCTCGAATGAGGGAACCAAAATCCCTAGTGTTGCCATTACACCATCGGGTAAGAATGAGAGTAGTATAACGTTTGTTTCAAATAGCGCAAGGGGCGTTTTTTATTTTTTGCGCCCCTCCGAACGCGCTTTTACCGCTTGACGATAACGACGGCGGAGTCGGATTCAAGCTCGTCGGTCTCGTCCCCTTCGATCTTGTTTCCGCTGTCGTCGTACCGCACGTCGGCGAGCGCCGTCTTGCGATTCGCTAAAGCGAGGAGCCGCATATAGACGTCGTTCTTACTCTTGCTGCGCTTGACTTCCGCTTCGAGCTCTTCGGGCGACATCGGAGCGGCGCCCTCGTTCGCGCGGCGCTGCGTAAGTCGTTCGACGGTAGCGCGTTCGGAAAACGAACCGCTGTTAATCTCGGCGATCGCTTCGGCAATTTCCGGCAGATAGCGCACAAAGACCGCGCGGCGCGAACCTTCCTGCTTAACGCGTTCGCGGCGCTTCAGGAAGAGCCCCAGTTTGCGCCCGACCGTCTGAAGAGCCAGCCTAAGTTCTTTCTGGATTTCAGGATACGCGGCGAGCGCCTCTTTCGATTCGCTCGTGTACGGCGCCCAGACGCTCGCAAAGTGCGCCATGATCGTGAGTTGGCCGCGCGGAAGCTGACCGCGGGACTGCTGAAGACCGTAGGAGCGCCAGTTCATCTGCATAATCGTCTGCGTTATGGCGCACGCGCCCGCCTGGAACTGGAGCGGCACGCGGTTCGCGTACCGATAGACCGTCGTCGTTTGGCCTTCCGACAGATTCAGTGTCTGGAGCGTTTTGAGCAGATTCTCAAATTCGCGCGGGTTCAATTTGCCGGGCGAGACGCGCGGACGGATGTTCGCCGTTTTAATGACCTTGTCGGCCGCGTCGGATCCGATTCCGTCGAACGACGCGGTGAGGAACTGGCGGATCGTACGCGAATCGCTCTCCGCGAGATACTCCTGAAGGGATTCGCGCGTTACCTTCTGCGTCGACGGGCCGCCCCCGTAGGCAAGCCCGACTTCAATTTGGAACGGATTGCCGCGATAGACTGCCGGCGGCCGCGTCGCGGCGACAAAGAATTCGCCCGGAACAATCTTGCGCAGGCCGGCGAGGATATTCTGCTCGCCAATGGGCACGACGCAGTCGCTCGACGGCGCTGGGATACGCGTCGATTCGATCGCTTCAAAGAGCCTGACGACGTCTTCGCGATCGAGCTTTTTCGGATCGTCGCGGCGTCCGATTCCGGCCTTTTCGCAGATCGCCTTAGCGATCGCGGGCGAGACGCGGCAGAACGATTCGGTGAGGAATTTCACCATGCTCGAATAGGGCGTTTCGCGCGTCATTTCAAGCAGTTTGCCCATCTCGACGCCGTACGGATGCGGCTGAATTTCAATCGGTTCGGGGGGCAGCTGCGAGACGGACGCCTCGTAGTCGAACGTATTGCCGTCGGGATCGACATAGTGGAACGTCGCGTGCGGGTTCGCCAGCGCGGTCTGTTCCAGATATTCGTCGACGCTTCCGCGCCCGCGCTGATATTTCGCTTCCAGTTCGATCGTAACGCGGGTTCCGCTAACGACTTCTTCCCAATCGAGCCCATGTTCCGTCAGATACTGGCGCCCTTCGGCGTTCGCGGGTATCGCCTCGCCCTGTCCGGACCCGTTGAGCACTTCCGGCTTATTGGTCTTCGCGTCGATGCGCACGACAAAGTACATTGTCGGGCGGCGAATCGACGTTTTCGAAAGGACTTCCAGCGGCTTGCCCGTCGTGAGGAGGCCGTACATGCCCGCGGCGCTGATCCCGATCCCCTGCTGACCGCGGCTCATGCGAAGCCGGTGGAACTTCGAGCCATAGAGCAGCTTCCCGTAGATGAGAGGAATCTGTTTCGGCACGATGCCGGGCCCGCAGTCCTGAACGGAGACGCGGAACCGATTCTCCGCCACGCGCGTTACCTTGACCCAGATATTCGGCAGAATTCCGGCCTCTTCGCACGCGTCGAGCGAATTGTCGACCGCCTCTTTTACGGTCGTGAGAAGCGCCTTGCGCGGATTGTCGAACCCTAGAAGATGCCGGTTCTTAGCAAAGAATTCGCTGACGGAAATCTCTTTCTGAGCCGCCGCCATAGACGCGGCGTCGGCGCGACGGCGCTTCGGGGCGCCCTTTCGGACGACCGCGCCCGGCTTGACGGCCGCGGGCTGGGGCGCGTCGCTCGGGACCGCGCTTGCGGCCGCGTTCTGCTCGAGCTGCGAATCCGGAGCGGCCGGCGTTTCCGGCGCGTCGTTTTCGCCGTTAGGGAATTGAGCGTTATCGGCGTCGAAAGAAGTCAACGTGCAAACCTTTCCAATTTCTAAATATAAAACAGGGCGTCGCCGCCCATGCAGTCTGAGGGGAAGACGGTTACTTCGGCCAGGAGACGGACGAATGCCAGTTCAAAATGGCGTCGGCAAACTCTTCCGGATTCTCGAGGGGCGGCAGGTGCCCCGCCTTAGAGACCGTCGCGCGCTGCGCGTTCGGAATAGCGGCCGCGATTCCGTCGAGAAGCTCGGGCGGCGACAGTTTGTCGTCTTCCCCGCCGAGTACGAGCGTCGGAACGTCGATCGTCGGCAGAAGATCGACCAGATTGCGCCGCACGGACATGCCGCGCGCGCCCGCCGCGATCCCCTGCGGAGACTGGCTCGTAATCATTTCGCGGAGTTTCGAAACGACTTCCGTTTTCTCCTTATTCGTATGCGGCGAAAGGAGATTCGGTATCATATTGTCGGCCAGCGTGTGGACGCCGAACGAGTCGATCGTTTCCGCAAGATAGACGCGCCCCGCCGCTTTTTCCGGAGGATCGGCGGTCGCGTTCGAGTCGCAGAAAATCATACCCTGAAGCATCTGAGGACGGCGCCGCGCGAATTCGAGGAGTATATAGCCGCCCATGGAAAGGCCGCAAAGGAACACCTTCGAACCTTTGCAGCCGCGCTCGCACGCGATTTCCGCGCCCAAAATCGCGAGATCGTCGGCAAAGCGGCCCATTTTAACGCGGGGATAGCCCAGCGAATTATGCCCGTTAGAGCCCAGCGGCGTCTGACCGAAGCCGCGAAGGTCGGGCACGACGCAGTAGAACCGCGACGCAAGACGGTCGATCGCTTCTTCGTAAAGGCGGCCGTCAAACGGAAATCCATGCGCAAACAACAAGATCGGCCCGGCTCCCTTCGCGTTGACGTAATACGCCGTGTCGTCGACCAAATATTTTTTCATTCGGACGTTCCTTTTCGAACAACCTTGTTTTGAACTGTAGAGCCGGTGAATTGAGCCGAAAGGCTTTGCGCGCGGCCCGCCCCCTGCATTATAACGCAAATTCGGGAAAAAGCGCCTACTTTCGCCAAATTTTTCGACTTACTTCCCGCCGTCCGCGTTCTTTTTTCACACGGACGCCGGGAAAGCGCTAAAATAGCGGGTGAAAATAGAGTTTCATCATACAGTAAACGCGCGCGGGCGTCAATATTACACGCCGCGCGCCGCGCGGGCGCCGCCCGTTCGACCGGCGCTTTCCGCAATTATGTGAAAATGTTAAAATAAGGGGGCCGCGGCGCCGAAAACGATTCTAAGCGAACGGAAAAGACGCGCTCAAAAACAGCGCCTCCCGACGGCGGCGCCTATTCGAAAGTTCAAAAGAGAGATCTCGAATGTATTCTAACTGGAAAAAAACGGCTCGATTCGCGCTCGCCCTTTCCCTGAGCGCGTGCCTGTGCTGCGCGGCGGCGTTCATTCCGGCGCGGCCCGCATACGCGCAGATCAGTTTCGGCAAGATGCGCGAAGCGGCGGAAAAAGGAACCCCGGCGCCGAAAGCGGCCGACGAAGAAGACGCCGACGCGTTCGACGTCGATCCGAACGAAAAGGAACCGGAAAAAGACGCGCCCGCGCCGCGCCGAGGCGCCGCAATTTCGCGCCGCGGCACGTCCGCCGCGTCGAACGCGAACGCGACGTCGGCGCGCGCAAGCGACCGCGTTCGCGCGAAGAAGGAGCAGGCGCTCGCGACCAACGGGCTCGCCGAGGCGATCGCCGACGAACCGGAAGAGGAAGAAGAACCGACGCCCGCGCCGGTCCGCGAGACGCCGAACGCGCGCGCCGCGCAGAACGGCGCGAAATCGGCCGACAAGAGCGAGTCGGAGCCCGCGGCCGCGGCAAACGGCAAGCGCGGGCCTGTTCTCGGGAAAGCGACGTCGCACAAATACCGCGCCGGCATGGTGTTCGGAGCGCGGCCCAACGGCGCGTGCTCGAATATTATCGGAACCGCGCCCATCCCCATGGAATTCCCGGAACAGAAGGTGCGCACGCTCGAAGAGGAATTTCCGCGCGTCGCCAAGGTCGATTACCGCGATCTGCGCGAAGGGGGCGCGCGCCAGCTCGTCTTTAAAATGCGCGAGCTCAAGCCCGGCCAGACGGTCCAGGCGACCGCGCTCTTCGAAGTGACGCGCTATCCCATGCTCCCGCCGACCGAGCCCGGTCTATACGAGATACCCAAAAAAGTCCCGCGCGAAGTTACGCGCTATCTCAAGAGCGGCCCGTACATCGAGTCGACCGCGAAAACGGTCCGCACGCTCGCCAAAGAGACGACGAAAGACTACGAAGGCGCGTGGGATAAAGTCGCGGCAATTTTGGCCTACGTGCGCGACAATATCGAGTACAAAGAAGTCATGGTCGAAAAGCCGATGCGCGGCGCGATGGCGGCGCTCAAAACGCGCGACGGAGACTGCGAAGATATGTCCGCGCTCTTTATCGCGATGTGCCGCGCGATCGAGGTGCCCGCAAGGCTCGTGCGCGTCCCGGGACACTGCTGGGCGGAATTCTATCTCGTCGACGACGAAAAAGAGGGCTACTGGTTCCCCGCTCAGGTCGCCGGAACGGAAGAGCTCGGCTCCCTCCAAGACACGCGCGTCATTTTGCAAAAAGGCGATAATTTCAAGCTCCCGGAAACGCCAAAGGAAGAATCGCTCTATGTGAAAGAGCTCTTTATGGGAAGCGTAAAAGAGAACGGGCCCGATCCGCTCCATCAGTTCATTCAGGAAACGGATCCCAAAGACTGACGCGCGGCTCTCTCTTGATTTGGAAATTCGAGGCTCCGAACCCGCTCGCGGCGCGTTCGGAGCCTTTCTTTACCCGCGCGATAAATCGAATTCTTAGGGACGGTTGGCAAAATAGACAGTCCGCGCAATCTTTACTGGAACAACAAATAACTTTTTTCGCAGAACTCGACCGCTCTGAAAATCCAACCCTCTCCCCGACGCGCACGTAAATACCAGCGCCGGCGCGCCGCCCGGAAAAGGCGGTCAAAAGAAGTCGGCTTTCCTTGCCATCTCCCCCTCTTTGGGGTACAATTTCGCGGAGGCTGAATTCCCACGGAGGGCGACCGCCCGCAATAAGCTGTTTTAGAAAGAATCAAAATCAATCTGCTATGAGCGACGAACAACTCGACGGTTTTCTGGAAAATCCCGAAGAAGACGAACTCGAAGAAGACGAAGAAGAAACCGCGGCGGCCGAACAGCCGGAAGAAAGCGAGCCTGCGCCCGCGGAGGAAGAAGAAGCGGAATCCGCTTCGGACGAACCCCAGCGCACGCCGTGGGAACGCACGGCGTCGGGCGCGGTTCCGTTCGTCCATCTGCACACGCACTCGCACTACTCCCTTCTCGACGGTATCGGCAAGCTCGACGCGCTCATCGAACGCGCTAAAGAGCTCGAAATGCCCGCCATGGCGCTCACCGACCACGGCAATATGTACGGCGCGCTCGAATTCTATCAGAAGGCGCGCGACGCGGGAATCAAGCCGATTCTCGGGTACGAAGCGTACATGGCCCCGAATAAAATCTTCGATCACAGCGAGAAACGCCCGTTCCACCTGACCCTGCTCGCAATGAACAATCAGGGGTACAAAAACCTCCTAAAGCTCTCCTCAATTGCGTTTTTGGACGGGTTTTACTACAAGCCGCGCATCGATCACGACTTACTAACGAAGTACAGCGAAGGCCTTATCTGCCTGAGCGGCTGTCTTTCGGGCGAAGTCGCGCGCACGCTCGTCAACGGGGGCGGTTCCGCGGACTCGTACGAGAAAGCGAAAGAGATCGCCAAGTGGTATCAGAACCTGTTCGGGGATCGGTACTACATGGAGCTGCAGGACCACGGTCTGGCGGATCAGGCCGTCGCGCTCAAATACGAGCTCAAGATCGCGCGCGAGCTCGGTATTCCCACGGTCGCCACGAACGACGTGCACTACATTCTGCACGAAGACGCCGACGTTCAGGACGTCGCGCTGTGCATCAATACGGGCAAATTCCGGACCGATCCGAACCGCATGCGCATGGACTCCAACGAGTTCTATCTCAAGAGCGGTCAGGAAATGCTCAACGTCATGAAGGACGATCCGGACGCCGTCTGGCGCTCGCTTGAAATCGCGGATCGCTGCAACGTCGAAATCGAGCTGGGCAAACGCTTCTTCCCGATCTTTACCCCGCCCGACAATATGGACCCCAACGACTACCTGCGTCAGCTCTGTATCGAGGGGCTCAAGCGCCGGTACGCGAACAATCCGAAGCGCATGATCAACGGGGAGCTCTCCGAAGAGGTCATGGCGCGTCTCAACCGCGAGCTCGACGTCATTAAGCGTCAGGGGTTCCCGACCTACTTCCTCATCGTCTGGGATTTCGTACGCGAGGCGGAAAAACGCGGAATTCACCGCACGGCAAGAGGTTCCGGCGTCGGCGCGCTCGTGTGCTACGCGCTCAATCTGTCGCACGTATGCCCGCTCGAGTTCGACTTGCTCTTTGAACGTTTTCTCGACGTCAACCGAAAAGAGGCGCCCGATATCGATATCGACTTTGAGCAGGCAAAGCGCGGCGAAATCATCGAATACGTCAAAGAACGCTACGGGGCGGAAAAGGTCGCGCAGCTGGGCGTCTTCGGCACCATGGCGGCGAAACTCGCGATTAAAGACTGCGGACGCGTGCTCGGCATGCCGCTTCAGACGGTCAGCGACGTGACGAAACTCGTGCCGAACGCGCCGAAAATGACGATTAAAAAAGCGATGGAGCAGAGTCCGGAATTCGTCGCGCTCTATCAGGAGAACTCCGACGTTCACGAACTCGTCGACTACGCCAAAAAGGTCGAAGGCATGGCGCGCAACGCCGGAACGCACGCGTGCGGCGTTATTATCGCGCAGAGCGCTCTGACCGACTTCGTGCCCGTCCAGAAGCTGCAGGGAAAGGTCGACGTCGTTACCCAGTGGCAGGGCGCGGAAGTCGAACGCGCGGGCCTCCTTAAAATGGACTTCCTCGGCCTGCGCAACTTAACGATTCTCGCCGATTCCGTCGCGCTCATCGAGCAGACGACCGGCAAGAAGATCGATCCGTACAATCTCCCGCAGGACGACCCGGAAACCTACGCGCTCCTGTGCCGCGGCGAAACCAAGGGTATCTTCCAGCTCGAAAGCAGCGGCATACGCAATCTTCTCGTCCGCATGCGGCCCGACAATATCCGCGATATTATCGCCGTGCTCGCGCTCTACCGGCCGGGACCGCTCGAAGGGGGCATGGTCGACGAATACGTCAACGTTAAGCACAAGCGCAAGAAGGCGACTTATCTCCACCCCGTGCTCAAAGAAGTGCTCGAAGAAACGAACGGCGTTATGGTCTATCAGGAACAGATCATGCGCATCTTGAATAAGCTCGGGAAGATTCCGCTCTCCGCCGCGTACACATGTATTAAGGCGATCAGTAAAAAGAAACACGAAAAGATCGCGAAATACAACGAGGAATTCGTTCAGGGCGCGAAAGAAAACGGTCTCACGCAGGAAAAAGCGCAAGAGCTGTTCGAGCTCATTAAGAAATTCGCGGGCTACGGCTTTAACAAGTCGCACTCGACTGCGTACGCCAATATCGCGTACACGACGGCGTACCTCAAAGCGCACTATCCGGCGGAATTTATGGCCGCGCTCCTGTGCGGCGATATCTCGTCGCGCAACTTTACCAAGCGGGACAAGACGGTCGAGCACGTCGACGACTGCAGACGCATGGGCGTTACGGTCGTTCCTCCGGACGTCAATCAGTGCGAAGGACGGTACAAGGTCGTCGACGGTAAAATCTATTTCGGCCTGACCGCCGTTAAAGCGTGCGGAGAAGACGCGATGAACGAGATCGTGCGCGCGCGGAACGAAGGCGGTCCGTTCAAGAGCCTGTTCGATTTCTACGAACGCGTCGACTCGAAAATTTGCGGCCGCGCGTCCGTCGAAGCGCTCATTAAGTGCGGCGCGTTCGACAGCTTCGGCGCCAAACGCGCCCAGCTCATGCTCGCGGTCGAAAAGGCGCTCAAAGGGGGTCAGGCGGCCGCGCTCGACCGCGAACGCGGACAGGGCAGTCTTTTCGGATTCGACGAACCGGAAGAGGAGACGCAAAATCAGGCGGACGATCCGAACGTCGGAACCGCGGGCTTGCCCGACGTCGAAGAGTGGGACGAGCGCGAACGCGCGCGCGGAGAAAAGGAAACGCTCGGATTCTACGTCACGGCGCATCCGCTCGGCGACCGGCGCGAGACGCTCGGACTCTTTGCGACCTCGTCGGTAAAGGTCTCCGAAATGGCCAACCGCGCGTCGGCGACGATCGGGGGCGAAATATCCGGAGTTTCGGTTAAAGTCTCGAAAAATCCGAAGCCGGGCCGGCCGAATACGTTCGCCTTCTTCCAGCTCGAAGATCTCGACGGAACGATGCGCTGCGCATGCTGGGCCGACGCCTACGCGAAATACAGCGAATATCTCAAAAACGGCTCGGTCGTCTTTTTGCGAGGACGCGTCGATAAAAAAGAGCGCGTGCGCGACGGAAACGGAGAGGAAGACCCCAATTCCGAACCGGAAATCGAAGTAACGTTCTTTGTCGACGAAGTTATTCCTTTCGAAAACGCGAGCGTGGAAATGTCGCGCGGCGTCGCCGTCGTGCTCCGCGAGGACGCCGCCGACGCCGAGACCGTTAAGCTTCTCTATGAAATGCTCCGCGGATACCGGAACGGCCGCGACGGGCAGGCGCCGGGCGCCGACTTGGAAATCTGGTTCGACCGGCCCGACGGAACGCGCGCCGTCTATAGGTGCCCCGAATTTAAAATCAGGCCTACGAGCGAGATGCGCGAGCGCGTCGAAGAGCGGTTCGGAAACGACTCGTTCCACATTCTGCCCGCTCCGCAGAAGCAGTCGACCGACGACCGATCGCGAAGAGATTGGCGGCGGAAACGGCAGTTCTCAAACTGAAACAAACAGATAGAAGCGGGATAGCGTTATGCGCATGCTGATTTTGGCGTTGGGCGCCCTTTGCGCCCTGGGATTCGCTTGGAACTCTAACGGATTCGCTCAGGAGTCCGGCGCGCTCGAAGCGCAAGTCGTTCTGAAACTTGCCGACGGAACGACCCAGACGCGGACCTATCCGCTCGAAGAACGCGACGGCGCGCAGATTCTGACGGTACCCGCCGCCGATATTCCCGAGGGCGCGCTCACGGTCGACGCGATTCATCCGTGGCAAACGGCGGCGTCGGGCGAGGACGGGTTCTTTATTCTCCCGAACGGCATGTACGGAACGTGGCGCGATCTTACGAACGGGGAGTACGTCAATCGCAACTCCGTCATGCAGACGTACGGGGTCAAGACTCCGCGCGGCGCGCTCGCGGCGATTCTGACCGGCATGAACTACGAAGCGACCGAACGCGTCGTTTTACGCGACGGAACGTGGCGCGTCTTTGTCCGTTACGAGCTCGAAGGAGACAATCCGTACGAGGACTTCCGAATCGAATATCACGTTCTGCCGCAAGAGAAATCGACGTACGCCGATATGGCGGCGGTCTATCGCCAGTATCAGCTCGACCGCGGCGAAGTACGGCCGCTTAAAGAGCGCGCCGCGGAACGTCCGGAGCTCGCGTACGCGGCCAAAGCGCCCGAAGTGCGCGTAAGGCTTGGCTGGAAACCGGTCCCCTCGCCCGTCCCGGAACAGAACGCGGAAAACGAACCGGAGATGCACGTCGCGATTACCTTTGAACGCTTCAAGCAGATCGTCGACGAATTCCAACGTCAGGGGATTAACGAAGCGGAATTCTGCCTCGTCGGCTGGAATATCGGCGGGCACGACGGACGCTATCCGCAAATCTTCCCGCCCGACGAACGGCTTGGCGGAGAACAGGGGCTCAAAGACGCGGTCGCCTACGCGCAAAGCAAAGGATATCAGGTCGTTTGCCATCAGAATTATTCCGACGCGTACCGCGCGTCTCAGATCGGCGGACTCTGGGACGAGGGCTTTTTGCTCGTAAAGAAAGACGGCTCGTTCAATACCTACACAACCTGGGGCGGCGGGAATATGTACGAAACGTGCCCCGAAGAAATGTTCAAACGGTTCCCCAAAACAGACTTCCCCAAACTGCGCGAACTCGGCTTCCGCGGTCTGCACTATATCGACGTCTACTCGACCGTCAATCCGCGGAAATGCTATTCGAAAGATCATCCGCTCAACCGGCGCGAATTCGCGCGCTGGACGAACGAAATTACGCGCTTCTCTCAGGAGACGTTCGGAGGATTCGCGTCCGAAGGGGGATTCGACTACTGCGTAAAATATCTCGACTTCGCGCTTTACATCTCGTTTCAGAAGCCGGACGCCGAATTGCCGAAACTCATTGAACGGCACGCGCCCTACTGGCAGCTCGTCTATCAGGGAATCGTTATGAGCAATCCGTTCTCCGATACGACGAACTATACGATTAAGTCGCCCGTGGCGCGGCTCAAGCAGATCGAATACGGAGGCCGTCCGCACTTCTACTTCTATTCGAAATTCAAGTCGAGCGGCGGCAATTGGATGGGCGACGCCGATATTACATGCGCGACCGACGAAGAGCTGCGGGAGTCTGTCGCGAAGATTAAAGAAGGGTACGACGAATTTAAGAAGCTCGAACGGCTTCAGTTAGAATTCATGACGTCGCACGACGAAATCGCCGACGGCGTCTTTGTCGTCGGATATGCCGACGGAACGCGAATTTGCGTCAACTATCAAGACAAGCCGTTCGACTGGGAAGGACGGTCGGTTCCCCCGCTCGGATACGCCGTTGCCGAACCCTGAGTCCGCGGAACCGGAGCGCGGAAATAAAAAACGCGCGCGGCGCTTGGGGAAGTCTCCCTCCGTAACGGTTACGGAGCGGAACGCGCCGCGCGCGCCATACGAAACGCGCGCGTTAGAAAAAGGAACGGGGTCGCGCGTCAGCGCAGACTGGACGTCGGATCGGGCGAGGCGACTCGG
Organism: uncultured Planctomycetota bacterium; assembly: GCA_902786505.1. Lineage (GTDB taxonomy): Bacteria > Planctomycetota > Planctomycetia > Pirellulales > Thermoguttaceae > RUG369. Next base: position 26,846 of record CADACS010000005.1, on the reverse strand, counting down.
GCGCCGCGGCTCGCGCGCGCGTTCGACGCCGTCGAGGCGGGCGTGATCGCCTGCTGCGTCAGATTGTCGACGATCGTCGCGCGCTTGACGACGTTCGCATAGAACTCGCCCGCCGCGGTGACTTCGCGAATCTTGCGAATCTGCGAAACGATCTGGTCGCGAACTTCGTCGAGCGTAACTTCGCGCGCCGGAATGATTTCCTGACAGTAGAGAATAACGAACGTCGACGGCTCGACCTGAATGACCTGCGACATTTCGCCCGGCTTGAGCGAGAACGCTTCTTCTTCCAGCTGCGGATATCCGCCGTTGCGCACAATCGGCGCGATGCGGCCGCGCATCTGCTTGCCGTCCGGCTCGATGGAATAGGTCGCGGCCAGTTCGCCAAAGACGTCTTCGAGCGTGCGGTTCTCTTTCGCGGGCATAGTTCTCGCCTTCTGCCACACTTCGCGCGCGCGCCGTTCGTCGCCTAGCACAATGCCCAGACATTGAACTTTCGCGCCGTAATTCGCTTCGAAGCTCTTCTGGATATCTTCGTCGGTTACTTTGACCATGCCCTCGGAGAGTTTGCGCAGCGCGACGCCAGGCCAGACGATCGTGCGCTTGTAATTCTCTTCGGTCGTATTGTATTTCGCAAGTTCGGAGCGGAGATACTCTTTAATATTGGGCGAGCCGTCTTGGAGCGGGAACGTCGTTTCCGCGGCGTGAATCCAGACGTCGGTCGCGACGTCCTGATCCGTTACGGTAAGCCCGACCTTTTTGCATTCCTGACGGATGAGCGCGATTGAAATCATCGTGCCAAGATCCTGCTCGGCATAGAGCTTCATGCACATTTCAACGACCGCGTCGACGTAGATCGGTTTGCCGTCGATCGTAGCGGCGACGTTCGGGTACTGCTTGCGCAGCTCGGGATCGGCGATGACGTTAACGACGTTCGCTTCCCGGCCGAGCCGCTCGAAGAGCTCGTTCGCGGCCGACTTGAGTTTCGCGGCGCTCGCCTGAACTTGAATGCGGTCTTTGACCGTGTCGATCTTGTCTTGCGGAACGACCGGATCGTATTTGTTTTCGCAACGGAAGAATACGAACTGATTCTGCGGGCCGTACGGGCCGATAACCTCGGAAACCTGATTGACGTCGAGCGCGAAGAGCTTGTCTTCCATATTCTTATCGGCAAGCGTTCCGTGGAAGATCGGCTGCATGCGCCCTTTGTTCGACGCGGTCGCCACGTCGAGCGATTCGTCTTTCGCGACGGTTCCGAAATCCTCGCCCCCGTCGACGATGCGGCTGCGGAGCGATTCCGCCTTCTCTTTCGTTTCGCTGATAATCATCTGCAGGGAAATCGAAGGTCCGTACGATTTAAGATAAGCCGCTTCAAGCTCCTCGTCGGTCAGCTTAATCTTATCGGCGACGAGCGCCTGGAGCGCCAGACGCGGCCAAACGACCTCTTCGGCGTATTCCTGATAGCTCATCGAGGAGTCTTTTTCCACGACTTCCAGATACTGCGTTTTCGTGAGTCGGAACGATTTCGCGAGCCGTTCGATCTCCGCGTCGACGTCGGCGCGCGTTACCGCGACCCCTTGACGCTGGCATTCCGCCAGTACGAGCGCGCGGTTCAGAATGCGCGAGAGAACGTCTTCTCCGTGCGCTTTAAGCGTCTCTTCCTGGAGCTGCGCGAGCGTGATCTGTTCCCCGTTGACTTCGGCGACAATTTCCGGATAGAGTTTCTTCGCGTCTTGACGAATCGGATTGTCCGACGCGACGCCCTGTACGGCGCGCGTCGCCGACTGACGAACCGAAACTTTTTCCGCGGCGAGCGCGCCCGTGGCGACCAACCCCAAAAGGGCCGCCGACGCGCCGACGCTCAAAATAATCTTATTCAAACCGTTCATTCTTTTTCTCTCGTTTATCCAATACCAAACGGTAACGCACGTTTTTTGCGGCCGAAACAAAAAACTGCCGACCGCTTTGCCGGACTATAACGAAAATCGCGAGCGCGCGTCAAGAGCGGTTTAACGGCGCGGCCAAGAGAACGCGGCGCCCGGCTTTGACGCCCGCGGGAATCCGCTTATAATGGCGCAAGAAAAAAAGGAAGGTTCAATGTCTGATTCCAACGCCGTCGAACGAACGTTTGTCATGCTCAAGCCGGACGCTCTCGAACGGGGGCTTATCGGCGAAATTATTTCGCGCCTGGAACGCAAAGGGCTCAAGCCGGTCCGATTCCTGTGGCGCGCCGTCTCGCCGGAACTTGCCGCCAAGCATTACGAACGCCTGACGTCTAAGCCGTTCTATCCGCTGCTCGAAGCGTATATAACGCGCGGGCCGGTTCTCGCGTCGATCTGGGAAGGACGCGACGCGGTCGCCGTCGTGCGGCGGCTTGTCGGCGCGACCGACCCGGCGCTTGCCGAGGCGGGCACAATCCGCGGCGATTTCGGTCTGGACGTTACCGAGAATCTCATTCACGCGTCCGACTCCCCGGAAGCCGCGGAACGTGAAATCGGTCTCTTTTTCGACTGACCGACGCGCCTCCGAACGCCCGAAAAAAGAAGAAGCCCTCGCCGGACGCAGCGCCGGCAAGGGCTTTTTTTACGCAATTGCGGATCGCGCCGCGGGGCGCGCCGAATTCCGTCAATAATTATCGGGCGTAATGAACTTCGACGCCTCTTCCGCGCGTTCGTCCATCTCTTTGATTTCTTCGTCGGAAAGCGCGCGCATGCGAACGACCTTGATCCGTCCGTCGCTCACCCAGCTCGCAAATCCGAGCGGCTGGCAGCGCGAGACCTCAAACCGCGTCTTGAGCGAATGACCCTCGACGACGTAATCAATGATCTTCTCGTCGTTAACCCAGACGCGAACGGTTCGCAGCGTTACCTGAACGCGGAAACGGTACCATTGGCCCGTCTTGAAGTTGTAGAACGAAGAAGAAGAGTTCTCCGACGCGTCCATATCGTCGATACTCGATATGCCGGCCACGCAGCCGCCCCAGCCGCCGTTGACGAAGGTTACGTAATTCTCGCCGATCGGGAACGTGAGCGCCGAGAAGAAGTCCGTGCCGGATACGCGCCGGGAAACGTACTCGATCTCGTAATTCTTGCGGGGAAGCTTGATCTTCGAATTGTCTTCGTCGAAATGAATCGAGGTCGTCGTCGGCCCCATGCCGAGGACAAGGTCGCCGTCCTTGATTTCAACGACGTCGTCGCCCGCGTCCCCGTTGTCGATCCAGTTCTCGAGCGATTTGCCGTCGAAAAGGTTCGTCCACTCGTACTTTTCGTCGTCCGCCTGCGACGCCGCAATCGCGTCGAAGACAGGCTTGTCCTTCTGTTCGTCCGCCGCGAACGCCGGATTAGCGATTCCGAAATCGGCGGCGTTAAACGCGGCCGTCAGGCAGCAAAGCGCGATCGCGCAGGCGGCAAAATTGAAAAAACGTCTCATAGTATCTCTTCTCTTTTCACGGTTGACAGACAGAACAAACGGCCGAACCGGCGCTTGCCTTACTGGAGCTTGCCCCTCAGGAAGTATTCCATGAGTTCGTACCCTTTCAGGAAGAACCGTTCCGACGCGGCTCCGGTCGTCTCGTCGTAGGTCGGCATGCCGTCCCCTTTGACGTCGGAACCGATAATCATCCACGGCACGGCGCCGCGAGAGTGCGTCTTAATCGAAATGGGCGTCGGATGATCCGGACTGATCAGGAGCCGCCAGTCGGGGAACGTCTGCAGTTTCTCTAGAATGGGCGGCAGCGTCTTCTGATCGATATCTTCGAGCGAACGGATTTTCTTCTCGACGCTCCCCTCGTGCCCGGACTCGTCGGGCGCTTCGATATGAACGACGACGATATCGTACTCGTCGAGCGCTTTCGCGGCGCTCTCCCCTTTTCCGGCGAAGTTCGTATCGACGTATCCGGTCGCGCCGGGCACGTTAATCACGGACCAGCCGAGCAGATTCGCGATACCGCGCAGCAGATCGACGGCGGTAATCATCGCGCCCTTGCCCCAGTTAAACTTCTGCGAGAAGGACTCCATCGTCGGGCGTTTGCCCTGTCCCCAGAGCCAGCAGTCGGTGGCGGGCAATTTCCCCTGAGCGACGCGCCGCAGATTCGTGCGCGCGGTCCGGAGATAATCGGCGCACGCGGCCATGAGCTCGCGCACCTTGTCCGACCCCGGCCCTTGAGGATAGACGTCCGCGATCGAACGGTCGATATAGTCGTGGGGAGGAAAGGTTTCCGTCTCCGCGCTGAACGGGAACGGCCGGTCGTCGGAATCGGGTCGGAAAATCGCGACGTTGCGGTAACTTACGCCCGGCCGAAATTCGACCGTTCCGCCAAACTCCGGCGCCAGCTCGCGCCATTTGGGCGCCACGTTCGCCTGAAGATCGGCGAGCAGCTCCGCCGCGTCTTCCGAGGTAATGTGTCCGGCGGTAAACGACTTCATCACGTCGTTTTCCAGACAGACAAGATTGCACCGCCACGCCCAGTCGTTCGGGCCAAGTTCGACGCCCTGAGCCGCCGCTTCCAACGGCGCGCGGCCGGTATAGGACTCCAGAGGATCGTACCCCAGCAGGGCGAGCGTCGCCACGTCGGAACCGGGCGAGAGCGTCAGGGGCACGTTGTGCGAACGCCCTTGAACGCCGCGGGGAGCCCAGGCGTCGAGCGTAGGCGTCGAGGCCGCCTGCATCGGCGTGCGATTGTCCAAAGATTCAATAGGGTTGTCCGCAAATCCGTCCGGAATGACAATAACGCGTTTGCTGTTGCTCATTAGAGAGTTATATTCTTTCATTCATGCCCCCGCGCAAAGCGAAAGGGCGATTGGGCCGCGGGAGACGGCGCGCGTACGCGGCGCGGTTCGCTGCGGCGCTCATGTAAAAAACGCGATTTCAGAGCAGATCGCGCGCGGCGATTACGTCGACGCCCGTGTTAAGGAGATTCGGAATGAGCACGTCGCCGCGCCGGATCGGTTTGTTCGCGCGCACGGCGTCGATCTCTTTCATCGCGGCGAACATAAGCCCTTTGGGAATCGGCTTGGCGGTTCGGACGGGCTCCATATCGACGAATTCCCCGTCGGCGTCGACGACGCGAACGGTCGAAGTAACGGTGCGAACCGGATTCGTCGCTTCGGCGAGCCCGTAGACCGCCCCGCGGGGACAGCTGTTCCCAGTTACCGTCTGCGCTTCTACGTCGACTTCGAGCGAACACCCTCTCGGACAGGTAATGCACGTTATATGCTGCAAACTCATTTTGTTATATGCCTTATACGGTAAAAAGCCGCCGTCTAGCGCGAATACGTCGCGTGGCAGTTTTTCGTTTCCCAAAAGTCGACGCGTCTCACGTTGAGCCCCTGCGACGCGACGTAGTCGAAAATCGTCTTCGCGAGCTGTTCCGCCGTCGGATTCCCGCTGAGAAGAACGACGGGCTCGCCCGCCTCGACGAGAACCTTCGCCAGAGGATCGCCGCTGGCAAGAAAGACGCGGTGATCGAGCTCTTCGTCGATCCAACGCCCGACAATCTCTTTTAAATTGACGAAATCGAGCGCCATTCCGTGCTCGTCGAGCTCGTCCATGCCGATTTCGACGCGTACTTCCGCGTTATGCCCATGCAGGCGGCGGCATTTTCCTTCGTAACGATAGAGTCGGTGACCGTAAGAGAAAGAAAAATCGCGCGCGACGGTAAACATCGACCAGCTCCCCAAGAACAGTAAACGGTTTGGCCAAGGCGGCAAGGAACGCCTAAGACCCTAGGGTTAGTATTATAACGTCTTTTTCGATTTTTGGAAGCGAACGCCTCTTTTCCTTGAACTAAGCGCGGAAATTTTCCGCGAATTTTTAAGAATTTCGCCGATAAGAGAGATAAGATAGATAATATGCAAAAATTAAACGCCGGCCCGGCCGCTCAAGTGTTCCGGCCGCGCTCCGGCGTCGAATATAAAGATTATCGTACGTTCGATTGAAATCGAGTTTTCGCCGCGTCCTAAGGGCGGCGCCTGTTTAATCGACGTGTTCAACGTCGCGTTACGCGGCGAAAAACTAAGGAGGATATTATGAAATCGAGTTTCGTTATTTGCTTCGTCGCGGCTTTGGCTTTTGTCGCCGCGAACGTTCAGGCGCAGGACACGGTCGCTCAGGCGGTCGACGCTTCCCAGACGACCGTTCAGCCGACTGGCGATTGCCAGGATTGCTGCGAACCGGGCCTTGGTATCGGCGGTCGTTTCGGCGGTCTCCGCGGCGGTTTTGGCGGCTTTGGCGCCGGTTCCTGGCGCGCGCGCTATGATCAGTACATGGCCGAACGCGCCGACCGTCTTGGCCGCGAACGGCAAATCGTTCAGGCGTCTCCCTTTGCCTATCCGACCGGCGAAGCGCAAGACTGGGCGCGTTTCCGCAACTATCCGTACGGATACTATCCGCACAACTTCGCCCCGTCCGATATGCGCATCCCCGGATACAACCCCGCGTGGCAGAACTACTATCCGGCCGCTCGCCGCTATCATCAGGGTCAACACTTCAATCTTGACGTCTTCTGATTCTTTCTGATCCAGTTCAGAAATATCGCGCAAGGCGCCGTCGTTACCGCGACGGCGTCTTTTTTTTAAAAATTTTTTCTTGCGATAACACTTTTTGATGCAAGATGTTGCAAAAACATTCACAGTTGTTTAAAAATTAAACTACTGTGGAAAGCCCTTGTCGCGATCCGTAATGGCGTTATAATGCGTGCAGTTTCAAGAAAGCGTCGATCTTTCCTGAAATTCGCCAAACGCCAGCCCATGGCGCTCGGTTACGTCCGTGCGGCAAATTCAGTTTGCCGGTTGTCCAGCCTTTCTTTTAACGTCATTGAGGAGTACGGTATGTCTAAGCGAAGTAAACGTCGACAATGGTGGAAAGAAACCCTTTTGGCTACCGCCGCTTGAAAGACTATTTACTTGGCGCATATTGCGCGAAAATGATTGCGACTGCGGACGTTCGAGCTTTCGGCGTCTGAATAACCCGTCTCCGGACGGGTTTTTTTATTGCCCCATCGCGGACGGAAACGCCGCGGAGCCAAAGGCCGACAAAAACGCCGCAGAAAAGAAAGGAAAGGAAAGGAAAGGAAAGGACCTAAGCAGAAGAACCGCGCCGTAAAAGAAAAAACGGCAAGAAATAAAAAAAGCTGGGGTACAGGGATTCGAACCCCGACCAACGGAGTCAGAGTCCGTTGCGCTAACCATTACGCTATACCCCAGTCGTAAAGTAGAACACATTCTACCCCCTTTTTTTAAGACGTCAACCGGCTTTTTTCAGATTTTCTTCAATCAGGCTCGAAACCGTTCCCCCGCAGACGTTTGCCGCGCCTCGCTTCTAGGGGCGCTCGACGCGTATATAAACGCGCCAAACGCGATCTTTACGCCATGCCGTTAAACTCGTTATAATCGCTAAACATTTCTTCTTTTGCATTTTTTATCGTGAAAAGAGATATTTTTCTGTTGACCTCGGTTTTTCATATGTTAAAATAGCCGATATAGAAAAGATAGGGCGTTTTACAACGCATGTATATCGCGAACTGTGGTTTTCCCGTCAGGCTCGCGTTATTCGGCTGAAAATTCCCTGTTAGTCGTTCAACGTTACAGTTTACAGAGACAGACAAGCGGCGGTTGGCTTAGCGCCTCCTTTATGTTGGCGCGTTCGGGCCTGCGGCCGTACACGAGCGAGAGTATGCGCGACTGCGAGATGAGAAAATGGTTAAGCTATCCGGTTTTATCTTGTCGGCGCTCCTTGTCGTAGTTTGCCTTTGGTTGAGCGTCTTTTCATTCCCCGACGTTATACGCCCTGGAGATTTGGAGTTCACCGGCGCGTTTGGCGCGCCTGCCAGCTCTGTAGATTCCAGCGTTTCGCTTAATTCAAGCGAAGCGAGCGTCGCGGCGCCGAATTCCGAGCTTGCCCCCCAAGCCAAGGAAACGGCCCCGGCCGAGTCAACGTCAGATTCCCCAAACGCTTCTCCGGCGAAAGAGACGGAACCCGCGAACAGCGGAGCCCAGAAGACGCCCGCCAATTTAAAATCTGAGCGGAAATCTTCAGAAGTTGCGCTGACCGACTCCGTCGATCCGTCTGAAAAGGAACAAGAGGGCGAAAAAGACGCTCTCAAAGCAGGCGAAAGGACGCGCGGCGGAAGATTCGTCTCTAAACCGGCGTACAATATGGATTCGTTCCACGCGACGGTCGAAACGGCTTCCACAGACAGAGTGATCAACGTAACGCGCGCGAAGGCGCCGGTCCTTGACGCGTCTTTCTCGCGATAAGGCGTTCCCGAGTTGATCCCTCGATCCGATCCCAAGCATGACGACGCCCCTTTCGGCGCGCCAACCGGCGCGGACGAAAAGGGCGTTGCGCCATTTCTTGACGGCGCGCCGCCGGCGTCTCCCCCGCCGTTCCCGCCCGTCTTCTATGAACTTCGGGCGCTGGCGCTCAAGCTAGGGCTCGCGGCGCTCGGTCTTGCGCCCGCGGGCGACGCGGCCTCGTTCGACGTCTTTCTCAAACGCGTGCGGGAAGGATACTGCGCGAATCTCGCATATCTCACAGACGAGCCCGAAAAAAGGCGTTCGCCGCGCTCCGTTCTTCCCGACGTGAAAACGGTTGTCGCGGTCGCCCTTTCAGAAAAGCGGCTGCGCGAAGAATCGTCGGCGGCCGCCGACGCGCTCCTCAACGCGCCGGAACTGCGCGGTTCAGACGCAGACGGACAGCCGTCCGACGTGCGGCTCGGCGGCGCCGTGCTCGGCTACGCGACGTGCCTCGATTATCACGACGTCCTGCGCAAAAAGCTCAAAGCGCTCGCCGCGTTCTTTAAGGAGCGGTTTCCCGACGCGGCGACGCGCATAGCCGTCGACACGGCGCCCCTGTTGGAAAAAGACTGGGCGTCGGCGGCCGGCCTTGGCTTTGTCGGGCTCAATTCGCTCCTTGTCGTACCCGGTTTCGGTTCGCGCGTTTTTTTGGGCGAACTGCTCGTTTCCGTCCCGTTTGAAACGCTCTGCGGCTATCGGACGCGGGCGGACTACCTCGCCGCGCGAGCGGCGCTGCGCGTATGTGAAGGCGAGCGAACCGTCGATTACGAAAAAGCGCGCGACGCGTGCCTGACATGCCGGCGCTGCCTTGACGCGTGCCCTACAGAAGCGATTGTGGGCGATCGGACGATCGACTCGCGGCGATGCCTCAATTACTGGACGATTGAGAACCGCGACGAAATCCCCGACGATATCGCTCAAAAGCTCGACGGGCGGCTCTTCGGCTGCGACCTGTGCCAGCAGGTATGCCCGTGGAACGCGGACGTCGATCGCGCCGCGCCGAGAGAACTGCCCCTCGACGCCGTTGAAAGGCTCGACGACGCGACCTTCAGAAAGCTGTTTAAGAAGACGCCGATCTTCCGCGCGACGGTCGACGGGCTCAAGCGCGTCTCCAGCGCGCTCCGTAAAGAAGAAGAACAACAGGAACGCTGACGCGGAAATAAAAAAAGTCCGACGACCGAAAAGCTCCGAATCGCCGGACTATTCCCCCCCTGGGAACGTACGAAAAAAAGAAGCGAAACCGCCCCTTCACACGCAACTACTCTAAAATCAGACTCCTTTCTGAAATTAACCTCGCCGCATGCATATATTTAATCCGTAGGACTCCTTTCCAACGGGCAAAAGAAAAATCAAATCTGAAATCCTTTCCGATCTGTCAAACGCCTGCGCGACGTTTGTTATTTTTCTCCTGTATTAGAAGTATCGTCTACTCCGATTTTACGCATTAGTTTCATTCAATCTTTTCTATTTTTTTTTGAAAAAAACGTCATGCCGCCGCCTTCGCTCTCTCGCGGCGGATCCAAACCGCGGCGTTCAATCGGGCGCGAAAGCGCCGCCCGCGCCGCCGCAGGGACAAAAAAATCCCGGGTCGACCGCTTGGGTCTTCCCGGGAGTATATAAACCGAACTTCTATTCGCGGAACGTTAAAAGAGCCGCGCCGTTTCACGGACGCCCGAAACGGACGCCCGTTTCAGCGACTTAGTCTCAGAACTGTTCCAGTTCGTCGAAGAGATCGTCGTCGAAGACGTTGAGGTCGTCGCCAAAGTCGACGGTCAGGTCGGCGGCTTCCTCGTCCTCGGCGAAGAGCGTGAACGCTTCGTCCAAGACGGCGTTGGCGCCGTCGATGACCCATTCCTGCTTGACGGTCAGGTTGCCGACCGCGGCGCCGACGAACGGCTTGATCGGGTTGTCGGCGGTTCCGACGCGGTTGTTGTCGACGCCGTCGTACAGCGTAATGTTGTCGGCGACGTAACCGACGACGTTATTCTTGCTGTTGACGTAGTTGACGGCCGCTTTGCCCCAGATATCCGCGCCCGCGTTCGGGTTCGTGGAAACGTTTTCTGCGACGTAGCTTCTGGTGAGAACCGTCTTGCCGAATTCGTTAACGATACCGCCGTAATATCCGGCCGTGTTGCCGCCGATACGGCAGTCGTTGACCGTCAGCTCGCTGTTGTAGGCGTAGACCGCGCCGCCGTAACGCCGCGCCTCGTTGCCGTAAATCTCGAGTCCGCCGAGGTAAACGTTGCCGCTCTGGATGCTGATCGCGCCGCCGTCCGTCGTCGTGAAGCCGCCGGTCAGCGTCATATTGCGGAGGTAAACGTTAGGAACGTTCGCCTGAACGCCCGGGATATTGATATCGAAGATCGTATCGTTCCCGCCGCCGTTGAGCGTAACCGCGACGTCGCCGCCGTCGAAGTTGACGTTTCTCGTCAGTTTCAGGGCGCTGTCGAGATTCAGCGTCATGCCGTCGAATTCCGAGCTGAACCGAACGGTTCCGCCGACGAGCGACGAACGCTGCTGCGCGTAGGCGAGCGCTTCGCGAATCGAGATGTAACCGTCGTTGTGATCGACCACGTCGTCGAACGTCGTAACGGTCGCAGAAGGAACGTCGGCGAAATCAACGCGTTCGTAGCAGCCCATATCGACGACGCCGTTGAGGAGACGCGTGTTCCCGTTGAGGTCGACTTCCGCGTCCGCGTGCGTCGGCGCAAGCGTAAGCAGATACGTGTTGTCGCCCATATTGATCGCGAGGGACGAGTCGCCCAGACGGTAGTCGCCGTTGTCGAAATCGACGAACAGGTCGGCGCGCGAACCGCCGGAGATACTTCTGGAATCGCCCGAAACGCGCGTGCCGAAACCGCCGACCGCGATCGTCGAGTACAGGTGAATCTGCGAGTAATTGCCCGAGTTCGTGTACGTGCCCGTAACGCCGCCGGTTATGATCGAGTTATAGAAGTATCCGATGCCGGGGATCGACTCGTTTCCGACAATCGTCGAACCGTACACATGGACGATACCGGTGTTGTCGTTGTCGGTGTCGATCGCCGCGGTAACGGAGTTTCTATATCCTTCGAGGAGGCAGTTGCGAACGGTAATCAAACCGCAGTCGTTGGCGTAGAGCGCGGTCTGATCGGGCGAACCGACGAAGTGAACGTTGCGGACGTCGAGGTGCGTGATGTAGTAGACCGGGCCGCTCGAACTGTAGTGCCCAATGATATTGAACGCGCCGTTGGAACGAATAATGCCTTCGTCCTCCATGCGTGTCGTATCGATCGTAATTCCGCCAAGACCGCTCAGCGCCGACGCGTCGATCATGTAATCGTACGTGTTGTTGCCGCCGATATTGCCGTAATCGAGCGTGATCGGGCTGGTCAGATAAATCGTTCCGCCGGCCAAGCTCGGATCGAAGGTAACGGGCGCGTAGTACGTCGCGCTGTAGTTCCCCGAATTGTTCATCGCGTTAGCGGAGTTGTACGCGTGATTGTACATCTTCGTGCCCATTCCGTTGCCGGCGATGTTGTCGCCCCAGTAGGCCGAATAATCAAGCGCTTCGCGCAGCGAAATCAGGCCGTCGGTCGCGTCGACGATATCTTCGAGGGTCGTAACGACCAGAGACGGGGTTTCAAGACCGATCTGGTAGGCGCCCATCGAAACGAACATGCGTCCGGGCAGGTAGTTGCCGTCCAAGTCGGACGCGCCGTTGTAGACGTAGCCCGCGGCGCCCGCGTTCTTGGCGGGGCTCTGCGTCGCGGAGATGCGGAAGTTGCCGCCGGACGCGTTGATGAAGAGCGGATCGATCGAGTTGTCGATTCCGTATCCGATCTTGGAGTTAACCGCGTATCGCGCCAGGATAGCCGCGTAAGCGCTCGTGCCCGCGTTGCCGATCAGCGAATTGTTGATCGAGAACGCTCCGTCGAGGGCGACGTCGTAAGAGTCGGCCCCGACGACGGACGAGCGGTTCGTCGCGACGATCGTATTGTAGAGATTGACGTTCGTTCCTCTCGTGGCGTAAATGCCGTTCCCTTCAACCGACGTGTTCTTAGCGATCGTCGTGTTGTACAGGTTCAGCGTTCCGGTCGACGCGTCGTAGATCGCGCCGCCCTTGCCGGACGCTTCGCAGTTGTAGATCAGGCAGTCGTCGAGCGTCAGATTGCCGCGCGTGAAGTTGATACCCGCGCCGTCGCCGCTCGTACCGTTGGCGATAATCAATCTTCTCAGCAGGACGTCGCCGCCTGTCGCGACGTTCAGCGCGACGCCGGCGTGATCGGCGTCGATTGTCGCGCTGTTCCCGACGATCGTCATCGGCGTGTTAATCGTGAGCGCGCCGAGCGTATTGTCGACGAAGACCGTGTAATCGTCGGCGAATTCAACGACTACGTTGGAGTAACCCAGCGAGTACATCTTATTCGCCATCTGAACCGCTTCGCGGAACGACGTCACGCCGTCGGTCGGATCGACCACGTCGCGGTACGTCGAGACCGTCAAGGTCGCGGAGCTGCCGCTGACCGACGTAATGCCGGAATCGCGCGCCGTCTGATTTTCGAAGGCGCCCATGTCGATCGTCGTGTAGTAAATACGCTTATTGCCCTGGATATCGAACGAATCGAACGTGCCGTTGATCGTACCCTGGTTGATGTACGTATTATTGCCGCCGTTGGTCGCGAGCGAACCGTCGCGGAGACGGTAGTCCGCGTTGTCGACGTCGACGAACATCGAGGCGACTTCGCCGGAGAGATCCAGGTCGCTGCTCCCGATGTACGAGCCGTTGCCGGACGTCTGCGCGGCGAGCGTGTCGGAGAAGCCGACAAACGTATTGTAGACGTTCGACGAAACGCGGGTCGTATAGTCGTAAGTTACCGTGTACGTGAACGTAACGTCGTACGTTCCGTCGTCGTTCTGCCGTCTCGAAACGTTTGTGCTCAGACCGGTTACCGAGACCTTTCCGGAAACGATCGGATAGGAAACGGCGACGCCGTTGACGACCTTCTGATAATAATCCTGGCGGTCGAGTTCTTCTTGCAGACGCTGCGAGAGCTGATCCGTGAACGCCTGAAGGACCGTGTTGGTAACGCTCGCGCGGCCGTAACCGTCGCTGCGCCCGGAAATATTGAGCGAGTAGAACGTTCCGTCTTGATAGGTGTAGTACTGAGGTTCGCTGAACGTCAGGCGGTCGCCGTCGGCGAGCTGGACAATTCTGAACCCGGTCGACGTATAGAACGTGCCGAAGTAATATCTTACTTCCTGAGTCGTGTCGGTCGACGCGTCGTACCACATCGCGCGTTCGCCGGACTCTAACGCCAAGTCGTACGCGACTCCGTCGTCATACCAGCCGCCGTTGAAGTACTGGACCGTCTTGTCCCGTCCGACGGAGAGGCACTGACCGTTCGCGAACGTATGCTCGAACCGAGAGCCGGCGCCGTACACTTCGTAGAACACGCCGTCCTCGTAAACGAGGTCGGTGCCGAAATACAGATCGTTCGAGCTGAAGTATTGGAGCGTGTCGGCGGAAGAAGGCGTATAGGTCGACGTCGAGTCGTAAAGCGGTATGGAGACCGATTCACTGCCGCGCGTAACGACCGTGTCGGTCGCGAGCTGTCCGACGCCCTTATAGACGTCTTGCGCGACGCCGCCGGTCGCCAGCGTACTCGACGCGACGACCGTGTTCCACAGATTGAGACCGCCCTTTTCGCCGTAAATCGCCGCGCCTTCGTTCGCGTCGGTCGTTTGACCGACGTTGGAGACGACCGTCGTATTGATCAGGTTGACCGTCGCGCCGTCGATATCAGGATTGATATAGATCGCGGAACCGGTCGCCGCCGCGTTGTCGGCGAGCAGGCAGTTGTACAGCGAGATCGAGCCGGACCGCACGAAGATCGCGCCGCCCTTGTCGACCTGCGGTTCGCCGCCGGCGCGCCGGCGTTCGGTATAGCGGTTCGTAATCGTCAAACCGTTGATAACCGAGTCGCCCGCGTTGGCGTAAATAACGCTCTGATCTTCGACGCTGTCGGCCGTGGTCAGCGTTATGCCGACGACGTCGTTGGCCAGACCGTCGATCGTAATATCGTTGGAGAGATTCAGCGACTCGTTGAGGTAGATCGTGCCGCCGCTGAGCCGCTGGGCGAAGACGATCGTCTGCTTCAAGCCGTAGTTGTTCGCGTACAGAACCGCTTCACGCAGCGAAATGAGACCGTCGTACGCGTCGATGACGTCGTCGAGGGTCGTAACCATGAGGCTGGGCAGTTCCGTCGGGCCCATCGCGGACTCATAGGCGCCCATATCGACCTGGCTGCCGATAATACGGACGCTGGTTCCGGCGTCCGTGGCGGGCACGGATCCGTCGGGCAGAACGGCCAGCGAGTTGTTGCCGCCGTTGATCGCGAGCGAAACAGAACCGTCTACGCCGCGCGTGAGCGTGTAGTCGCCGTTCGCGGAATCGGTAAACGCGGGATCGACCGGCGAATCCGAACGTCCGACGTGGCTGAAATCGACGCCGTCGTAGGTTCGCGCGAAGGAAGCCGGCGCGACGGAGATAATCGAGTACTCGATCTTATCGACGTTCGAAATGGAGACGTCGGTTCCAAGTTCGCCGTTCGTCGTGTTCTCAGCGATAATCGTATTCGCGATATAGACCGGGCCTCCGACGCTCCACACGCCCGCGAAGCCGCCGGTCGCGTCGTTGCCGGCGACCGTGCAGTTGATCAGCGAGAGTTCGTTGTCGGAATCGTCGGAAACGCGCGCGACGGAAGCCACGCCCGCGCCGAAGGTTCCCTTGTTGCCGGTAACGACGCAGTTGAACAGAGTCGCCGCGCCGCCGACGTGATAAACGCCCGCGCCGTATTCCGCGTCGCCGCCCGTAATCGTAACGCCGCAGAGGAAGATTTCATTCTGGACCGAATCGGCCTTGCCGTTGAGGACGATCGCGCCGAATTCGCCCGCCGCGTCGATCGTGAGCGTCCCGACCAAGTCGGTCGCGTCGACCGTAACGCACTTCTGAATTTCGAGCGGTTCGGCAAGCGTAATCACGCCGTTGGCAAGTTCTTCCTTAAAGGTAATCGTGCGGCCGACTCGCGTCGTAACGCCGTCGACGTGAATCTGGGATCCGGCGTAGTCGATAGCTTCGCGCAGCGAAATCTCGCCGTCGAACGGATCGACGACGTCGGCCAGCGTCGTAACGACGACGCTCGGCGATTCCGTAACGAGCTGGAGCTCGTACGCGCCGATATCGACGGTGCCGCCGACAAGACGTTCGTTGCCCGCGTAGTCGGTGCGGATAACCTGAACGTTCGCCGCGGTCTGGAGAATCGAAGCGTAGTAGCCGGGCAGACCGATCAGGCGGTTAGAACCGCCGTTGACCGCGATCGAATCTTGCTTGAGCGTGAAGTCGTTCGAATCGGGATCGGTGAAGCCCGGATCGACGATCGCTTCGGCGATTCCGTACGTATTGCCGTTATAGCCGTCGAACGCCGAGGCCGTAGCCGCGTCGGTCGCGCCGACGATGCTGGCGATCGAGGACAGCTTGCCGGTAACGTACAGATCGAAGTTGTGGTCGGCGGAGGAGTTCTCCGTCGCGTTCGCGGCGACGATCGTATTTTGCAGCGAGACCGGGCCAGTACTGTACAGACCGGGATAATCCTCGGCGGAGTTGCCCGCGACCGTGCAGTTGAGCATCGTAATCGCGCCGCCGGTAGCGTAAATCGCGCCGCCGATTTCGTCGGCCGTATTGCCGTAGATCAGGACGTTCGTGAAGTTGAGTTCGCCGCCGTCCATGATAACGGCGCCGCCGCGCGAGGCGTCGCCGCCCGTCAGGGCGACGTTCTTGAGAACCAGTTCGCCCGCGGCGCTCGTAACGGAGCCATCTTCAAGGATCGTGCCGCTCTTGTGCACGAAGAAGACGCGGTCGTCGTTTCCGACGATCGTTACGCCGCCCGGAATCGAAGAGGCGTCGATGACCAGCTTCGAGGTAACGTCGATTGCGCCGCTTTCGAGATAGATAATCGCGTCGCCTTCGAAATCGTCGCCGAAGTCGAACGTAATCGGGGTGCCGTACTGGTTCGAGTAGGCGATCGCTTCGCGGAGCGTAATGTATCCGTCTTCCTGATCGATATTGTCGTTGAGGCTCGTAACGACGGTCGACGGAACGTCGGCCATGCCGGATTCGTAGCAGCCCATATCGACCACGCCGCCGATAATACGTTCTTTCGCGTCGAGGTCGAGCTTGAGGCGGACGCCGTCGGGCCCGTACGCGTACGCGTTCAGACCGGAGTTGATGGCGAGCGAATCGGATTCGAGGTGGAAGTTTTCGCCGAATCTCGGATCGACGACGTTGGTCGGCGTGCCGACGATATTGCCGTTCATGCCGTTGACCGAACGCCACGCGTCCATCGCGCCGATGAGGTTCGAGGTCGCTTCCAGGTTGGTCGCGTAGACGTCGACGCTCTGCGCGCCGCCGTTTTCGGCCACGATCGAGTTGGCGAGAACGAGCACGCCGTCCGACGAGAAGACGCCGCCGTAGACCGCCGCGTCGTTCGCCGCAATCGTCGTATTGTAGATATACGCCTGACCGCCGTTCTGGAAGATCGCGCCGCCGTAGCCGCGCGTTTCGTCGGCGGTATTGTCGTTAATGAGGGAGTTCACAACGAAGATCGAACCGCCGGAGACCGCAATCGCGCCGCCGTTGCGCGCCGCCGTATTGCCGGTCAGCACGCTGTCGACGAGTCGGAGTTCGCCGCCGCGCACGTTGAACGCGCCGCCGTTCGGATTTTCGCCGGTCGCTTTACCGTTCGCGAACGTCAGGCCGCGCATTTCGGCGTCGGCGCCGTCGACGAGCATGAAGAGCGACGTGTCGCTGTTCGTTCCGTCGACCGTGATATTGCGGTAAGCCGTTTCGCCGAACTCGTCGGTGTAAGCGGCGGTAACGATAACGCTCGTGCCGATAACGATCGTGCCGAGGCCCGAATCGAGATAGACGGTCGCGTCGTTGGTAATCGGGAACAGGTCGTTCGAGAAGGTAACGGTGCGTTCCGCGACGGTCGTTCCGGTCGAAGCGTAACGAATCGCTTCGCGGAGAGAAACGAGCCCGTCGGTCGGATCGACGATATCGTCGAGCGTCGTTACGACGGTCGACGCGTCTTCGGAAATCTCGCTCGCTTCGTACGCGCCGACGTCGACGCCTTCGCCGCTGATTCTGGAGTTGCCGAGGAAATCGACGGTCAACGCGGTCTTGGCGCCGTTGAAGTTGTAGTAGTACGCGTAGTCGACCGACGCGGCGTCAATCGCGGCGGAACCGCTGCCGGGCATGAGCGACCAGGTCGTCCAGTCGGCGGCGGGATCGTAGCTCTTGAAGTTCGGAGCGTATTCGATATTCGTCGACGACAGGCTGTAATTGGTCGTCTGGACCATGCTGTACTGAACGTCGATAACGCTTCCGGTGAATCCGAGGTCGGTTCCGTTGTTGTCGCCGAGGATCGTATTGTAAATAACGACGTTCGCTTCGTTAGCGAAGACGCCCGCGTACATGTTGCCGGCGACCGTGTCGTTGACGAGGGTCAGCTTGCCGCCGTTCCACGCGTAGAGAACGTTCTTCCCTTGGTCCGCGTCGTTCAAGCCGTTCGCCTCGACGAGCGAGCTCGCAACGGTCGCGTTGCCGACGGTGTAGACGGCCGCGCCGGTAACGCTCGTCGTGTTTTCCGCGAAGACGGTCCGAACGGCGAAGAACTGAGCGGTATCGTAAACGGCGCCGCCGTAAGCCGCGCTGTTGCCGAGCGCCTTGACGTTCGAGAAGGTCGCCTTTCCGGCCGCGTTGTAGAGCGCGCCGCCGTTCGCCGCCGCGCTGTTGCCTTGCAGCGTGGAGTTAGCGACGGTTACCGTGTTTTCGTTGTAGATCGCGCCGCCGTACTGAGCGGACGAGTTCGAAATATTCGCGGACTTGGTAACGTTCAGGACGCCGGTATTGTAGACCGCGCCGCCGTTGCCGCCCGCAGTCGCGTTCGAAATCTTCGCGCCCGCAAGGCTGGCCGTGCCCGCGTTGTAGACCGCGCCGCCGTTTCCGGTCGCGGAGACGTCGGAAACCGTCGCGACGGCGAGCGTCAGCGAACCGGTATTGTAGACCGCGCCGCCCTCTTCCGCCGTAACGTTCGTAATGGAGGTCGTCTTGCTGGCGGCCTCGACCGTCGTCTTACCGGCGTTGTAGATCGCGCCGCCGCGCGTGGCGGTCGCGTTGGAGAGCGTCGAATCGGTAATCTTGAAGTTCGAGCCTTCGGCGACGTAGATCAAACCGCCTTCTTCCGCCGCGCCGTTGACGATCGTCATGCCGTTGAAGAGGACGGTCGCCGACGGATTCGCTTCGCGGTAGGTATTAACGGTAAACGCGCGGCTTGCGTTGTTCGCGTCGACCGTCAGGCCGGAGTTGAGCGCCGCGTCGATGGTAACGGCGCGTTCGACGGCGATAGCGCCGCGGTCGAGCGTAACCGTTCCGCCTTCGAGGCCCTTCTTGAACGTAATGTTCCGCCCGAGCGTAACTTCTTCGTAAAGGGTAAGCCCTTCTTTGTACTGACGCGTAACGCCTTCGGAATCGGTGAGTTCGGTTCCTTCTTCAATGTTCGCGGGCACGAAGTTGGAGAACTGATACGCGACGGTCGCGCCGGTGGGCGCGGTGAACTGGGTTCCCTTCGGAACGGCGACCGTGTAGCCGTCGGCGTCGGTAAAGACGCCGTCGGTAAGCGTGAACTGAGCGCCGGCTTCGTAAATGGTAACCTTTTTCCCGTCGATCGTTTCGGTAATCGCATTGAGCAGGACGTACTTGCCGTTTTCGAGGTCGACCGCGCGAGAAGTCGCGATCTTGCCCGTCGCGGTAACGGCGTCGGTCTCGTCGAGGAACGCGAACGGCGTATTGGCGACGAGTTTGAAGGTCGCTTCAAAATCGGTCGTCGTCGAGTTGTTGGACGAATCGGTCGTGGTAATGTGGAGCGTCGCCTTGAACGTTCCGTTCGGCTGATAGGTCAGGACGTAAGTTCCGGCGTCGAAATCGCCCACCGGAGTGCTCGGATCGATAACGGACTGAGTCAGCGCGACGGCGATTCTCTCGTTGCGCGCGAAGTCGACGATGGCGCCGTAAGAGAGGGTGCCAGTCGAGCCGTCGGCGCGCGTAATCGCCGCGCCGCCTTCCACGGGCACGCCGGACGCGTAGAGCAGTTTCGTTCCGACGACGGTCGCGGAGGATCCGTTGGCAAGCGTAACGACTTCGCCTTCGTCGAGCGCGGTCGATTCGCCGTAAGCGTCGACAATGTAGACGCCTTCGATCGTGTAGTACATTCCGTACTGAACCGCGGAAACGCCTTCGAAGCTGACAAGTCGGCCCGACTTAACCTGGTAGATATTCCCATCGGGGTCGGTAACCGTGTCGCCTTCGTTCAGGGTCGTCTGAATCTGGTAGGTCGTTCCGGCGTACGCGACGGCTTCGCGGAGCGAAATCTCGCCGTCGGTCGCGTCGACGATATCTTCCAGAATGGTCACGACGGTCGACGGCGTTTCGCGGTCTTCCATCGGGACGGAGTATTCGAACGCGCCCGCGTCGATCGTGCCGCCGACGGCGTAACGTTCGGCGCCGGCCAGGTCGTAGTCGAGAACGACGCCGCAGCGGAGATTGACGGCGGTGTTGTCGCCGATATCGACCGCGTCGGACGTCTTAACGAGGGTGTAGTCGTCGTTTTCCGCGGCGACGAAGCCGGGATTGACTTCGCTTCCGCCGACGAAGCTGTCCGCGCCGTATTCGAATCCGGAGAGACCGGCGACGTTAAGCGCGACGATCGAGTTCGTCATGACGGCGGTTCCGCCGCCCATGAACATCTGGTTGTTGACGTAGTTGTTGGCGATCGTAACGTTGGTGAACGTCATATTGCCGGCGTTGGCAAAGAGCCCGGCAAGACCGCAGTTATTGCGGTACACGAGCGAGTTGGCGAGCTCGAAATCGGCGCCTTCGTCGACGATAATCGCCGCGCCGTTGGAGTTCGTAATCTTAACGCCAATCAGGGAGACGAGCTTCGTTCCGGAAATCTTGAGGAGCGAATTCTCGCCAAGGCCGTCGAAGGACAGCTCGCCCTTGAGCGACGTGGCGTCGATAATCGCGCCGTTGTCGAAAACGATCGCGCCCTTGGCCGTATTGACGGTAATCGCCTGACCGGCAAGCGAGTCGTCGAAGATGATCTTGGTCATTTCGACGTCCTGATCGATTACGGCGTAGGTCGAAAGGGTAACCGCTTCGTAAACGTCGGCGCCTTCTTCGTCTACCGTCTTGCGGTAGAGACCGGTCGTCTTATTGTAGACGACGCCGTCGACGACGACTTTGTACGTCTGACCGATCTTCGTAACGACGCCGACCTTGCCGTTCGTCGGGGCGGTATAGAGCTCGTCGCCTTCTTCGAGGTCGACGACGGTCGCGAATTCTTCTTTGTCGACGATGGTCGAGCCGATCGTCGCGCGAAGCTTGAAGGTAACGTCGGCGACGGCGAGCGCGGCTTCGTCGGCCAGCTTGACGTTTCCGGCTTCCCAGTCTTCCGCGGTCCAGGAGACGGCGACGCCGCCCTTGGCGTAATCGACGGTCTTCGTTCCGACTTCAAGAGAAGCGGGGCCGGCCGTTCTGAAGGAGCCGTTGGAGTACGTCAAGTCGACGTCCTCGTTGAGGATTCCGGTGTAAGTTCCGACCGTAACGACGGATCCGGCGCCCAGCGTGAAGCGGTCGCCGTTCTTGAGCGTGGTCTCGCGGTTGAGGAACGTGCCGATGAGATTGGCGGCTTCGCGGAGCGAAATCTTGCCGTCGTGTTCGTCGACCGTGTCGACCGTCGTGGTAACGACGATCGCGTTGGCGTCGAGCCAATCCTGCGCGTACGCGTCGTTTTCGCTCCAGTATCCGTTCATCATAATCGCCTGAGTCGGCGTGGAGCAGTAGGTCATCGCCGACATTTCATAGGCTTTGAAGCGGATGTCGGAGTTCATGTAGTCGGCGAGTTCGTCGATCGCGACGCGGCCGTCGGAAACGATCGGCTGATGATCCGTTACGGTGAGCTCGACGTCGGTCGCGGCGGCGAGGTCTTCCGGCGTAACGACGGCGCTGTAGAACGCCATCGCGTCGACGAGCGTCTGGCTGAAGACCGAGCGGCTGCCCTGTCCGATGTGGGAAAGAGCGCCGTTTTCGCCGGAAGTCAGAACGGCGACCTGCGCGGCGCGGTCGGACGCGCCGTTAGCCGTCATGCCTTTGAGCGAATTGATAAAGGCGTCGTAATTGATCGAAGTCTCTTCGAGGCCCGCGGTTACCTGGCCCGCGTCCAAAATGAACTGCTTCGAGCCGGCGGCGACCTGCGAAACGGCGGCGGCGAGTTCGGAACTCGACAGGTACGCCGAGCGCGTGCTGCCGTACGTCTTGAGATAACCGACGGTGGAGCCGCCCGTTACGGCGTAAGTTCCGGAACCGGCGAAGTAGAAGACGAGGACGTCGTTGTCGTCGGAGACGTAGCCGACGCTGGCAATCGCGTCGAGAACGTTCGACTTGGTCGCGTTGTCGTTGACCAGGAGCGTAATATTCTCTTCCGCCCATTGCGGGTCTTTGAGGAGCGCGTCGCGGAACGCGTTCGCGTCGTTCGCGGCGGCGACGAGGTCGGCGCTCGCGCCCGGATAGTCGGAAACGCCGACGATAATCGCGCGGTAGACGACTTCGTTGAGGTAATCGGCCGTCTTCTTCGTTACGGTCGCGCTGAGCGGATCGTCCTGAACGAAGTAGTTGGTGACGGTGAGCCGGAATTCATATTCGGTATCGGGCGCAAGTCCTGCGATCTTGCACGTTGTGACGGACGGCTTGTACTGTCCGGCTTCGATCCATTCGTCCGTTCCGGCGGCGCGGTAGGAGATAATGACTCTCGAAACGTAGTCGGTCGTGGGAACGCGCCAGTTGAGCGTGGCGACCGAATTGAGAATCTTCACGGAATCGTCGGTGAAGTATTCGTTCGGATCGGTCGGCAGAATGTCGCCCGCGGCGGTAAAGCCGCCGATTTCGAGCGAGTAGCGGTTCGACGCGCCGTTAAATCCGGATACGCAAACGAAATAGGTTCCGTCGTCGATATCGTAGTCGGAGAAGTCGATGCGTTCGGTCGAGGAGACGTCTTTGCTCTGCGCGACGAGAACCAGACGGTAGGATCCTTCGGCGAACGCTTCGTCAAAGGAGATCGTGTCGTCGGTTTGAACGACTTTGTACAGATAGAGATCGAGGTCGCCCTCGCGGCTCGGGTCGATGAAGTCGTCGCCGTCGCCCATTTCAATTTCGACGTACGCGTCTTCGTAGTTCGTAACGCCCTTGGCCTTGTCTTCGTCGCCCGTGAGCAGATTGAACTTGAACCAGTCGGAGATATACGCGCCGTTGGAATCCTTCTTGCCCGTAATAACGAGGTTGTCGATGTGGCAGACGCCGCCCTGGTCGAGATATTCGATATTGACGACGCCAAGGTCCGGATTTTCTTCCTGGACGTTCGTATTGTTCATGACGTCGGTAACGCTCGCGTTCGGCGCGAATACGTCTTCGCTCAGATTGTCGAGGACGAAATAAGCGCTCGCGAAGTTGTTGTCGACCATGTATTCGAGCACGCCAAGCACGCCTTCGTTGACGACATAGTCGGTCGTATTGACGCCGTAGTTATGCTTGACGATCTCGGTAATAACCGCGTCGCCGTTTTTGAACTCGAATTCGTCGACGCCGTAGACCAGCGTCTTGACGAACTTGTTGTTGCGGAAGACTTTAACCGTCGCGCCCTTAGCCACGGACGTAACGATCGAGCCGTCGTAGAATTTGCCGTCGCGGTAGGTCAGCGATTCCTCGGTAACCGTAAAGTCGTCGACGACTTTCGCGAAATCTTCGCCGTACGTGTAGTTGTCGGGATTGATGACGATAACGACCGAATTCGCCGCCAGAACGGAGGAATCGAAATAGGTTCCGGCGAGGGACGCGCTGTCGGCAATCTTGCCAATATTGAAGTTAATGCATTCGAACGCTTCGCCCGCCTTCATCGTCATTCCGCCGTTGCAGAACAGATCGAGCATCTGAGTCGCCTTCGACTCGACGAGGCCGGAATTGAGAATCGCGGCGCGGAGATCGTCGGCCGAAACGCGGACGCCGTTGATGAACAGGCCAAGTTCGACGTTTTCGTAAGTCGCGGTCTTCGTTTTCGTTTGCGCGCCGTAGACGGCGAACGAGTAGTTCAGATAGACGTTTCCGTCGATACCGACGTACGATTCGCTCTTGAACTGCTCGGTGTCGCTCGGAACGTAGCGGTCGACGGCGACGACCAACGGGCCTTCCCAGTTGTTCGTCGGAAGAACTTCGGCGCGGAGGTCCGGCGGAAGGTTCTCGTCGACGCCGGGCAGGATTTCAAGTTTGTATTCGACGTTGACGAACGTGCCGTCTTCAGCCGCCAGGTTGCCGACGACCTTAACGTAGTAGACGCCCGCTTCGAGCCCTTCGAGCGAGACTTCTTCGACGTCGGTCATGACTTCCCAGCTGCGGTCGACCATGGTGTAGCCGCGGCCGTAGGGATCGTCCGGATCTTTCTTGTAGAGGACAAAGTCCAAGTCGGCGTCGTTAATGTCGTTGGTCGTCGAGTTGTAGTAGACGCGCACGTAATCGCCGGCTTTACCGGTCGCCGCCATTTCGAAACGGTACCAGTCGGTTTCGCTGATGTTCGGGTCGTATTGTTTCAAGACAAGGTCTTCGACGAACTTACGGCCGTAGAGAACGCCAAAGTTCGAGCTCGGCTTGTTCGGCGCGTCGACCGGAAGCGAATCGACTTCTTCGAAGGAGTCGTTCGATTCGTAAAGGTCGTCGTAGCCCGCGTTGAACGTAATCGAGTAGCCGCTGTTGACGCCGCCGACGACTCCGTCCGCGAATTCAACCTTGAGATAGTAATATCCGGCGGTAAGCCCGGAAATATCGAGCGTAAGCTGATTGGTGGTCTTGAAGTAGGTCTTGCCGTCTTCGCCGACGAAATATTCGGTCTTGACCCTGGGAACCGCGTCGAAGTGGTCGCCGACGTATCCGTATTCCACCGGGTCGATCGGATAGGCTTCGCCGTCGTCGCCGCAGACGAACAGGGTCGCCTTAAGAGGCGAATTCAGATAGCCTTCGTTGAAGGAGACGACGATCGAGTCGGAGTGAGACGCGGTCTGCGTCAGTTCGAATTTGTAGAAGTCGACGGGGTCGGCGGCGATAAAGCCGTCGATCGAGCTCTGAGCGTAGAGCGTCAGATTGTCGAGCGTGAACGTATTGCCGTTGGCGGTCGATCCGGTCGTGGAGCTCGGAACGAGCACGTCGACCTTGCCAAGATCGGAAACGGCGTCCGGGGTTTCAAAGTCGGCGGCGGAGTTGTTCGGCTCGTATTGGTCCGGAATGAGGACGCCGTAGCCGGGCATGCGCTGCAGAACCGTGAACGAATAGACGTAGGGAACCTGGCCGCTGACGTTGTTGCCGAAATTCGTAAGGACATAGGAATTCAGCATATTGTTCCACTCGATCGTCATACGTTCCGTCGCGCCCGTATTCGGATCCGACATGTAGACGGCGGTGTAGTATTCCGGATCGGTCGGCTCGTAGGAGGAATCGTAGTCGTATCCCCACAGGGTAAGCCACGTCGCTTTCGCCTGGCCGGGATTGCCGGTCTCGACGTCGTTTCCGAGAGGATTCATGTAGTGGATTTCGCAGCCGACCGCCCAGTTGTTGTCGAGGTAGTCGGTGGAAATGCCGTAGAGAGGCGACGCGATCTCGGCGGCGCGGAATTCCTTGCAGTAGTAGGACGGATCCTGATATTCGCCGGACGAGGTCGGGAAGAGACCGCCGTTCGTGCAGTTGGGCAGAATCTGCGCCCAGATATCGACGTCCTGATACGTGTACTCGCTCGGACCGCCCATGAACCACGCGTAAGCGAGAGCAAGATTAGACGGGTCGTTGGTGAACGAAGAAGTGAAATAATCGAGCGTCTGCTGTTCCGGCGCTCTGTCGACCATGTCGTCGACGACCGAGGTAACGCTCCAGCCCGTATAGGTAAGCATGTTGGCAAGAGTCGCCGCCCACGTCATCTGGTCGCAGCTGAGACGGTCGAAAATCGTCGCGTTCAGGTCGGCTTTAATGAGACGCGTGCCGGTCGTGTCTTCGGACGCCGCGTTCGACACGTCGAGCGTTACCGCGTAGTCGGTCGACTGATTGAGCAGCGTCTCTTCGAATTTGCCCTCGCCCACGGAGAGCGTCGCGCCGACGCCGGTCGTCGCTACGACGTTGGAAGCGTCTTGACTGATCGCCGAAAGATCGACCGCCGGGGTTGCGGCGGCAAGACTGACTTCCGCCTGGGAAGCGGCGCCCAACAGAGTCGGATCGACGGAGAGCAATTGCCTGTCTTCCAACGGTTCCATCCCGAGACGGCGCGCCGAAAGCGAACGTTCGCGACGCTTAGCCGTCGCGCGCGATTCTGTATTCGAGCTAAAAACGCGATTCACAAGATCGGACAGAAAACGCTTACCTGAATGCGACATAGTTTTCATTCCTTCGTTAGTATTTACCGAACGCGGCGCTGCGAGCGAAAGCGGATCCAACTTTCACATACTCGCAAGGAGCAAACGCCGTGGACGACGCTACCGCGAGTCTCTTTCTCTTCGCCGGACGAGCCGACGCACCGTCTATCTTTTGCTAAACTTGCCATACGAAAAAGCGCGACGCTTCGCGCAAGTCGTCAAAATACCAATCGCGACCCGCGCTGGCGCTGCGTCTTGGAAAAAGACGCGTTTCGCGGCGCCCGAATCGACGCAAACGTCAATTCGGCAGGGCGAATTCCAAGCCCGCGCAAAATAGAACGCGCGACGGCGTAACGCCGCCGCCCCCGCTCGAAACACGGAGGTTTCGAACGCGCTTCGTCCCGCGTGGGCACAGTCCTCGCCTATTGAGACGTATTTTCATCTAGTTTAATACGGATTGACCGAAATTGCCATAAAAAATTAAAAAATTTTACATACGACAATGTTTTGTTTGTTAGTTGACAAGGATATTCCAGTTATTCTAACAGAACAAAACAAGTCGTTGGCAAAATCTGCCCAAAAACGGCAAAATTTACTTATTCAACCGTTTTTTCAGGACGTTTAGCCTGAGCGAACGCCTCTCCGCAAAACCGGCGCAACTCTCAAAGGACATAAAATCGTAAGAATCGTTTACATCCTTTTCATTCATACGGATGCAGCCATTGGAGACATAATGACCGATAGACTCCGGCTTGTTCGTACCGTGAATGCCATAGTTTCCCTGAATCTCCATCCAGCGATATCCGAGCGGATTGCTCTCGCCGGACGCAATGGAGTTTTCAGGATTCTCAGGATCTGTCTTGTCTACTCTTCTGTAAGGAGCCTCAATAAAACCGTACTGATTAATTCTAGCAAATGTAGCCAGTGAGTTAATAAGTCCGATGTTAGGTCCTTCAGGTGTCTCTATAGGACACATACGTCCATAATGTGTATAGTGAACGTCTCGAACCTCGAATC
>CADACS010000004.1 GCA_902786505.1 uncultured Planctomycetota bacterium | reverse complement strand
ATCCGCGCAGCGGAAAGCCGCCCCCATTGGGGGCGGATGGCTGGAATAAAGGCCGCGCGACGCAGAAATAGAAAGACCGTCGCGCAACGCCCCCGCCCAACGGGCGGTGAGCCGCCGGCGCTGCCGGCGGACGCCTCAACTTAGAACACGCCTCGCTAAAAAGAAAACGAACCTCGCAAACCAATTAAAAATTCAATTCATTGAACCCTAATTGACGCGCCTGACGACATGCCGTAAAATAACCGACTGAAACGACATTTTCTACATCGTAATAATCCCATGCGAAAGGAGTAAGTTCCATGAAAGGCGAGGAAATCAGACTGGTTGATTATATGGAAGGCAAAAATAAGCGGTTTGTCATTCCCGTCTATCAGCGGAATTACGACTGGCGTACTGCTAACTGTAAACAGCTTTATGAAGATCTCGTTAAAGTTGTTCGCAAGCGACGCAAGAACCACTTTTTTGGCAGTATTGTTTCCGCTTACGATCCGGAAGGCTCTGCGGCGAGCGACGAATACCAGATTATCGACGGTCAACAGCGATTGACGACTGTTTCCCTTTTGCTGCTCGCGATATGCAATCTTCTCGGTCAGGGAAAAATATTATCGGAAGATCCAAACCTTCGGGATATTATTTATGAGACGTACCTTGCCAATAAATTCAAGACGGGCGACGACCGCTTCAAACTTATTCCAATCAAAAAGGATCGCGTCGCGTACGTCAAGCTTTTTGACGACGTCTCGGAACATATTCCGGGTTCGAATATGACGACGTCCTACGACTTTTTCTATAGTCAAGTTCAGAAAGAAGACGTCAGTGTCGACGAACTCTTCGACGCTGTTTCCAAATTGGTTGTTATCAGCATCAAACTCAATCAGGACGACGATCCGCAACTCATTTTTGAAAGTCTCAATTCGACGGGACTCGACCTTGCCGAAGGGGATAAAATTCGCAACTATATCCTTATGGGGCTGCCTGTTCATAAACAGGAGATCTATTACGAAAAATACTGGAACAGGATCGAAGAAAATACGGATTATCAACTCGACTTCTTTATTCGCGATTACTTGAGCGTTAAGACGCAGTCGACGCCCGCGCTGAGTAAAGTTTACCTCACGTTCAAGAGTTACGTTGAGTCAAAAGAAATTGAGCCGGAATCTCTCTTGCAAGATATGCTTGACTACGCGAAACTGTACTCTGTTCTGCTTGGCAAAGATGTAAAATATAAGGACTTGCGCGCCTGTATTGTCCGGCTTAATCGCTTGGAAACGACGGTAACGCGTCCATTCTTCCTGGAAGCGCTGCGTCTGCATAAAGAAGGAGTCCTGACGCAGAAGGACATCGTCGCAATTTTTCATGACGTTGAAAGCTATCTTTTCCGTCGTTCGATTTGCGATCTTCCGACCAATTCCCTGAATAAAATCTTTCTGGCTTTGCATTCTGAAATTATGCGTTACGAAGGAACGTCGGAGCGGTACTTCGAAAAGTTCAAATACGCGCTCCTTGCAAAGAAAGACAAGAGGCGATTCCCCAACGACGAGGAATTTGCCGAATCTTTTGCAACGAAACAAATCTACCCCATGAATCATAAGAACAGGGCCTATATTTTCGAGCGAATTGAGAATTTTGGAACGAGCGAAGACAAAGACGTATACCGACATATTGACGACGGAGATTATACGGTCGAGCACATTATGCCTCAGCATCTGTCGCCGGCATGGGCAGACGCGCTCGGGGCGGAATACGAGCAAATTCACGAAACGTGGCTTCACCGAATCGCGAACTTAACGCTCACGGGCTATAATCCTAAGTACAGCAATAACACGTTCGAAGAAAAACGCGATATGGCTAACGGGTTTAAAGATAGCGGTATCTGTATGAACCATTGGATAGCGCATCAGGATAAATGGGGTGAAGAAGAATTAGAAAAGCGAACTGAACTTCTCAAGAAACGCGCGTTGAAAATTTGGGAAGCTCCCAAAACGGACTATGTTCCGCCGGAGAAACCGTTTGACTCGTGTACGCTCGACGAAGAATACGATCTGAGCGGTCGGAAAATCGCGCGATTTGCATATAAAACGATGGAACAGCCGGTTAAGAGTTGGGCTGAGATGTTCGAAAGCGTCGTTCGAGCGCTCCATTCGACAGATAAGTCTATTTTAAAACATTTTGCGTACGGAACTTTCGAAGAAGATGAGCTTGACGCTTATATTAGTTCCGACTCCGATTGTTTACGCGAACCGACCGAAATTGATCCGGGAATCTATATCGAAGGAAATACGAGCACGCAACTGAAACTCGTCATTTTGAGACGCCTATTTTCGTTATACGGCGCCAACCCTTCCGATTTGGTCTTCTATCTGTACGACGACGAAGATGAGGAAAAGGCGGCGGCGCTTAAAGGGGCGCGCCATGAAACCGGAAAAAAATACTGGGATTTCGCGTTGCCAACGATTAAGAAGGCCAATAAAGAAAACGGAGCTTTTGAAGGCCGTAACTCTTCGAGTCAGAATTGGATAAGCGGAACTTTTGGCATTCAAAGATTTAGGATCTGTTGCGTCGCCAATAATAATTCGGCGCGCGTTGCAGTTATTATGGACAAAGCGGCCAGAGAACAAAACGTTAAAGCTTTTAATTATCTGAAACGCCATCAACAGGAGATTGAAAAATCTCTTGGCGTCGCGTTAGTCTGGGATCTCGGAGAGAATAGAAGATCGGCGAAAGTTTATTATGAAATCTCCGGCGTAGGTATTGCTGACGAAGACGATTGGACCGCGATGGCGAATTTCCACGCGAAGTGGGCCAAAAAGTTCTACGACGCGATTGTCGCGCCGTACTTATTGCCCAAATTTGGCAAGAAGGAGAAATAGTCCGGCGTAGCCATTGTTCCAGCCATCCGCCCCCAATGGGGGCGGCTTTCCGCTTCGCGGATTGACGCCTCGCGGCTTTGCCGCATCGCTTTTACTTTTCCTTTTTGCATTGCGTGTTCTAAGTTGTGGCGTCCGCCGGCGTCGCCGGCGGCTCACCGCCCGTTGGGCGGGGGCGCGTCGCGGGTTCTTTTGGGCGTCGTGGCGGCTGTTGCATTGGGGGTGTTTTTTGGATTTTGGTCTTTCGTTAACTCGTTGAACTGCGTAACTTACGGCGAACCGGACGTTCGTCCGGCTGGGCGCCCTGACGGGCGCGTGCGCGGCCTTGCGCGTTGCGGCGGCGGTATTCATTGCGGCTTATTTCGCGTCGGTTATACCGGCCATTGGCCGGAGGGCGCGTCGCGGGTTCTTTTTGGCGTCGTGGCGGCTGTTGCATTGGGGTGTTTTTTGGATTTTGGTTTTTCGTTAACGCGTTGAACTGCGTAACTTACGGCGAACCGGACGTTCGTCCGGCTGGGCGCCCTGACGGGCGCGTGCGCGGCCTTGCGCGTTGCGGCGGGAGTATTCGTTGCGGTTTATTTCGCGTCGGTTATACCGGCCATTGGCCGGTCAGGGGGCGTGCGCGGCCCTACGCTTTGCGTCGGCGGTATTCGTTGCGGTTTATTTCGCGTCGGTTATACCGGCCGTTTGGCCGGTTAAAGGTATGCGCCGGGACGGCAGTTGCCCGCAAGCGACCAACGGGAGCGGTTCGTACCAGTTCCGCGCGGGAGCGCGAACCGGGAACGGCGCCGTCGCCGTCGCGAATCGGGCGCCGCGCCGTCGCGGCCGCCGTCGCGGCTGGGGGCTTACGCCGGAATCGCGAATCTGGTATACTACGGCGTCGTACCGTTTGCGCGCTTTTATAGCGCGTTTTTCCGTTTCCTTATACCGGCAACCCATTGCGCGTTATGCACATCGTTAAACTCGTCGCCCTTATTCTCGCGTGTCCCGTCGCGCTCGTTCTGCTCGTAATCGTCGCGGCCGTCTGCTTTCTGGCGTTCTCGCCGAGCGTCGGTCCGGCGCCCGACAAGGCCGCGCAGGACGACTATCGCAAAAAGACCGATCTCTTCTACGACGGGCAGTTCCACAACGACAAACTTGCCCCGACGCCGCTCTTTACGGGCGAGATCCAAGAGCCGAGTCCGCGCCGGGTTCCGGAGCAGACGCTGCCCGCAGTCAAAATAACGTCCTTTCCGCGCGCCGAGCCCGGCAAGCTGACCGCGACGTGGCTCGGACACGCGTCCGTCTTACTGCAATTCGGCGCGTCAAATATCTTTCTCGATCCCATGCTCTCCGACCGCGCGTCTCCGCTCCAATTCGCCGGACCCAAGCGGTTCTCCGAACTCCCGCTCGCCATAGAAGACGTTCCGGAAATCGACGTCGCGTTCATTTCGCACGACCATTACGACCACCTCGACCTGCGCACCATTAAAGGAATCGACGCCAAGGTGCGCGCGTACGTCGTTCCGCTCGGAGTCGACGTCATACTGCGCGCGTGGGGCGTCGACGGCAAAAAGATCCACGCGCTCTTCTGGTACGAAAGCGTCGAACTTGCGGGCGTTACGTTCACGCTCACGCCCGCCCAGCATCGGACGGGCCGCCATCCGCGCAAGCCGAACCGGACGCTCTGGTCCGGCGTCCACATGACCGACGGCGCGCACGGCGTCTACTATACGGGCGATACGGGCTACTGCGGCGTCTTTAAGGAGATTCGGGACCGGTTCGGAGAAGTCGACCTCGCCATTCTGCAGAACGGCCAGTACGACAGAGGGTGGGCGAAGATCCACATGTTCCCCGACGAGAGCGCGCAGGCAATTCAGGAGCTCGGCGCGAAAGTTACGCTGCCCGTCCATTGGGCGTCGTTCTGTATCTGCAATCATGCGTGGGACGAGCCGATAATCAAACTGACGGAAGCGGCGGAACGGGCCGGCTTTGCGCTCGCGACGCCCCGAATCGGCGAGACGGTCGATTACGACGAAATAGAAAAGTATCGCGAAAAATGGTGGCGCGAGTATAACTAGCGGCGCCCGGCGAACGCTAAAATACCTATTGACTAACTTGGATTTTTGCGTATAAACGTCTGACCGATACGGAAATCAAGTCCGATTACATATAGATAAGGAGCGTAAAATGAGCCATATTTCGAGAGCGGACGCGTACGAACTCTTAAAGAAATACAATAAGGATCCGTTTCACATTCAGCATGCGCTGACCGTAGAAGCCGTTATGAAATGGTTTGCGAATCAGCTCGGCTACGGAATCGAGGCGGACTACTGGGGAACCGTCGGCCTGCTGCACGATATCGACTTCGAACTCTATCCCATGGAGCACTGCCTCAAAGCGCCGGAACTGCTCCGCGAGGCGGGCGTCGGCGAGGATATGATTCACGCGGTCGTCTCGCACGGGTACGGTATTACCGTCGGGAACGGAACGACGATTAACGTCGCGCCGGTTCATGAGATGGAGCGCGTGCTCTTTGCGACCGACGAACTGACCGGGCTCATCTGGGCCGCGGCGCTCATGCGGCCGTCGAAAAGCGTGCAGGATATGGAGCTCAAGTCGCTCAAAAAGAAATATAAGAGCAAGGGGTTTGCCGCCGGCTGCTCGCGCGAAGTAATTGAACGCGGCGCCGTTCAGCTCGGCTGGGACCTCGATAAGCTGCTCGAAATGACGCTCGAGGCCATGAAGGCGTCGGAAGAGACGGTCAATAGCGAACTTGGATACTGAATCGAGATCCGGAAAGGAGAACGCGTTATGCTGGAAATCGGAACGAAAGCGCCTGATTTTACGCTTCCGGATCAGAACGGGGATAATCGGACTCTGTCGGACTATCGCGGTAAGAAGGTCGTTCTGTATTTCTATCCGCGGGACAATACGTCCGGCTGTACTAAGCAGGCATGCGGATTCGCCGAGCTGCTTCCGCAATTTCACGAAAAGGGCGCGGTCGTACTCGGCGTAAGTAAGGATACGGTCGCGTCGCATAAGAAGTTTGAGCAGAAGTTCGGGCTTCCGTTTACGCTGCTCTCGGACCCGGAACTGGGCGTTATTAAGGCGTACGGAGTTTGGCAGGAGAAACGCGGACGGGACGGCAAACCGACAATGGGGCTCGTCCGCTCCACTTATCTCATTGACGAAAACGGCGTGATTGTCCGCGCTGTGGGAAACGTTAAAGCCGCGGATAATCCTGCCGATATGCTCGCCAATCTCGACTAAGGCCGCGAGGCGCGGCTCCCGGTCCCGACGGCGGGACTCCCGATTCGCGCTTCCGCGCGGAACTGCGATAACCGCTCCCGTTGGTCGCTTGCCGGGAATTGCCGTCCCGGCGCATACCTTTAACCGGCCGACTCGGCCGGTCTAACCGACGCGCAATAAACCGCAGCGAATACCGCCGTCGCAAAGCGCAAGGCCGCGCACGCGCCCGCCAGGGCGCCCAGCCGGACGTAACGTCCGGTTCGCGTTGCGTTTAGCGCCGCAAAGCCCCAAAAAGAAAAACCAACGCGCCACGCCGCTCCCGTTGGTCGCTTGTGTGGAACTGCCGTCCCGGCGCATGCCTTTAACCGGCCGACTCGGTCGGTCTAACCGACGCGCAATAAACCGCAGCGAATACCGCCGCCGCGATGCGCAAGGCCGCGCACGCGCCCGCCAGGGCGCCCAGCCGGACGTAACGTCCGGTTCGCGTTGCGTTTAGCGACGCAAAGCCCCAAAAGAAAACCGACGCGAAACGACGCTGGCCCTTAACCGGCCGTCTCGGCCGGTCTAACCGACGCGCAATAAACCGCAGCGAATACCGCCGCCGCAAAGCGCAAGGCCGGGCGCTCGCCCGCCAGGGCGCCCAGCCGGACGTAACATCCGGTTCGCGTCGCGTTTAGCGACGCAAAGCCCCAAAAAGAAAAACCGACGCGCCACGCCGCCCGACGGCGACGGCTCGGCTTGATTTATTATCCCATAAAAGACAAAAGGAGACGGCTGTGACGAAACTCAATGTGCCCGACCGGGTTCTGAATGAGATTGTCGCGTTTGCGGAGCGGCATGCCGTTGAGCGGGTCGTTCTTTTTGGCTCGCGCGCTCGAGGGAGTCATACGCGGCGAAGCGACGTCGATCTTGCCGTGCAGGGCGGCGATTTCGACGCTTTCTATTGGGACGTTAAGGAGAAGACGCATTCGCTCCTGTCTTTTGACGTCGTCGATCTTGATCGGGAGGCGTCCGAGGAGTTAAAGCGGGAGATTGAAAGGGAAGGAATAACGGTTTATGAAAAGCTCGATAACTTTTCGAGAAGTCTGAACGTTCTCAAAGGCGCGGATTTCGAATTTGCAAATGAAAATGAAATTTATCGAACAGGCGTCGTCGGGCAGTTCAATTTGACGTTTGAACTCGCTTGGAAGGCGCTGCCGCAGGCGCTGCGGGAGCATGGCGCGGAGTCCGCGGATTCGGGGTCGCCCCGGGAAATTTTGCAGCTTGGCTATAAGCTCGGATTTATCGACGATTCCGCCGTGTGGCTCGCTATGCTGAAAAAGCGCAATTGTTCGGCGCATATCTATAACGAAGATGAAATCGACGAAACTGTTCTGATGATTCGCGATAGTTTCATACCCGCGTTCGTCCTTTTAGAGCGGACGCTCAAACAGAAGCTCGGCGGCGACGGCGGTCCCGACGGCGGGACTCCCGATTCGCGCTCCCGCGCGGAACAGCGATAACCGCTCCCGGTCCCGACGGCGGGACTCCCGATTCGCGCTTCCGCGCGGAATTGCGATAACCGCTCCCGTTGGTCGCTTGCCGGGAATTGCCGTCCCGGCTCATACCCTTAACCGGCCGTCTCGGCCGGTCTAACCGACGCGCAATAAACCGCAACGCATACCGCCGCCGCGATGCGCAAGGCCGAGCACGCGCCCGCCAGGGCGCCCAGCCGGACGTAACGTCCGGTTCGCTTTGCGTTTAGCGCCGCAAAGCCCCAAAAGAAAACCGACGCGCAACGCGGCTCCCGGTTCGCGCATATTCAACGCCAATAAAAAAAGCGAAACGCTCCCGGAATCGGGAACGTTTCGCCTTTTTTATTTACCGCGTAACGCCGCCTCTATACGGCGTTTGCGTTATCGTCAGTTGAGCGCGGTCGATTCGCCGCCGTTGATCGTGCCCAGCGCGCCCCAGACGCCGTACGGGCTGCGGCCGTTCGGGTCGGTATAGAGGTAGTCGGTCTTGCCGAGATTATTGCCGCAGTCGACCGTATCGGAAACGAAGTGCACGGATCCGTCGGCATAGAGCCCGTTGATTCCGCCGGAATGATAGCTCGACGCGCTCAGATAGCCGTGCTGCGCGTAGCCCGGATTGCTCAGACCCTCAGACGTTATGCAGGACGGAGAGTTCGGAGGAAGAACCGTACTGAAGCACAGAACGCCGGGCCGTCCGTCGGTGTGCAGCGAGCCGCGGCCGTTGTAGTTCGACTGATTGCCCGTAAAGACCGTGCGGTCGTTCGCGTCGACCATAGCGAGACAGGAGTTCGGGGAACCGGCGGAGTAGATGACCGTGCCGCCCTTAACGCGCATCGAGTTGCTCTTATCGGAGACGCAGCTTTCGGCAATGGCGATCGTATTGGACGTGCCGTCGATAATCGCCGAAAAGTTGCGGCACTGAACGCCGCGGCCCCAGCCCCACGCGCCCGGATCCGCGCCAAGACCGCCCTTGAAGAAGCCGCGTTCGTTAATCGCGTTTTCCTGAAGATTGGCCGACGTGTCGCCGCGGGAACCGCAGTAGCTGCCCGGCTGACCTTGGTTCATCCAGCCTTGACGCGTCGCGTTCGCGTCGGACGGACAGCCCATCATGGGAATTTTATTCTGGAACTCTTTCCAGTTGCACTGCCAGACCGCGGCCCAGCCGTCCATACCGTGCGAGGTAACCTCGGCGAGCAGCTGAGACTGTTCCAGGAACGGATAGAGCGGGACGTAGAACGAGACCGCGCCCCACGGAGACGGGTGGTCCGGATTGCCGCCGCCCGTGCAGCCCGGAGGGAACACCCCGTTCGTGTCGTGGTAATTGTGCAGCGCCAGACCGATCTGTTTAAGATTGTTTGTGCACTGCATGCGGCGGGCAGCTTCACGCGCCGCCTGGACTGCGGGCAAAAGGAGCCCGATCAAAATGCCGATGATCGCGATAACGACCAACAGCTCAACCAAAGTAAACCCAAAACGTTTGTTCTTCATGACGGTACCCTTTGAAAACATACGACTGTAAAACTGTTGAAAGCGGTTCTGAAGCGCCGCTCCCGACTGCGACTGACGGTAATTTGATCTTTCCGGAAAGGTCGGCCGCGCGGCGAGGCACGCGTAAACAAATCTCCCGGAAGCGTCTAACGGCAGACCGATGAAAAGCGGAAAAGCGTTTGCCGGCGCTCGGCCGTTATTTGTCCTTATATTCGGCGACGTCGACGACAAATTCGCCTTCGCCGGAAACGGTCGTCTTGCACGGACAATTATCGAAATCCTCTAAAATTTTCGGGACTTCGCGATCGAGCGCCTCGTTCTTCTTCTGCCATTCGTCAAAGTACGCCTGACGCTCGCCCAAGTCCATCTTATTGAGCTCCTCTTCCGTCTTCCAGTGGTCGACGGTCGGGTTCTTAATGCAGCGGACTTTGTAATCGCCGACCGGAACGCCCTTTGCCGTAAAGTTTTTGAACGTGGTCTTCATTTCGGCGACCCCGGCCGAGTTCGTCGTGCCGGAGACCGCGCCCACGCCCGCTTCAGAGTCCATAACGACCTGAACGTCGGCGATTCCTTTCGAGC
This sequence comes from uncultured Planctomycetota bacterium, assembly GCA_902786505.1. Lineage (GTDB taxonomy): Bacteria > Planctomycetota > Planctomycetia > Pirellulales > Thermoguttaceae > RUG369. The sequence continues at coordinate 68,034 of CADACS010000004.1, read as the reverse complement.
CGTCGACGACCTTGACGCTGAAGGGAACGGTTTCCGGCATGCCGTCCGGCGCCGATTTGCCGCAGCCCGACGCCGCCGCGCACACGAGCGCCGCAAGAGCCGCGCAGCGCAAAAGAGATGTTCTGTTCATTTGTTCGCCTCCTCTTGGTTGAAACAACGCTGTTCTGTTCGATAAGTCTCCGCTTCTATTATTTTATTTCCCGCCGAAACCGATTGTTTTTCCAATTGCCCTTAAAACAGAAAAAAGGACTTATTAATGACAAATTATCCATTAAAAACAAATTTCACCGCGAGTGAAAACGTTGCGGGAATCTTTTTGCAACTTGATAAATTAAAAGAGTTGCGAGTAGTTTCGGAGCAAAGCGTGCGCGCCCTCTTCCGAACCGCAAAAACGCCGGTTTTTTTGTGAAAAATCTCATTTCAGACCGAGCGCTTATCTTGTAATTAAACAGGTTATATCTAAAAGAAGTATATGAGTTTCGGAAAAATATTAAACGTAGGTCGTTATGCGTCATATAATATTGGCCGAAGTTCTGTTGAATCACGGTATTCCAGTAAAACTTACAGCGCCTGCCAAGCGCGGAGCCGCGCCCGCGTCCTTCCCGCCGTCCGAACCGTCAGACGCGCGCTTTCGCTTTTTTCTTTCTTTTGCCGCGCCCCTGTTTCTTTTAACCGAGCGTTTTAGTATGATATTGCAAAACGCCGCGTTTGACGGCAAGGGAAACGAAATCATGAGGAGAATTACATGACGAAAAAACTTGTCGCGTATTTCAGCGTCGGCGGCGTAACGAAGAACGTCGCGGAACAGGTTGCTAAGCAGGTCGGCGCGAATCTCTATGAGATTCGGCCTATGAACCCGTATTCCAAGAGGGACTTAGATTACCTCGATCCCATGAGCCGCTCTACAATGGAGGCGGCGAATCCGAATTCGCGGCCCGCGCTCGCCGATCGGGACGCGCGCGTCGAGGACTACGACGTCGTCTACGTCGGATTCCCGATCTGGTGGGGGCTCGCGCCGAAACTCATTAACAGCTTTCTGGAAGCGTACGACTTCCGGGGCAAGACGGTCGTTCCGTTCGCCACGTCGAGCGGGAGCGGAATCGGAGACGTGAGCAAATATATCGCTCCGTCGGCGCCCGGCGCGACCGTAACCGAGGGCCAGCTCCTCAACGGCGAGACGGTCAAGATCGCCGACCTGGCCGAAAAGACGTTCTACGACTTCTCCGTAAAAGACGGGGAAGGAAAGGACGTCCCCATGGCGAACTTCAAAGGGAAGGTCGTTATCGTTGTGAATACGGCGACGCGCTGCGGATTCACGCCGCACTATAAGCCGCTCGAGGAAATGTACGCCAAATATCACGACGACGGGCTGGAGATCCTCGATATTCCGTGCAATCAGTTCGGCGCGCAGGCGCCCGGAACCGACGCGGAAATCCACGAATTCTGCGTGCTCAACTACAAGACGGAATTCCCCCAGATGAAGAAGTCGGACGTCAACGGTGAGAACGAGCTGCCGCTCTATACCTTCCTCAAGAGCAAAAAGGGCTTCGAAGGGTTCCCGAAAGGCCAGTTCTCCGACGGCATGGACAAAATGCTCTCGAAAGCCGACCCCGACTACGCGAAGAAGACCGATATCAAGTGGAACTTTACGAAGTTCGTCATTAATCGCGACGGCGAGGTCGTTAAGCGCTTCGAACCGACCGCGAATATGGCCGACGTTGAGAAGTTCGTTAAAGAACTGCTCTGACAAGAACCGCCGCGCGCCCATGCGCGAACCTCTCAAACGCGTTTATTTTTTCTGGCGCTTTTGCCAAGAAAAATAAACGCGTTTTCTTTTCCCGCCGCCTCAACGTTAATAAAACGCCGTATTTTCCAGACTCAAACGCCGTTCATGGCCCGCGAGCGCTTCATTTACTTTTTCTGGCGCTTTTGCCAAGAAAAATAAATGAGTTTCTTTTTCGACGGTTTTGCCCGCGTTCGTTCCCGCCCCTTTCTCGGCTGCGGGCGGTCTGGTATACTTGTGGAAAATCCAAACAGAAACGGAGGTCTCATTTGGAAACGCTGAAAGTTCTCTTTGTCTGCCACGGCAATATCTGCCGGAGCACAATGGCGGAATTCGTTATGAAGGATAAAGTCGCGCGGGCGGGCCTGGCCCGTTGGATCTATATCGAGTCGGCGGGCACGAGCGACGAGGAGCTCGGGAACCCGGTCTATCCCGGCACGCGCCGGATTCTCGCGCGGCACGGCATTAACTGCGACGGGAAATACGCGCGCCGAATTACCAAGGCGGATTACGCGCGGTTCGATTATCTCGTCGGTATGGACGGGGCCAATATCCGCAATATGCGCCGCGCATGGGACGGGGACCCGGACGGCAAGGTCTCGCTCCTGCTCGACTTTACCGACGCGCCGGGCCGCGAGATCGACGATCCGTGGTATACCGACGATTTCGATTCGACGTGGGAGCTCGTGTGCGAGGGTTGCGACGGCCTGCTCGCGGAGCTTCGCGCGCGGCTCGCGGGCGGTCAAACCGATTGACGCGGCGCGTGAACGCGTTAGAATTAAGGCGAACTTAGAGAGAGCGCCGGGCGTTTATTTTGGCGGGCGGCCGGCGCGTTGCGACAACGCTGAAAGAAGGACGGAAAGATGAGTATTTTTGCCGATAAAACGCTGCTCATAACGGGCGGCACGGGCTCCTTTGGCAACGCGGTTCTCGACCGCTTTTTGGACTCCGATATTGGCGAAATCCGCGTATTTTCGCGCGACGAAAAGAAGCAGGACGACATGCGGCACCTCTATCAGAGCCGCATGCCCGAAAAGAGCGATAAGCTGCGGTTCTATATCGGCGACGTGCGCGATCTGGCGAGTATCCGGCCCGCAATGCGCGACGTCGACTACATCTTTCACGCGGCCGCGCTCAAGCAGGTCCCCAGTTGCGAATTCTTTCCGCTCGAGGCCGTTAAGACGAACGTCTTCGGTACGGAAAACGTGCTCACCGCCGCGATCGACGCGGGCGTTCGGAAAGTCATCTGCCTGTCGACCGACAAGGCGGCGTACCCCGTCAACGCCATGGGAACGAGCAAGGCCATGATGGAGAAGGTCATTATCGCCAAGAGCCGCACGGTTGCGCCCGAAAAGACGACGATCTGCTGCACGCGGTACGGAAACGTCATGTGCTCGCGCGGGTCCGTCATTCCGCTCTTTATCGATCAGATTCGCGCCGGCAAGCCGATTACGGTTACCGAGCCGACCATGACGCGCTTTATTATGTCGCTCGAAGAGGCGGTCGATCTCGTGCTCTACGCGTTCGAGAACGCGGAGTCGGGCGATATTATGGTCCAGAAAGCGCCCGCGTGCACAATCGAGACGCTCGCGCGCGCCGTCTGCGAGCTCTTCCATGCGGCGGATCACGAAGTCCGCGTAATCGGAATCCGGCACGGCGAGAAGATGTACGAAACGCTCCTCACGAACGAAGAATGCGCGCACGCGATCGACATGGGGAACTTCTACCGCGTCCCGTGCGACAAGCGCGGCCTGAACTACGACAAGTACTTCAAGCAGGGCGACGTAACGCGCACGAAGCTCTCCGAATTCAATTCGAGCAATACGGAGCTGCTCGACGTCAATCAGGTTAAAGGCAAGCTGCTCGAGCTCCAGTATATTCGCGACGAACTCGCGTCCTTTGGATTCTGAGAGGGGGAGCCGGTATGAATATTTTAGTAACGGGCGCGAAAGGATTTGTCGGCAAAAATCTCTGCGCGGAACTTGGCAATATCCGGGACGGCAAGGCGAAGACGTACGACCTGACCGCCGACTTGACCGTCTTTGAGTACGACGTCGACACGGATCCCGCGCTCCTCGACGAATACTGCGCGAAAGCCGATTTCGTCTTTAATCTTGCGGGCGTGAACCGGCCCAAAGACCCCGCCGAGTTTATGACCGGCAATTTCGGATTCGCCTCGACGCTCCTCGACACGCTCAAAAAGCACGGGAACAACTGCCCCGTAATGATCTCGTCGTCGACTCAGGCGGCGCTCGACAATCCGTACGGCCAGTCGAAAAAGGCGGGCGAAGAGCTCATGTTCGCGTACGGAGAAGAGACGGGCGCGAAGGTTCTCGTCTATCGGTTCCCGAATCTGTTCGGGAAATGGTGCCGGCCGAACTACAACAGCGTCGTGGCGACCTTCTGCAATAATATCGCGAACGATCTCCCGATCCAGGTCAACGATCCGAACGTCGTTCTCACGCTCGCGTATATCGACGACGTCGTGCGCGAGCTCATTGCGGCCGCGGCCGGAAACGAAAACCGCGCCGAAGACGGCAAATACTGCGCCGTGCCCGTTACGCACACCGTTAAGCTCGGGCAGATCGCCGACCTGCTCCGTTCGTTCCGCGCGTCCCGGGAAGAGCGGAGCGTGCCCGATATGGCCGATCCGTTCGTCAAAAAGCTCTACGCGACCTATCTGAGCTATCTGCCGACCGATCAGTTCAGCTATCCTCTCGATATGCACTGCGATCATCGCGGCTCCTTTACGGAAATTCTGCGCACGGCCGACCGCGGCCAGTTCTCCGTCAATATCTCCAAGCCGGGGATTACCAAAGGGGAGCATTGGCATCATACAAAGAACGAAAAGTTCCTCGTCGTCTACGGCAAAGGGGTAATTCGATTCCGCAAGCCGGACGAAGAGAAGATTTACGAATATTTCGTGAGCGGCGACAAACTGGAAGTCGTCGATATTCCGACCGGGTACACCCATAATATTGAGAACCTCGGCGAGACCGATATGGTTACCTTTATGTGGTGCAACGAATGTTTCGATCCGAATCGGCCCGACACGTACTTCCTGCCCGTCGGCAAGCCGGAATAACGCAACTGAAACCGCGCACGTTTTTGCGATAGAGAATAGATACCATGAAAGTCATTACCGTCGTCGGTACCCGTCCGGAAATCATTCGCCTTTCGCGCGTTATGGCGGCGCTCGACAAATACTTCGATCATAAGATCGTTCACACCGGTCAGAATTACGATTACGAGCTCAATCAGGTCTTCTTCGACGATCTGGGCGTAACGAAGCCCGCCTACTTTCTGAACGCGGCCGTCGGAACCGCCGCGGAGACGGTCGGCGCGATTATCGCGCGCGTCGATAAGGTCCTCGTCGACGAGAAGCCCGACGCCGTGCTCATTCTCGGCGATACGAACAGCTGCCTGGCCGCGTATCCCGCGAAACGGCACAAGATTCCGGTCTTTCACATGGAGGCGGGCAACCGCTGCTTCGACGAACGCGTGCCCGAAGAGATCAATCGGCGCATCGTCGACCACATCAGCGACGTCAATTTGCCGTACAGCTCGATTTCCCGCGAGTACCTGCTCCGGGAAGGGCTCCCGCCCGCGCGCGTCATTAAGACGGGCAGCCCTATGTTCGAGGTCCTGAACTACTACCGGCCGCAAATCGAGTCGTCGAACGTACTTGAACGGCTCGGGCTGCAGAAGTACGACTATTTCGTCATTAGCTCGCACCGGGAAGAGAACGTCGACGATCCCAGGCAGTTCCAGAAGCTCGTCGACATGCTCAATAATCTCGCCAAGAAGTTCGGCAAGCGGATTATCTTCTCGACGCATCCGCGCACGCGCAAACGAATCGACGCAAGCGGCGCCGCGCTCGACCCGCTCGTCGAGCTCATGAAGCCGCTCGGGTTCCACGACTACAACAATCTGCAGATCAATTCCAAGTGCGTCCTTTCGGACAGCGGCACGATTAACGAGGAATCCTCCATTTTGAACTTCCCGGCGATCAATATCCGGCGCGCGCACGAACGCCCGGAAGCGATGGAGGAGGGGACGACCGTCATGACCGGCTACGAATGGGACAAAATCGAAACGGCGCTCGAGATCCTCGAAACGCAGAAGCGCGGAGAAGAGCGCACGCTGCGCCAAGTCGCCGACTACTCCATGCCGAACGTTTCGGAGAAGGTCGCGCGCATTATACTCGGCTATACCGACTACGTGCGCCGCGTCGTCTGGCGCGCCGAATAGTCCCGCGGCCGTTCGCTGCAACCCGAAGGACGCCCTGCGTTTCCGCCGCGATTGCGGAAGGGAGCGCCGGGCGTTTTTGCGGTTCGGCTCCGCCTCTCTCCGCGCGGAATTTTTAGAAAAATATCTTAGAAAAGCCAACTTGCGTCTAATTTTGTCTTGACGTCTCGGTAATAATAGTATAATATTGCCGACGTCAACTGGAAAAACGTCGGTTTGCGGACGACGGATCGCTTGCCGATTTCTTCCGGATTACTCTGCCAGACGCGCGCCGCGCGCGTGCGAACCCGTTCGTTCGCGCCGCGGAAACGGTCGGGCGCGCAGCTCCCGATCTTCGCGCTTTCGTTCGTTCTGTATGTTCGCCGCACGGCGGCTTGAGGAGATTCTTATGAGACAGGGGTATACTCACATTTGCGTCGTTCTCGACGCGTCCGGTTCGATGGATTCGATGACCGACGAGGTCAAAGGGGCGCTGCGCGGCTTTGCCGACGACCAGCGCAAAGAGAGCGAGAAGGGCGAAAAGATCGCCGTCGACGTCTATCAGTTTGAAAATGAAACGTCCCATATCGTTGTGAACGCGGATCTCGACGAACTCTACCGCGCGATCGACCGCTACGAACCGGGCGGATGCACCGCGCTTTACGACGCGGTCTGTACCGGAATCGACGAGCTCGGCGCCTTCTTCGCCGCCATGGCCGAAGACGAGCGGCCCGAAAGCGTGCTCTTTGTCATCGTAACCGACGGCTACGAAAACGCGAGCCGCCGCTTCTCGAACGCCGACGTTCAGCGCCGCGTTAAGCTGCAGGCGGAAACGTACAGCTGGAAATTCGTCTTTCTGGCCAAGGGAATCGACTCGGAAGAGGCCGCGCGCGATATCGGAATCGATAAGAATATGCCCGTCTTTGAAGACGCCGTTTCCGATTTCTCCGACGGCGCCGGCGTGCTCTATGAAATGAACGAACGCATGGCGAACGTCCGCCAGAGCCGCAGGAAGAAATAGCCGTTCGTATCGTTCCGGGGTATAATAACGGTCGGGTCGGTTTCGCGCGGAATCGGCCCGACTGCCGTTTCCCGCGCGCCCTTTGCGATATTTAGTTTTGGATTTTGCCGAGAAAACATTTTCGCCGCCGGGCGTTGGGGACGGCGGCTTTGTTCTCCGGATGCAAGCATATTTAAACGAGGCGCCGTTATGACCGAATCTTTTTCAAGACTAAACGAGCCCCGGAATAAACGCCGGAAAACCGCTAAGAAACTTGTTTTCCTGATTTTGGGAATCGCTTTGCTCTTTGCGGTCGTTCGGCCCTTTTTGGTCTTTTTCAAGTCCGACGAATCAGACCCGACGGTAACGGCTGTCTTTCGCGTTTCAAGAGACGGAACCGTTTTCGGTTTTGCGACGAAATACGGGGACATGCGCGACCTTGCGGCGACCGATCCTTCGGTCGTTAGGGCGGCTGTTACGAATTCTTTTGAGGACAAGGCGTTATTGGCGCTTCGTATTGTCAAAAGGACGGTTTCCCCGACGGGAGCCTATATTTCCGTCGTGGAAAAAGACGAAGAAATTACGGCGGAATATCCTTCGGAAGACGATCCTTCCTACGATCCTTTCTACAATCCGCCTAAGACGTATAAAACGACGTTCACGTTGGAGACGTTGAACGCCGATACTTTGGAAACGGTTTCGTCTGAAACGGTTTTTCGAACCGAAGGAGTCGAGCAATGGACGTTTCTGCGATACGTTCTTTCGGAAGACAAACTCCTATTCGAATCGGTAACTTTGCCGTCGAGATCTTTTCCCGACGGCGGCCCCGACCGATACTTCTGGCAAATCAGATCAAACGGCCAATGGACGAGAGAGCCGATTGATTTTGGACTCGAAGGAAACGTCAAAGTCCTTGGCTGGGAGATCGTTAAAGAGACAGAGTCGATTCTCTTCCTTTTGTATTCGGAAGAGGAACAAAAGACGTACGTTTCAAATTACGGTTATCAGAAGCTTTCCGTAGAAAAGACGGTCGAGCTTCCTTCCCGCTTTTGTTTTAAAGACGCTCGACTGAACGTTCTGAGCGGCGCCCGGCGCTTTTCCGTATGTCGGACCGTCGGCGAATCTGAAACGCAAGACACGGTATACTGCGCCGTTTATAATACCGCGGATTTAACGGAAGTCAAAGAGTTTTCGATACCCGGCGTTCCCAGGGATTTACATGTGGACGCCGTTGTAATCGCCCCCAACTTAGACTTCGCCGCGTACGGAGGGAAACGGCTTTACCTGTACGACGTCAGACGCGGAAAAAGCGTCCTTTTGCGTTCGAGCGCGCCGACGTATTTCAAACTTGTTCTGTCCGATTTACGGCGCGCTAAAGCGGAAAACGCGCCCGTCGTAGCGGCTTACGCCTACTTTTGGTCGATCGGTTTTACCAAAGATTCCGAAACGCTGTCGGCAGCCGACGATCTTGGCAACCTCTTTCAGTGGGACGTTCCGACCCAAAAAGTGAAGCGAAAGACGCTCAGTTTGGAATACTAGACGGCATACCGCACGGAGCCGCAAAAAGAGCTAATAATCCATTTCGTCCCGGGTTAGAATCGCGATCGAGCCGGTTCGCGCGGAATCGGTTCGGTCGCCGTATCCGCGCGCCTTTTGCGATATCTGATTTTGGCTATGCCGACGCGGGCGCGTCTTTGTTCGGCGGAGACGAAAGTACAGATAACTGTTTTGCCGTAATGTGAAAACGGCGACGATACTCTAACTCTGACTCTTTCAACGTTCCAAAACGGCGCCGCAGCAGCAAAAGCTGATGTTCGTGTATTTAACTGACGATTTCTTGAGCGGCGTCCGGTTTCTTTTTTCGGCGATACTTGATTTTAATTGTGCCGTCAGGAAATATACAGCGGCGAGGCGTCGTATATTTGCGGCTGTTTTCAAATTTTTTTTAAATCCATCAATTCTATATTGTTTTTATTTAACATTTTGTATAGTATCAAGCGAGAGTGAAGCAGCGCTTGTTTCAAAATGTTTGAATGTCTATTCAGCAAAACTCGATAACTCGCAGCCCCTTTAACAGGATTGCACAGTTTCCTATACAAAAAACAGACGAGGGAAAAATGGAAAACAAGGGAGATCAAAATGTTTTGAAGCGCGGCAAAATGAACATGTTCTTCAAAGGTCTGCTTGCGACGCTAACCGTCGTTGCATCGTTGACGACTGTTCTTATGTTTTTTTATGGCGGGAATGTTTTTTCAGAAAGAATAAGCGTTTCGTTAATACCGTTTTGCGACTTCCTCAGGATCGCGGGAATTGCCATTGGAGCGTTAGCCGTTCTGGTGGGATGTATAAGGAGGTCGCCTTTTTTCTTTGGCTCTATGTCAATGCTTGCGGTACTGATTTGCTACGTCTGGTTGGACGTAAGAAAAGAGAAGGAGGATTGGGGGCTTGTAGTCGCCGACCGCAGTAAAATTCTTTCTGTTGCGCATGCTGTTGGAGTCGGCTCCGACGGCGAAGTTCGTTTCACTCTAGGAGGCGGCGCCGACGGGATATGGCTGCGCTTTGAAAGCAGGCCTATCGAACACGGTAACGACGACGTGTTTATCTCAACTATGGGACTGGAGGAAAAAGAAACTTTTATCCTTAAACGTGCAATTGATAATATGGAAAAGTTTGGATTAGTAAAACCGGACGACGGTTATATCGAAGCCAATCAGCCGTGGGATGAAATAAGGAGACAGTCATATGTGTTGACTCTGAAAGGTATAGAGCGGGCAAAGGAAGAGTTTGATAAGGCTCCCGTCAATGTGTATTCTGAACCCGACACATTTACAGGGGCTTCAAGCATAACTCCGGAAGGCGTAGAGTCCAAGTCATATTACGTAAGACTCAGACCTTGGCAATTTCGCATACCCGTTGAACCTGTTGGACCTATTGGACCCGTTGAACCCGTTGAATAGAGATTTATTTGAGCTGAGCGTCTCGGTCGGCAGCCGACGATCTTGGCAACCTCTTTCAGTGGGACGTTCCGACCCAAAAAGTGAAGCGAAAGACGCTCAGTTTGGAATATTAGGCCGCATATCGCGCGGAGCCGCAGAAAGAATCAGTAATCCATTTCGTCCCGGGTTAGAATCGCGATCGAGCCGGTTCGCGCGGAATCGGTTCGGTCGCCGTATCCGCGCGCCTTTCCTTTCTTTTCGAGATAGAACTGAATGAGGCGCGCGTTTCCGTTTTTAATCTCGTCGAACATTCTGCTTTCGACGTAATCGAGCGCGTCTTCGGCGATAAGCCGCACGCGGTCGGCGAATTCCGCGTCGTCCTGAAGCCACGCTTCGAGGGTCGCGCGGTCGACGCCCGTCTTGCGGCACGCGCCGAGCGCGCAGCCGAGCGTCTTATATAACTCCTGCAAAAACGCCTCTTTCCGTTCGTCGACGGCCGGCTCGCGTTTCGGTTCGCTCTTCTTCATAGTTTGCGTTCGTCCTCCTCTTTCTGCTTCTCGTTGTCCTCAAAAGATGGGAGCGCGCCCGGCGCCGCCTTTTGCAGAAACGTATAGATATTCCGATTCGAAAGTGTTCGCGTTTCGCCGTTTGTTTTGAGCAGATCGACGACCGCGCTCATTGAGAATTCCGCGCCGACGTAAGAGACGTCCGGCTCGTAATAGATTCTCCGGCAGGTCTCTTCGACGGTCGCGCCGGCCCAGCGGGACGCGAAACAGAGCTGCTCTTCGATCGCGCGCGCGCCCGTCTTATCGATCGACGCGACTGCGACGGTTCCCGACGTCGCGCGGATTCGGAGCGCGTCGCTCGAAGAGTTCGCGCCCGACCGGTCGAGCAGATCGCGAATCGAGGTATAGCGGAGCGTCTCTTTGAGTTCCCCTTTCGCCTGGCGCAGCTCGGCCAGACCGGCGCCGTTCGTTTCGAGTATGGAGACGGTTACCGGATTGGCGCCGGAGCCTCGCGGCCAGACGACTCCGCCGAGCCGCACGTCGTTCGATTCGCGCGCCGCGTTGCAGACCGCGAGGGTCGGCGTCGCGTGGAGATAGAGCCCCATTTTGTACCAGCTGTCGACGACGTAGTTCTCGACGGCGAGCCTCGCCACGTCGAGGTACGGGGGAGTCGGCCAGCGGTCGATCCCCAGATCGTCGACGTTGCAGACGGTGAACGGGATAAAGTCGAGCGCGCGCCCTTTGAACGTCGGATAGAGCGCGCGGGCAGGGTCGGGCCGGTCGAGATCGAACGCGCGCCACTGGCTTTCGGCTTCGTCCCCTTCGAAGACGGCGGTATAGTAGCGATTCCTGGCGTCGAGCGCGAGGAGCCGGAGCCTGCGGACGGGCGACCATACCTTTCGGGCGCGGTCGAATTTGCGCGTCGATTCGTCGAGCAGGGCCCAGCGGAGCGCGCCGAACTGCGAATTTGGCGCGCCGTCGACCATGCCGTCCAGAATCTTCTGCGCGGGGTACTCCACGATACAGAAGCTCGGACGCAGCCCGTTCGGATCGGCGACCACGTCGAGCAGCATGCCGTAGCGCCCGAACAGAATCTGCGCAAAGTTCAGGCGCGATTTTAAGCCCGCAAGACCGTCGTTGAACCGATTCCCCCAGTCGCGCAGATCCCGGACCTCGCGCGGCGACTCGTCGTCCGAGGCCGCGCCGAACCGGACCGTCGCCGGATTGCGCTGCATGATTCCGACGACGTCGTCGACGGTCGGCCGAAAGAAATTCTCGTAGGACGCGATCTTGCGCCGGAACGCGTATCGGGACGCCTCGAACGGAACTCCGCGCTTATAGAGCTCGTCCCGTTCGAGCGAGCTCATGGGGAGATAATCGGCCGCGTTCGGGCCGTATTTAACGCGTTCGGCGCCCTCGTAGCAGTCGGCGACGTATTCCCAGAGCGGGAGCCGCGCCTGATATTCTTCGTTCATAGTCTCTCTCCTTATTTGCGCCGCCCGGCCCGGCTTGCGGCGCGGTTCGGCGTTCGATTATTGCGCGCGGCCGGAAAATAGACGCGTTTTGCGCCTGCCGCGCCGGGCTTCGGAGAGATTTTTTGCGCAAAAGGAGCGCGGCTTGCGCGTAAAATATCGGTATTGAGCCAAATTGCGTTTTTTCTTATGATGAGCGAGAGACGCGTTCCCTCGAGAACGCGCGGACTTTAACGGCGAAAACGGAATTGAAATTTCAGGAGCGAAGAAAGATGAAGGCGACCTTGCGCGTACTTGCGGCGGCCCTCGTTTCGGCGGCGTTCTTATGCGCCGCGGCGCCCGGCGCGCGCGGGTACGACGACCCCTTGGTCAAGGTTGTTCTGCCGTCGAAAGAAGACAAATCGACGCCCCAGGAGCCGTACGTAACGGTCAATCCGTTCGGAGATCGGTCGAAACTCGCCGTTGAGGATCAGCGTCCGGAAACGAAGCCGAAGTCGAGCCACGACGCCGGGTCCGCGCCGGTCGCGCCCGATTACAGCCGCGCGATCCGCGTCGCGCAGATTCCCCGGGAACGCCAATTTGAATTGGGCGAATTATCGCGCCCGGCCCCGCGAATCGATCTTTCGCCCCAGTTTTCCGACCGGCTGCCGTACTCCATGGCGCTCGGCCGGGTCGTGTGCGAATCGAACTTTCCGCCCGAATCGGTCGCCGGACTCGACGCGGAGATCATTCAGCTGCAAAAAGATCTCGTCGGCTTTCTGGGCGTGCCCGAAGCGAACGAGAAGATCGAGCTGTGCCTCTTTAAAGACATGGCGTCGTACCGCGATTTCATCGCCGCGACGTTCCCCGGCGCGCCCACGAACCGGCCCGCGCTCTACGTCAAAGACAAAGGCCCCGGCGTGCTCATGGTCCCGAAGGATCCGAATCTGATCGTGAATATCCGGCATGAGATGACGCACGCGTACCTCAACGCGTCCCTCAAAAACGTGCCGATCTGGATCGACGAAGGGCTCGCGAAATATTTTGAAGTTCCGCCCGGAGAGCGCGGGTTCCGCAATCCGTATCTGGAAAAAACGGAAAACGACGCGGCCGCCCTCTTCGCGTCGCCCCCGTCCCTGGCCCGGCTCGAGAAACTGCGAACGGTCGATCAGATGAAGTCGCGCGAATACCGCGAGTCCTGGTCCTGGGTTCATTACATGCTGCACTATTCCCCGCGCACTCAGCGTCTGCTCGCGATCTATCTCCAGACGCTCCGCCCGGAAAATCAGCGCGGTATTTCCATGAAGGACTCCTTCGAACTGCAGAAGAAGACGCCCCTGAAGCAGTCGCTCGAAAAATTCGAGCCGAAATACAAGCGCGAATACGTCGAACATTTTAAGAATTGGGATCGGCGCCGCGCCGACTACGAGAACGGCCGTTCCGGAACTCCGGACCGCGCCGAACTGGGACAATCTCGCGAGTCGGCCGGCGCGGATCTTTCTACGGAAAGCGAGCGCCCGCTATGACGAACGCCGATTCGGAAGAGCGCGCCGCGTCCTCCGGCCCCGATTCCTTTGCCGCCGCCGTGACCCGGTACGCGGTCGCCAAGCCGAGCGTCGCGTTCGCCGTCGCGCTTCTGGCGACGGCCGCGCTCGCGTTCGCGCTCCGGTTCGCGTCGAAGTCGGGCGCGCTCCCGTTCTTCTCCTTTGAGCGGCGCGCGGAACTCCGGCTCGGCGATATTCCGCCGGTCGAAGAGGCGTTTTTCGCGGTTTCGGGCGAGGACCCCGCGACGGTCGAAAAGGCGCTCGAACTTATCGCCGACGGAATCGAACGCGCGTCTGGCTCGCTCGAACTCACGCGCTGGGGGCTCGACGCGGAATCCCTTTCGAATAAACGGCTCTATCTCCTCAGTAACGACGACACGCTCAATCTGAGCTGCGATCTGGAAGCGGCGCGCGAACTTATCGACGGAAACTGGGACTATCTCGCCGCCGACGCCTTTCTTAACCGGTTTGGCAAACGCATGCGGTCCGAAGCGACTCGGGATCGGTTCTACGCCGTCGACGAAGCGCTCCCGTTTGTCCGCGCGCTCGCCGCGACCGTCGACCGGCGCGACGCCGGAACCCCGTCCCCAATCGCGCCCGGCGTCGTCGGACGCGCGAAATTTGAGTTAGGCCCGCGATACAAGCTTGATTCCGAGAACGGACGCGGAGTCGTCGCCGCCGCCATTAAGCCGGACGCCGCGGAGTCCGCCGCCGACGCGCTCGTCGCGGTCGCGCGCGAAGTCAAAGGGGCGTTTCCGGACCTGACGGTCGATCTCGATTCCCCGCGCGTCGAAGCGAAGATTCGCGTCGAACGCGCGGCGCTCCTGTGGAAGCGCGCGGCCCTCTTTGCGCTCGCCGCGGCGTTTCTGGCCGGCGCGCTCATTTTCGGCGGGCTCAAGGCGTCCGCGGTCGCGGTTGCGGTCGCGTCCGCCGCCGGGCTCTGGACCGCGGGCTTGGCGTCTTTCTTTTCCCCCGCGGATTCTCAGGCGCGCATGTTCGCCGCCGCGCTCGCGGTCGGATTCGTCTACTACTGGACGTCGGTCTTTCTGACGCGGTATGGGGAAGAGCGCCGCTCCGGCGTTCCGGCGTCCTCGGCGCTTATCGCGACTTCCGACGCGCTCGGCGAACGGCTCTTCTTCTGCGCGCTCGCCGTCGCCGCGTCCGCGCTGGCGTTCCTTTTGCCCTCGAATTCCGAATGCCGCCGGTTCGGACTTGCCGTCGCGCTCGGACTCCCCGTCTCGACGACGCTCGCCGCGTTCGCCACGCCCGCGCTCGCGCTCTTTTCCGAGGGCGGCTCGAAGCGTTCGTTCGTCTCGCCCGCGCGCCTCGACGACGCGGCCCGGTTCTTCCGCAAACTGCGCAAGCCGGTTCTCACGCTCGGATTCGCGGCCGCGCTCGCGCTCGCGTACGGCGCCAGACGGGCTGCGTTCGACGACGACCGCGCCGCGTTCACGCCCGCAATCGACGCCCAGACCGCTCCGATCGAGCTTCGCGGCGACCGCGTCGCGCAAACGGTCGGCCGGCGCGCCCTGTACGCCGTCTCGTTCCCCGAAACGCCGGAAGAATTCGCGGCGTTCCAAGCGCGGTTCGCCGACGAACAGACCTTTCGCGTCGACGAGCTCGCCAATCTCATGCCCGACGCTTCCCCCGACAGGCGGCGCGCCGTCGAACTCGTCTCCGATATGACGCGCTCCCTGCCGCTCGAACTGGGCGAACCGAAGATTCCGCCGCAGTCGGGCGTGGTCGACGCGCTCATGCGGCTCGCCGAAGCGGTCGAATGCGGCGGCTGCGTCAGCGTCGACGAAACGTCGCGGCTCGAACTGCTCGACGCGGTCAAACGCGCGGAAAAGCTCGTCGAAGAGCTCCGGCCCGCGGAATACGCCGCCCGAATCGACGCGTTTCAGGCGTGGACGAGCGTCGAAGCGCTCAAGCGGCTCTTTGCGCTGCGCGCGCTCGCGACCCCGGACGCGCCCAAAATGACCGAACTCTCGCCCGCGATTCGCGCGCGCTATTTCGCCGATAAGACGGAACGGCCCGCCATTTTCGTCTATTCGACCGCCGATCTCCGGTCGGGCTCCGCGCTTCGCGCGTTCGCGGCGAACGTCCGCGCGGTCGATTCCGGCGCGCGCGGCCCGGCGCTCCTTGAGGCCGACGCGTGGCAGTCGTCGCAGAAAGACGCGGTTCTCGGCGCCTTTTTGGCGTTCGCGGCGTTCCTCTTTCTGCTGGCGCTGCGCTACCGTTCCTTTGGGGAAGTCCTCGGCGCGGCGATTCCCGGCGCGGTTTGCGCGCTCGCGGCGGTCGGCGCCGCAGGATGGTTCCGTATTCCCATGAATTTGCCCGCGCTCGCGTTTCTCGTCGCGGCCGCCGCCTTGGCGATCTGCTCAAAGGTGCGCGGAGAAGAGGAGACCGACGCGCGCGCCGACGCGGCCGTCGCCGCCGCGATTCCCTATTTGGCCGCCTTTCTGTTCATGGCGTTCGACGCGCCCGGCTGGCTCGCCTGCGCCCGGATAAGCGCGTGCGCCTTTATCGCCTGGACGGTCCTCGCGCTCGTTCGCGTCGAACGCGACCCTGAGCCCGATTCCGAAAACGAATGACTTGCCCGGAGATTCCGCTATGAAAAACGTTATTTGCATGAAGTGGGGAACGAAATTTTCGCCCGAGTACGTCAATATTCTCGAGTCGCGCGTTCGCAAAAACGTAACGGGCGAATGCCGGTTCGTCTGCTTTACCGAAGACGCGTCGGGCCTGAATCCTGGCGTCGAAGTCCGGCCCCTTCCGGAGATGACCGGGCTGGAAGGTCGCCCGGAGCGCGGCTGGCGCAAGCTGACCCTCTTTCAGGAGAAGCTCGCCGATCTGGAAGGGCCCGCCCTCTTTCTCGATCTCGACGTCGTAATCGTCGAATCGCTCGATCCGTTCTTCGACGCGCCCGGCAATTTCCGCATTATCGAAGACTGGAATCTCAAAGGGACGGGTATCGGGAATTCGTCCGTCTTCCGGTTCAACGTCGGTTCCCGGCCCGACGTCTTGGACTATTTCCTGGCTAACCGCGAGAAGGTCTACGCGGAGCGCCGCAACGAGCAGGCGTACCTGAGCTGGGCGATCGCGCAAAAAGAGCCGCTCGAATACTGGGATCCCGCATGGTGCCTGAGCTTCAAGCGGCATTTCATGCGCCGGTTCCCGCTCGGATATTTCTGCGAGCCGAAAAAGAGACCGGGCGTGAAGATTATCGTCTTTCACGGGAATCCGAATCCCGACTGCGTGCGCGACGGATGGCATAATAAGTCGTTTTTGCGCGCCGTTAAGAAAACCCCGTGGATTGCCGACCTTTGGACCGAGTGAACCGAAAGCGCGGTTAAAATCCCTCGCGCCGCGGCGGCGCGTCATACCGTTAACTTCTTTTTTAACCGGCGTTACGGGACGTCCGCACGCTCGCGGCGTCTCGTCTGCCGCGCGCGGCGGCGTTTTTTGCGGCGTCAAACGTTAAGTTCTTGCTTTTTTTGAAGTATGGCGCAATAATATTTTCTATCGCGTCTCATCTGTATTGCTTATTATCCCTCGTTATAATCGGAACAGTTAACGCATCTTCGCTCATATAATCCGAATATCCTGAATATTCCCTACAAACCTAAGCGTCTTTTTGCTTCACTTCCGGATAATTAGAATAATTTATTGACGCCGGGCGTCGCGGCTCTTATAATCGAAAGTAAGCGTATCAGCGCGAGGCGAAACGGCCCTTTCGCATTGCGCGCGGAACAACTAAGGAGTGAAATATGTCAGAATACGAAGTTGTCCTACAACGGCAATGGGACATGCTGCAAATGCTCGCGACGTCGGAGAAAGGCTTGACGTTGAACGAGATGGCGCTTAAGTTCGCCGTGAGTGAGAAGACGATTAAACGCGACCTGCAGTCTATTGAATCCGTCTTTGGCAAATTGAATTCCCGATGCGAAGCGCACGGGCGCAAGCGGTATTGGTACGCGAATCAGTTCTTTGCGTTCAGTTTTATTCTCAACCGCGAAGAACTCATGGCGCTCTATATCTGCCTGAAATATATGGAATTCGTTCACGGTTCCGCGCTCGGCTCCTCGTTTGAGTCCGCGTATGAGAAGATTAAGCAGTCGCTGCGTCAGGAGAACGTCGATATCGCCGAGCGAATCGCGCCCTTCTGCTACCAGTTCGAACCGACCCGCCGCCTCAACAACCAGCAGATGGCCAAGACGGTCGACGCAATCGCAAACGCGATCGACCGCACGAAAGTTCTGAAGATCACCTACCGTTCGCTCCAGTCCCGAGTCGCGAAGACGTACGAAATGTGCCCGTACAATTTCGTCTACTGGCGTTCGGGCGTCTACGTCGTCGGATACGCGCCGCACGACCGCAAGATCAAAATCTGGAAGCTCGACCGGCTCGTTTCCGCCGAGATTCTGGAGAACATGACGTTCAAGCGTCCTCGCGACTTCAACGTCGACGAATACCTCGAAAACGTCGTAACGCCGTACGTTGGCCACGACCCGGTCGTTACGGCGACGTGCCGTTTTACCGGCTACGCCGCGCGCATCGTTCAGGAAGAACGCTGGCACAACGTGCAGGAGCTCCGGGAAGAAGAGAGCGGCGCGGTCATTATGAAGATTAAGACGGAGATGAGCACGTCCTTTGTGCGCACGATCCTCGGTTTCGGGCTTCAGGCGGAAATTCTCGATCCTCCGCAGCTCCGCACCATGCTCTTCGACGAAATCCGGAGACTGGGCCAGAGCTATTCGCGCAGCGCCGAGGATCCGATCGAATACTATCGCCGCATCGACGCGATCGCCGGGCCTGAGGAAGAGCCGATTAAGGAAGTCGCGGAAGACGAGGACGTTCCGGAACTCGCGCCCGCCGGGGAATCGGAGCTCGAATATCTCGTCGAGATCGACGACATTCTCAATCCGAAGCCGATTATTAAGCGCAAGCGCGGCCGGCCCCGGAAGTACCCGATCGACCTCACGCCGAAGCCGAAGCGCCGCCGCGGCCGGCCTTTGGGCGTCCGCAATAAGCCCAAGCCGCCCGTCGTAGAAGCCGCGGCCCCGGCCCCGGCGCCCGTTAAGCCCGCCCCGGCTAAGCAGGCGCCCGTTAAGCCCAAGGCCGAGAATCCGCCCGAAGAGCAGGGAACGAAAAAGCGACGCCGGCCGCTGACCGGAAAAGAGCTGCTCGCGCTTCGCCGCGGAACGAAGTAAACGCGGTTCTTAACCGCCGACGCATTGCCGCGCCGAGAGATAATATATTTCTTGGCGCGGTTTTTTATTTTCAGCCTGAATTACGCCGAACGGGCTAAAATTTCTTGGCGCGGTTTTTTTGTTTCCTGCCTGAATCGCGTTGAACGAGACAAAATTTCTCGGCGCGGTTTTTTTATTCTTCGCTTGAATTACGCCGAACTAGATAAAACTCTCGGCGGTTTTTTTTATTCTCTTAATTTCTCCCCGCCGGTTCTCTTTTTCGGGATATTTCTTTTCGCCGCGCAATAATCGCGGTGGGATACTCTTTCTATTGGGAAAGGAGCGAATATGAAAAGAAATCTCTTGTGGAAAGCGGCGTTCCTCGTCGGATACGCGCTCGCGCTCGCGGTCTTTTGGCTGGCGGCGGCGCGCGGGGCCGAGCCGGACGGGGAACGCCTAACCCGAACGGAAACGGAATTTGGGCGCCGCGTTCCGGAATACCGGTCCGAGTACGTGCGCGTCGCCGGCCCGAACGCGGCCGAAATCGGCCGCAGGTGCGACGCGATTGTCCGCGCGCTCGAAGAGCGGTACGGAACGCCGGAATACTGGCGCGTCTTTCCGGTCCGGTACGCGCCGAACCGTGGCGGCGCCGTCGCGGGTTATACCGAGTACGCCGAGCCGAACGTAACGGAAGTCGCGATCTTTCAGACGTTGGACGAGTCGGTCGGCGCGACGCTCGATCACGAGCTCACGCACGCGTTCTTCTTCTACTATCTGCATAAGAATTTTGATCTTATGCTCAACGAAGGACTTGCGCAGCATTCGGAGTACGCGTCCCGCGCGCGGCTCCGGGAACTGGTCTGCGCGCGATACCGGGCGGGCGAATTCGCGCCCTTGGCGGCGCTCTACGGCTTGAATCGGTACGACCGGGCCGGACTGATCTATACCGAAGGATTCGGAGTCGTCGATTTCCTCATTGCGCGCGGCGGCTCGAAATGGTTCGCCGCCTTTATGCTCGACTTGACCCGCGAGACCGGCGATATCGATCTGTCCCTATGGCGGTTCTACGGATACGCGTCCCTCGGCGAGCTCGAAGAGGACTGGCTGGAATTCGTCCGCGGCGGTCAGGATTGCGCGAATACGCGCGCGGTTGCGGTACGGAAAGAATAGAAGGAGAAAAGAGAAATGAAGACTTCTGCCGTTTTATATTGCGCCGCACTTTTCGCGGCGGCGTGGACGTGCGCGCCGGCCGGCGCGTCGGAGCCGGCCTCGGAGATTCGCGTCGTCTATCCGGCGTCGGCGACTTCGTGCGAACCGATACTGGCCGACGGCGCTAAGGGATTGTCGGCCAAGCCGCCCGTTAAAGAGAACGGACGGCTCGAAATAGAGACCCCGCTCGGCCAGATTCGCGAGGTCCGCGATACGCTCGACGCGATTCGCCAGACGCAGACGGAGCTTGCGCGGGGAATCGAGACGCTCGTCTCGCGCGCGCCCGCGCCCGACCGCGCCGACGAGATTCTCGCCGCGATCGAACGCGCGTCGGCAAGCCGCGCCGAGCAGGAACCGCAAGCGCAGCCGCCCGCGCCGGAGCCGGAGCCGACGCCCGCGCCGACCCTTTCGGCCGACCCGATTCCGGCCCCGCGGCCTTCGGAACCGCGCGCGGCGGCTCGAATTGACGCGGGGACCTGGCGCGCCGTTTTCGCCGCGCTCGCGGTCTGGCTCGCGCTTGCCGTTCTCGTTAAATGCGCCGCGAAAGCGCGAACGGCGGCGCGCGAATTCATGCGCGCGCTCGCGTCGGGCCGCGCGGACGCCGAGCCGAAAGGAGACGCTAAATGACGGTCGTGCGGGAATATAACGAGCTTATTACTTCGGTGGAATCGCAGCGCGACGCGCTGGTGATTATTCTGACCGCGTCGCGCGCCGACGGAGAAGAGCGGCTCCCGATTACGGAAGCGCAGAAAGAGACGGCGGCGAACGCGGCCAAGAGCGTGCTCGAATGCGTCGGCGCGGACGTCGGCGCCAATTCGACCGCGTTTGTTATTCCGGGCGAAGAACTTGCCGACGGCCAGACCATGACGCTGCGCGTGCGCGCGACCCTGAACAGGGAGCCGGCGCCCGATCAGACGCTCTGACGTCTTAATCCCGCGGCGGCAAATTTCTGAATTAGTTTTAGCGAAAGGAACTTATGGCGACGCTTTACTTTACGACGAACGCCGACAGCGGGAGCGGATCGCTCCGTCAGGCGCTCGCGAACGCCGCGCCGGGCGACTCCGTGACGCCGGATCCCGGCGTCGCGTGGGGCGGGAACGTGATCGCCGTAGCGCTCGCGTCTCCGCTCGTTATAACCAAAGACGTAACGTGCGACGGCGGCGAATTTTGGATCGAGCTCGACGGTCAGGGGACGGTCCGATGCCTCAACGCGTCGTCGGCCGCGGCGGCGGTCTTTCGGCGCGTCCGGTTCGTCGACGGCAAGACGTCCGCGGGGGGCGGGCTCTTCTATTCCTCGCACGCGTCCGCGGTTACGGCGTTCGAGGAGTGCTTCTTTGCGGGCGGTCAGGCGGCGAATTACGGCGGATGCGCCTATGTCTATAAAGGGCGCGCGGCGTTTCGCGACTGCGTCGTAACCGGGGGCAGGGCGGTAACCGGACCCGCCGCCGGAGGAATCCGGTTCGCGGCGACCGCGCGGCAGTCGGAAATTACACGCTGCACGGTCGCGGGGAACGCCGGCAAGGACGTCTCGAGCGTGCAGGAGGACGAAGAGCGGCCGGTCGTCGTCGATTCGATAATCGGCTCGGCGACCGGGCAGATCGAGACGCGCGCGCCGTCCGAATGCGGATTCGCCGCCCCGCCTCCCGACGCGTTCGACGTTGAAGACTGGACTCCGAACGCGTGGCGCGCGTTCGATTTGCGGCTGACCGACGCGTCTCCGTGCCTGACCGGCGCGAGCTCCGTGCTCAACGCGGCCGACTACTTCGACGCGCTCGGCCGACCGCGCAGGCCGGGCGGCGCGCTCGGCGCCTACGAGGGCGCGTGGTTCGTCGCGCGCGCCGACGCCGAAACGCGGATAACGCGCGACGTCGAAGTCGATTGCGTCGAAATTGCCGACGGCGCCGTCGCGACGTTCGTCGGGCCCGATCGAATTCTGGCCGCGCGCGAATCCGCGTCGGTCGGGGCCGCGGCCGTGCGCTCGGAGACGAACGGATTTCTCGCCGCCCCTTCGTTCGAATGTTCCGCCGGCGCGGCGTTTACGAACGTCGAGCGCTGCGGATACGGGGCCGGAATTACCGCGCTGACCGCCGCCGCGGTCGGATCGGACGCCGTTCGCGTCGCGTGGACGGCGCAAGTTCCGGAACGCGGCGCGCTTATTCAGCGCGAGACGGGCGGCGTATGGACGACCGTCGCGGCAAACGCGGCGGTTTCTCCTATTACGGTCGCAGGCTGCGCGGGCCGCGTTTCGTTCCGCGCGTTCGACGGCGAACGGTTCGTATACGGCGACGCGCGAACCTGCGCCGGAACTCAGTTCAGCGTCGTCGCGATGGTAACCGCCGCCGAAAGAGCGGCGCGGAATTGGGAGGCTGTTGTGGCGACCGTTGGCGTAACCGCGTCCGTTATGACCGGACAGAGCGTAACCGTTTTGGCGAGAATCTTCGACGCGTTCGATTCGGACGCGCCGCTCATAAACGACGGAACGAACGTCGTTTCCGTAACCTATACTTGCAGCCGCGCGACCAACGGGCTGTTCGACGAGCTCGTAACGCCGGTTCCGGGCCACGAGAACGTCGACGCGGGCGCCGACTGCGTGCTCGCCTCCGTTCAGACTTCCGACGCGTGGACCGCCGACGGCGTCGGATATAATTTCGTACTCACGCCCGACACGCGGACCTATCCGCTCTTCGAGAAGGAAGGGGAGTATCAGATTAAAGTTACGGTCGCGCTCGCGGCCGGGAATCCGATCGTCTTCTACGCGCCGGTCTCCGTTTCCGCGCGCGCGTAATTCGCGGCTCGGAGGAGGAGCGAGCCCGCGGGGCGGTTTCGATATTCAGACGCGACGGACGTCCGGCAAACGCCGGGCGCCCGTTTTTTTGTTTCCGCGACGGTAAAATTTCAGAACTTCGTTAAGAATTGCGCCCGAAAACTTGAGCAAAGAGTTCCGACGCGCTATACTAACGTCAATTCGGCGCCGCGCGTTCGGTTCGCGGCCGCCGTACGGGGAATCCGCGGCGCCGGTCCGCGGAACGGTTAGCGCCGCGCAATTCAGCCGCGCGCGTTCGGAGGCGAGATACTTTGGATACGAAAAAACTGGACAAATGGGCCGACTTGCTCTTGGATACCGGCAAGCGGAATAATCTCATTAACTTCAAGGATACCAAAGCGTCGACCGTCGAGGTCCTGCTCCCCGATCCGGACGCCCTCTTTGAAAAGATCGACGGCGCGACCGCGTTCGAGGTCTTTGATCCGAAAATCGTCGAGGAAGACGACGACCTGCTCGACGCGCCCGAAGAAACGCAGCCCGAGCCCGAAGAGGCGCCGCAAAAGGCCGAGAGCGAGCCGAAAGCCGCCGAGCCGGCCGCGGAAGAAACTGCGCCCGCCGAAAGCGCGGCGCCCGAAGAGACGCCCGAAGTGACGCCCGAAGTGACGCCTGCCGAGCCGGCGCCCCCGGAGGATCCCGGCGAGGACGCGAAGAAAGCCGAGTTTCTCGAAAAATATTCCCCTAAGATTAAGCGGCAGAGCCAGCTTCTCGTCTACAGTATTTCGGGCAATCCGATCGCGTCGCTCATAAAGATCGATAAAAAGACGCGCGAATTCATTGAAGAGACGGGCGTTAACGTCGCGTACATGGCGTTCGGCTTTATCAACTGGAAAGAGAGCGAAACGTCGAGTTCCGTCTTTCACGCGCCTATTCTCCTCGTTCCCATTCAGCTCAGTCAGAAATCTTCCGTCGATTCGTACTATATCAAGTCGCTCGAAGACGATATCGTTATCAATCCGACGTTCGCCTATAAGCTCGACTCCGAGCACGGAATTAAGCTCCCGGAATACGCCGACGAAGGGCTTGGCGCCTATCTCGAAAAGGTGCGCGCGACCGTCGCGAAGCTGCGCTGGACCGTGACCTCCGAATGCAAAATCGGAATCTTCTCGTTCCTCAAAATCAATATGTACCGCGACTTAAAGGACAACGCGGGTACGATTCTCGCCAATAGGAACGTGCGCGCGCTCCTGGGCGAGCCGATCGAGCAGGAGCCGGACGCCGCCGCCGACGCGCGCGTCGCGAATCCGCTCGCCGAGCTCCACAGCGTCGTCGACGCCGACTCCAGTCAGATGGAGGCGATTCAGATGGCCAAGGCCGGCAAGAGCTTCGTACTGCAGGGCCCGCCGGGAACCGGCAAGAGCCAGACGATTACCAATATTGTCGCGGAATGTCTCGGGGACGGCAAAAAGGTGCTCTTTGTCTCCGAAAAGCTCGCGGCGCTCAACGTCGTCTACGACAAGCTCAGAAAGGCGGGCTTGGCGGAATTCTGCCTCGAGCTCCACAGTCATAAGGCGAATAAGAAAGATTTCATCGCGGATCTGTGCCATACCCTCCGCGCCGGCAAGAGTTCCGTCTCTCCGAAAGCGGACGCGGTTATCGCCGAAAAGGACAGAACGCGCGCCCAGCTCGACGCGTACGCCGAAGAGCTGCACAAAGAGCGGCCCGTGATCGGAACGAGTCTCTACGAGCTCTACGAAGCGCACGCCGCGTTCCGGGCCGCGCCCGACGTCGTGTGGTCGGTTCCGAAAATCGCCGAGAAAGGGGAAGCGTTCTTAACGGACGCCGCGTCCCTGCTGGATCAGTATGTAAGCTACGTTCCGACGGTCGGTTACGACTATAAGCAGAATCCGTGGCACGGGTTCGTTCAGGAGGACGCGTCGTATCAGGCGAAAGCCGAAGTCAAGACGAACGTCGCCAAGGCCGTTCAGTTTCTACAGGCGCTGACGCCGGTCGCGCAGGAGATCGCGCAGAAGTACGGCGTTCAGTGTGAATCGGTCGACGGCGCGCGCGTCTGGAAGTCGTTCTTCGAGTTCGCCGCAGAGTCGAAAGTCCTCACGCCGGCCCTCCTTACGAAAGAGAACTTCGATAAGGCGTACGCCGCCGCGGCGAAGCTGCGCGCGCTCGCCGGCGAGATAACCGCCGCGCGGACCGCGCTCGACGCCGAATACGACCCCGACGTCTATAAGCTCGACGGCCCGACCCTCTATAAGAAGATCGCCAAGCAGTTCGCGAGCGTCTTTTCGCGCATTTTCAGCTCCGAATACAAACAGCTCGCCGCCGACCTGCGCCTGTGCCGAAAAGACGGTAAGAAGCCGTCTTATAAGCAGGCGCGCGCCGCCGCGGAACGGCTCGCCGCGTTCCAGCAGAAGAGCGAGGAATTCGCGGCCGAGGAAACGCCCGTCAAGCCGCTCCTGGGGCCCGCCTGCGACGGCGTTAAGACCGACTGGGACTATCTCGCGAACCAGCTGACCGCGCTCGACGTCGCCTACTCAAAAGGGCTCTCGTTCGGCAGTTTAGCGCAGGCGGCCGACCTGACGTCCGAAAAGGACGCGTTCGCCGGATACGCCAAGCGGCTCGGCGACGCGTTTGCCGGCTGCGATTCGGGCGCGCTCCAGTTCCTGACCGGCGCGTTCGACGGCGCGGTTTTCAATATCAACGCATGCCCGTGCGCGACGGCGCTCGAACGCCTTCAGGGTTGTCTGGCCAACGTGGACGCGCTCGATAACTGGCGGCATTTCCGGCAGTTATTGGCGTCGCTCGCCGAGAAAGAGATCGCGCCGTTTGTCGATAAGGCGATCGAACAGCAGGTCGAGCCGGACAAGATCGTCCCCGCGTTCAAAAAGCTCTTCTACTACCAGTGGATCGACTCGATTCTCTCGAGCGCGCCCGTCCTGACGGCGTTCAGCCGCGTCTCGCAAGATAAAGCGATTCAGATCTTTTCGGAAAAGGACGTCGAGCAGTTTGAGATCAGTAAAGCGAAGATTCGCGCCGAACTGTCGGAAAAACGCCCGTCCACCGATATTATCGCGCCCGGAAGCGCGCTGGCGACCCTGCTCCGGGAAGGCGAAAAGAAGCGCAAGCAGAAGAGCGTCCGAACGCTGCTCGCCGAGACGGGCGAGCTCGTTCAGCGCATTAAGCCGTGCTTTCTCATGTCGCCGCTGAGCGTGAGCGCGTTTCTCGCGCCGAACGCCGTTCATTTCGACGTCGTCATATTCGACGAAGCGTCCCAGATCTTTCCGCAGGACGCCGTCGGCGCCATCTACCGCGCCGACCAGCTCATTGTCGTCGGCGACTCCCGTCAGATGCCCCCGAGCAACTTCTTTAACGCGTCGAGCGGCGCCGACGGTTCCGACGACGAAGCCGACGATATTACCGACTTCGAGTCGATTCTGGACCTGTGCTCGACGTCCATGCGCCAGCTCCGGCTCCGCTGGCACTACCGGAGCCGGCACGAAGAGCTCATTACGTTCTCCAATAAGAACTTCTACGACGGCGATCTCGTTACGTTCCCGTCTCCGAAAGCGGACGCGAAAGGGACCGGCGTCGACTACTTCCACGTCGACGGCGTCTTCGACCGCAAGTCGCACACGAACAGGAAAGAGGCGGAATTTGTCGTCGATCTGATCTACGAGAATATCGAGAAATTCCCGAATCGGAGTCTCGGCGTCGTCGCGTTCAGTATCGCGCAGCAGGATCTCATCGAGCGGATTCTGGCCAAGCGGCGCCAGAACGAGCCGGAGAAGGAGTCCTTCTTCCGAAAAGACGCCGAGGAGCCCTTCTTCGTTAAGAATCTCGAAACGGTTCAGGGGGACGAACGGGACACAATTATCTTCAGTACGGCGTACGGGCTTGACGCGCAAGGGAAGCTGCTGCACAACTTCGGGCCGCTCAACCGCGTGGGTGGCGAGCGGCGCCTGAACGTCGCCGTAACGCGCGCGAAACAGAACGTGCAGCTCGTCTCCTCGATGCGCTATACGGATATCGACCTGAAACGGACGTCGTCCGAGGGCGCAAGACTGCTCCGCGAATACCTGAACTTCGCCGAGAACGGAGAAGGCGCGCTCGAATCGCCCGCAAAAGGGAGCGAATTTGAGCGCGCGGCCGCCGACTTCGAAATGGAAGTGGGCGAATTTCTCCGCGCGAACGGATTCGACGTCGATACGCAGATCGGCTTCTCCGACTTCAAAATTGACGTCGGGGTCAAGGCGCCCGGCGGCTCCGACTACGCGCTCGCAATCGAGTCCGACGGCGCGACTTACCGCTCCGCGCGAAACGCGCGCGACCGCGACCGGCTCCGGCGGGAAGTCCTCCAGCGCATGGGCTGGCGCTATTACCGGCTCTGGTCGACCGACTGGTTCCGCAATAAGGCCGCGGAACAGGAGCGCCTTTTAGCCGAGGCGAGAAGCGCCGCCGAAGGGCGCCCGAAGAAGGAGCCCGAACCGGTAATCGAGGCCCCGAAAGAGAGCTACGAAGAGGCCGTCGTCGAAGAGAAAGCCGCGTTCCCGACCTATAAGGAAGCGGATATCGCCGGCGCTTTCCAACGGCGCGGCAAGGAAGGATTTAGAGCGGTCGTGCGCGAGATTCTGGAAGTCGAGGCGCCCGTCGCGGAAGATTCGCTCCTCAAGAGAATCGCGCCCTTCTTCGGACGCGAGAAGGTTACCGCGGTCGTACAGCGCGAATTCGACGAAAAGATGCTCGGCTACGAGCGTTACGGAATCGTTCGCAAGAACGGGTTCCTCTATCTTTCGGACGGGCCGGAAGTTCAGTTCCGGGCGCCGGGCGACGTTCAGCGCGAGATTAAGCATATCGCGCCGGAAGAGCTGGCCGCGGGCATGCTCCAGATTCTCAAGGAGAATATCTCTGCCGATAAGAACGGGCTGTTCCGCGCGATAGCGGAGCAGTGCGGCGTAACGCGCGTCGGCAAGACGGCGGGCGAAGCGCTCGAAGCGGCGCTCGCGTGCCTCGTCGAGCAAGGCGCGGTCGAAATAAACGGCGAGCAGGTCTCGCTCAAATAATACATTGCAAGCGTCGGGCCCAACTTGACTTCAAGCGGGCCCCCCGCGCGCGTTCTGCGAAGCGGCGCCCCGGTCTCACTTGAGGCTGGGGCGCCGTTTTTTTGCGCCTAAGAGAAGGGAACCCGGCTGTTACTGCCGGTTAGAGACGGCGTCGAGATACGTCGCGACGACCTTATTGCGGTCGAACGCTGCGGCGACCTTCTCGCGCCCTTTCCGGCCCATTTCGCGCCGCGTTTCATAGGGCGTCGCGAGGAACCGCTCGACCGCGTCCACGAGCGCGTCGGCGCTGCGCGGCTCGAAGCCGAATCCGGTAACTCCGTCGTCAAAGGTCTCCGCGCAGCCGGGCACGTTCGACGCGATAAGCGGCCGGCCGGACGCCGCCCCTTCGAGCAGCACGTTCGAGAGCCCTTCGTGCCAGCTTGGGAGCGTAACCGCGGAACAGGTCGCGAGATAAGGGGTTACGTCCGTCTTATAGCCGAGATACTCGACGAGCCCGCGCCGCGCCGCTTCCGTAACCGCGCCGTACGAATCGCAGCCGCGTTCGGGCGCGCCAAGAATGCGAAAGACCGCGTTCGGACGCGACGCGCGGATCCGCTTGGCGCATTCGAGATATTCGCCGATTCCCTTATCGCGCATGAGCCGGCCGATAAAGAGGAATTCGATCTGGTCTTCTTCCGCGGGGTATTCGAGATAGGGAAACCGGTCGAGATCGACGCCCGAGCCCGCCACGCGGACGATCTGCGATTCCGACGCGAATCGGTTCGCGACCGCGTACCGCGCGATCGACTCGTTCTGGCAGAAGACCCCGCGCGCCCCGCGCACGCCCGACCGGTAGAGCGCGCGAGAGACCGCCGCGAGCGCCCCGCCCGCGTTGAGCGCGACGCCGAGTCCGGAAATCGTCGCGAAATAGGGAATCTTGAGCGTCCGGCACGCGCGTCCGCAGTAGACGTTCGGCTTAATCGTGAACGTAAGAACGGCGTCGGGCCGAACGCGCCGAAGCGCCTTTTTATAGAACAGATAGAGCTTGGCGTCCCGAACGGGGTTCATACCGCGCGGATCGATCGGCGTCGGAAGGACCGTCGCGCCCGTCGAATAGAAATATTCCGCGCGAAAATCTTCCTCGAACGAGAGAAAGACCTCGTCCCCGCGCGCAAGAAAAGCCGCGACGAGCTCCCGTTTGAAATCGTAAAGGACCCGCGCCTGATTGATCGCTATAAAGATCTTCATATCCGCTCCCCAAAATCCGCCAGAGACGCAAAGCGTCCCAATCCGCATGGCTATATTGTATTCCTTTTGACGGCGCAATCAAGCGAATTACAGATATGGCGAATTCTAACGTTTCGAACGCGCCTCCTTTCTCGCCGGCAGCAGAAAGAATGCGTGGTCTGTTCTCGCAATAATTCCGCCGGAACGGTTCTCGACAGTTGCCAAACGGAGCGAAAGAATTACAATTCGAAACGAGGTATGTCTCTATTGAAGGGCAAACTGCGTTTAATCCTGTTTTTTCTGTGAAGGAACCTGTTGTGGCAAACAAAAAGAAACAAAAAAGTTCCGGGGAATCTGTCGAGCAAAACGTCTCCAAAGAGCCTGTAAAACGGGCGGCGCAAAACCCTCGGCAAAATCCCTCTCAAAACGCGCCCCAAAAGGAAATGAAGAAAGCGGTGCAGAATCCTCCGCAGAATCAGACCAAAAAAGCGAAAAAACAGGCGGCGCAAAGCCAGCGGCAAAATCCCTCGCAAAACGCGCCCAAAAAGGAAGTGAAAAAACCTGCGCAGAATCCGCCCAAAAAGGTAGAAGAAAAGCCGACCCTTAATCCGCCGCAAAACGAGCTTGAAAAATCACCCCAAGGCTGCGTCGCTAATCCTGAAGCGAAGGTCGAACACGAGCCTGTCAAGTTACAAAAGCAGAATTGTCTTTACGGCAAAGATTTCGAACTGCATCCCAATTCGCTTGCTAATATGAAACCGTCTGATAAATGGACGGTTTTTATCGACGAGACTGGCTGTCATAATAAACATTTGAGCGGCGATTCGAGCGCAGGTCTTCGCGTTGCGGCTCTATTTGTACCCCAGAGGACAACTCTCCCGCCTCTTGATAAAGAATGGCATGCCGCGAGGCGTGCCCCAGAGGAAATTCAAGAGGTTGTCGGAAGAGTTTTAGAGAAAGACTGCGGAATTTTGGGGATTCATGTTAATTTGCTTGAAAGAATCAAAGGAGACCCTTGGATTTTGGCAATTAAGTTGATTCTGGAAATGGGATTGCGCCTTATTCCCAAAAAAGGTCCTACGAAATTTGTCGTAAAAGCAGAGGAACGCTGCGAGTTTAAGCCAGAAGACAACAATATCTGGAAGTATCTGTCTGGCGATGTAGAAATGGATTATGCGAACGCCTATCCCGGCCAAAGTGAAAATGTTAAAATCGAAGGTCGTTTCATTAAGAAGGGAGACGACCCTTGCCACGGATATGTGGACGCGATCGCCAACCTTTGGGGAAGCGAACGTAAGGAGATAAAGGATCTTTTACAGTCGAGCAGTTTGCTTGGTTCATGCTTTTATTCCGCAAACGTTCAAACGTTGCGCGATTCGCTTGATCACTTGCGGAACGAGAAGACGATAAGCCCGCCCGATTGGACGGCGCTTTTGAACGCTGAAGTTCCAAATGAAAATAATTCCTACGATACGCTTCCTCACTCTCTTTTGCGCGAATTAGGTCAGAAAGTGCAAACGCAGCCGGAATTATGGGAGAAATTTTTTGCATATTTTTCTGAAATGGTATATTCAAAGACCGTCCGGCTCGAAACGCTTGATCTACAGCTGAAGTGGCTGGAATCTTTTGAACCTAGCGCCTTGCCGCGACGTACGCGGCTTAGGTTCCTCACATGTAAACTTGCCGTTAATAATCGTCATGGCAGAATGTTCGGGGATTTTGAGCATGAGGAAGAATTCCATTTCCTAGCGAACGTGCTTTACGAAGAGGATGCAAGGTTGGTATGCGACGCAGTCGTCACAAGAGCGACCGCATATGTCAACGCTTTGGATTTCAAAAAGCTTGGCGAACTATTTAAGAGGCGATGGAACGCTGAGACGATCGCGAAGTCGCCGGAAATCCCCGGTCTAAAGTTGGCTGGGCGATTGCTTTCGACCTACGGTCAGTACAAATGTCTTATTGGCGAGAACGACGAAGGAGTAAGCTATTTCAAAAAAGCAATTAGACTGTTTGAGCGCCTGTCGGACCCTTCGGAAAGCGAGATAGAGATTTCGCATACGCGAGAGCGTCTCATGATCGCCATGATGGACGCGGAAAAAGACGCCGAATTTGAACAGCAATTTGACAAGTATTTCAAGTATTTCGCGATGAATTATCCGGACAGAACAGAAGACCTGAACAGCAATTTATCTTTGTCGGACGTTGCAAAAATCCTGAGCGAATCGGGCGACGACTGTTCTGTTTATGCACATTGGCTCTTTTTACGTTTTCTTGCCGTCAGCAAAACAGCAAAAGCGCGAAAAGCAAAAGAGGTTTATTTCGACGCTCCAGGGAAGTGGAAGTCAGGCTCAAATCACCCGTGGGAACTCATTGAGTTCTATCGTGGAGTTCTTGGCCCTAAGGACGAATCGTTTAACCGACTTAATCTGGCACGTAAAGCGATTGAGCCCGATCGAAAGAGCGACGGCGCTTTTAGACTTCTTGATTGTGTTTTCCTCGGCTCTATGTTGTATTATCGAGAAAAAGACGATTGTTTAGTTAAAGGGTATGTCAAGCAGATGGAAGCAGCGCGAAAGATCAAAAAGATTGGGGACGACCGGCTGCGGATTCTCGAAGCGCAAATGGAGCCGTCTACTCGGCTTGAACCTTTAGAATTTGCGAAAAAGATTTTACCTTTTAACTTCCGATAACTTCATACGGAATAAAAACGGCGGAGTACCTGACATAGGGCCGCGTTACGGCTTCTCACGTTTCCGCGGCGCCGCGGTTTCATTCCGCTCCCTACCGCTTGACGCCGCGTGACTTCTTGCTACACTATTACGGGCCTAGCGTTTGAGCGTCCGCGGGCGTATTTGTCGGCATGAACATGTCTTCAAAGGCGCGTCCGTGGAGTTCGGCTTTGAACGGACAGACGAAACGAGCTGCAATAAACAGAGCACAGCGCGTCTTTACTTTGGCGGATCTTTCCGCCGTTTGAGTCATTCGCGTTCGGTTTGCGTAGGGGAGCGTCCAAACCGCATCGCGCGCTTTTCGGGGGCGCCGCGCCGCCCGAAGCCCGCCTTTACAGCCTGCATAACGCGTTTAGCGAATCACATAGGAACCAATGTCGGAAAAGTCTAAGAAAACGGCGCCGAAACGGATCGGCGTTAAGTCGGCGCTCGCGTACGGGAGCGGCAAGTTAGTCGTCGTGTCGTTCGGAAAGGGGCGCTTTGCCGAGATCGTCTGGAAGGACGGGGATCCGGTGCCGAGTTCGGACGCGGCGCCGGAGAAGTTCGGCTTTCGGGTCGTCGGCGTTTCGGACGACGTCAATTTCGAGCAGTCGGCCGTTAAGGAAGCGCCCCTTCGCGCGGTAACGCGGAATCCGGCGGGCGCGCTCGCCGACGCGGCGCGCAAAGAGTTCATGCAGGATTATCTGCTCCTGAAGGATCAGTACGAGGGCCGCTTTTTCGGCCGGACGTACGCGGGCGAGAATATGCGCATTCAGATCGTCTATCAGATTCTGAATCTTCAAAAGACGCTCGGCGTTTTCGTTAACGCGGCGCTCTTCTGCCTGAATAATCTCCAGCGGACGGGCGAGCCGGTTACCGAAGAGGACTGGAAGTCGGACTCTCCGCGCGGCCCGCTCTACAGCCGGCGCGGCTACGAGGTCGCGGAGGCGCTCTCCGATTCGTTTCCCCTTTACGGCGACGTCTTCTTTCCGTTTCCCCGCCGGGTCCGCGGCTCCGGTCCGACGTATCGGGACGCGATCGAATGGAACGTTTCGGTTCTCCGGATTCTCGGAAAACTGCGCCGCATCACGGGCCGTTGGAAGTACGACGACTTCTGGTCCGCGAGTTCGGCGCTGCGCCTGAAATTCAACGACCAGCTCTGGAAGATTATCCACTGGAGCTACGCGAATCGGATTCGTCAGGTCAACGCGAGCTTCTTTAAGAACTCGCGCGTCAATCTTGGAATCCTTTTCGAGCTGCTCGACGCGCGCACTCAAGAGGACCGCGACGCCGTCGTGTCCCTCTACTACCGGTTCAGTATCAGAAAAGAATCGAAAAATATCGGCTTGAATCTGTGCAAGCTGCGCGAAATTGTCTTTCAGCGGTTCTTTCCGTATGCCTCCAATCCGGAATTCGACTCCTACCGCCCGAAGCTCCGGCTGCTCGCCGACTTCCTCTTCTTCCGCTACTTAACGGGCGCGAGCGGAGCCGAAACGCTCGAACTTGGCGTAACGCGGCTGCGCATGGCCGACGAAAAAGAAAAAGAAGACGTCTATCGCGATCTCGCCGTCGCCGTTATGGAGGCGAACCGGGAACCGCTCGAGCGCCTCTTCTTTATTCGGCCCGACGATTTCCAGCGGTTCCGGAACGCTCCGATCGAAGACTGGGATCTTCCGGGCGTGGCGATCGAAACGGAAGACGCCTATCCTGCGGTCGAGCTCGTCGCGTTTCTGTGCAACTTCCTGGACACAAAAGAGATTAACGAGCTCGTCTCCTCGTTCATTGACAAGCTCGACGCGATTCAGAGCTTTGTCGACGTGGGGCGTTCGCTCGGAGAAGAGATGTTCTTTACGAAGCTGTACGGCGTCTTTAACGAGAACGGCGGAACCGCGGCGGGCGAAATTGCCGACCAGCTGCGCGTCCTGCTGAGCGTCGGCAAAATGAAGGGCGACACGCGGCTCAATTCGCGCTGCTTCTACGAAATGGCGGTCCGTATGTTCGGCTTCTCCTCGGATCAGGAGAACGGCTTGACCGAGAGCGCCGTCGCCGCGCTCTTTCCGCCGATCGAAGGGCCGCTCTCGCGGCGCGTCGGCGCGTTCCGCCTCTTCCTTCTCAATAACGCGCTTAAATCGCGCCGGTTTGTCTATCTTGCGCGCTACGTCCGGCCGGACGCGGTCCGCGCGCTCATGTCGAACCGCAAGATTGTCCGATTCGTTCTCGAACGCCTGCCCGACGACCAGCTCGACGGCTATATCCAGCGCGCGCTCGGTCCGGTTCGGCCGGGCCTGCTTCGCGACCGGAAGCTCGAAGCGCTGACCGAAGCGGTCTCCAGCTTCTCTTTCAACCGCGTCCTCGAACTGGGAAGCGCGGTCGTCGACAACGAATTCCGCTCGAAGAACCGCAAGGACGTCGCCGTCGAACGGATTAAGACGCTCATGCGGCTCTATTTGACGGTCGCGTACGTCGCCGTTAAGAATCTCGTCAAGGCAAATTTGCGCTACTATATGGGGTACGCCGCGTTCGAACGTGATTCTTCCGCGATC
Organism: uncultured Planctomycetota bacterium; assembly: GCA_902786505.1. GTDB lineage: Bacteria > Planctomycetota > Planctomycetia > Pirellulales > Thermoguttaceae > RUG369. The sequence goes on along the minus strand of CADACS010000004.1, from coordinate 33,893 downwards.
GAGGCGAAGCTCGGCGCTAACGAATTCCATAAGTTCTGCGTTCCCTATCGTCATTCCCGCACGGGCGACGTCGTCTTCAGCGACGTTTTCGCGCTCCTGAAGGGGTACCTAGCGCGCGACGCCCAGATCGACGCCGCGGAGGCGGAGACGGGCGAGAAGAGCGCAAAACGCCGCCATTTTCCGAATAAGCGCTGGCGCGGTATTCTCGAAAAGAATCTCGCGTTCGCCGAGGCGCTCGATCCGACCGGGCGGACGTATCAGATTACGCGCAACGAGGTCTCGACCTTCGCCGTACTGCGCCGTCTCGACCAGTTCGTGGACGAATTCTGCGCCGAGCCCGGCGAGGAGATGAAGTCGTACTTCGACCTCTATCATTTCATTGGCCAGCGTTCGGTCCTCCAGTCGGAGAAGACGCGCTTTTTCGCGCCCCTTGATCCGTTCCGCGCGCAAGTGCGGACCTTTCCGAGCCACGACCTCATAAAATGCCTCTTTATTCCGTTCGGGTACTCGCTCCCGCGCTATAAGACGCTCACGGTCGAGGCGCTCTTTGAGGCCGGCGCCGACGGCAAACGGGACGGCGATTCGGCGTCTTGATTTGCGGCTTATGGCGGTTGTAACGGTTTTGCGGGTAGAGAACGCCGGGAGCGCCGCGCCGGCGGTTTGAGTCCTCCGGCGTTCTCTATCTTCTTTTTTTGTGTATTTTAAAAATCTATGACGCCCTAAGACTTGTAAAAAATTAGTCCGCTTAAGTCAAAAAATAAAATTTTCTTATAAAAATTTTTATTTTTTGCGTTACATTCTTGGAAAACAATTGTCTTGAGCATTAGAGGGGTCTCCCCGCCTTGGGCGCGACGAGCCCATTTTGAGATCCTTCTCCGCGCGGGACGGCCGGCGCGTTATGCCGTTTGCCCCGTGGCGTGTGCGCATGTGCGGTTCTTATCCGCGCGTTTTTCGCGTGAATTTGCGCCGTACCTTTCGAAGTTCCGCTTCGAAATCCTATAATCGGGGTCCTCTCCGATTCTGCAACCGTTTTCATTGGTTAACCCATTTTTTGCGGCCGTCGTCTGCCGACCGCGGCTCGGGTCTTTTTCCGCTTGGGAGAAACTGAGAACTCTTTGAGAGTCGGTTAACGCATATGAAACTTGGGGGCGCGCCGCAGGCTTATCTGCGGCGCGCTCCTTTTTTTTGGACTTGGCCGGCGGCGGAGCGAAAAAAAGGCGCCGCGTCGATTGGGATTCGACGCGGCGCCGCGTTCGCTATTGGCGCGAAGCCGTAATCAGGGGTTATTCCTGCGGGGCGGGGCCTTCCGGTCCGCCGGGGCCGGGTCTGCCGGGACCTCCCGGGCCGCCCGGACCTCCGGGTCCTCCGGGACCGCGCATACCGGGTCCGCCGGGTCCGCCCGGACCGCCGGGGCCTTGCGCCATCTGTTCCGCGACGGCGTCTTTGGCCGCCTGCAGTTCCTCTTCGTTGAGGAATCCGTCGCCGTCGGCGTCGGCGTTTCTCGCCGCTTCCTTAGCGGGCGGGAACATGCGCGCCTCTTCGAGCTTCGCGAGGTCGTATTTCCCCTCGTCGTCTTTGAGCGAGTCGAACATTCGGTTCATCATATCGGCGCGGCGCTTTTCTCCGTACGCCTGCTGTTCCTCTTCGTTGAGCAGTCCGTCGCCGTCGGCGTCGCACGCGGTCAGGGATTCTTTCATTTCCGCTTTCCGCTCTTCGGGCATATCCGATTCGTCGACCTTCGCAATGACGATCTGTCCCTCTTCGTTTTTGAGCGCGTCCATCGGATTGCCGCGCCGCATGCCCATGCCGGGTCCTCCGGGGCCGCCGCCGGGCCCGCCGGGTCCGCCCGGACCTCCGGGTCCGCCTGCCGGGCCGGCGTCGGGCTGACCTTGCGCCGCGGTCGACGCGTACTGCGCCTGCTCTTTACGTTCCTTCATGTCGGGGATAAGCCAGCCGAAGACGTAAACGGCGGCCGCGACGACGACGAGAATCAAAAGTATCTTTTTCATGCTGTTCTTTCTATCCGGTTCTCCGGAAACTGCGAAGAACGCGATTCAACGCCGGATTCGGACCGCCGTTTGCTCGCCTGCTGTTGTATTGGGTTCGCGGCGCGGACGCCGCGTCTTGCGTCTATTGTAATCGGTATCCGGTTCGGTTGCAATTCGAACCCGAATAGGGGGGATCTTCTTTCCAGCTCAGCGCGACGCGGAACCCCAGATCGTCGCAGGAATCCGTATTTATCTGTTCGCGCCTGATTAGCGGGTCGATCCCAAAGGATTCGTCTCGCCAGCTTCCTCCGCGCGCGAGACGGTTCGTCGCGCTGTAGACCGTCGGATAAGAATAGAACGCCGCGCTTGTCGCTTCGCGGAAACCCAGGGAATACTCGTCGCCGGCGTCGTTGACCCATTCCCACACGTTGCCTAACATATTTCGCAGTTTCCAGGCGTTCGACTTGCGGAATTTTGTCACGGGCGCGTTGCCGGCGTCGTTTGGGCCGCGCCTGTACGGGAGCCCGAAAGAGCCCTCCGCGTCGTTTGTCAGGCACGCGTATTCCCATTCTCCCTCCCACGGGAGCCGGAACTCCATATCCTTAAGTACCGCGTTTTGTGTATAAAGTTCCGCGTCTTTCAGGTCGTTGAGAGATTTAACGAACTCCATGCAGGCGTCCCAGGTCACGTAATAAACCGGAGACGAGTCCTTGGCGACAAACTGCCGCGCGTAACTCTGACGCCTGGCGGGATACGGAGAAAAATCCTGGCCCGTCACGTCGCGCCACATCTGCTGCGTTACGACCGTTTCCAAGAGCCAGAATCCGGGCGTCGCGTTCGCTCTCCGTTCTTCCAGATCCCTTTGCGACGCCGCCGGTTTGTCGCCGGCTCGCGGATCGCACGCGGGGCACCATCGGAAAACGTATTTATGCCCGCCAATGTAGAGCTTCATTTTTTTGCCGGGCTTGCGCTTGACGTCTTTGAGGGTCCGTTTCCTGCGTTTCTTCTGACGCTTCTTCTCGATTTTGCGCTGTTCCCGAGTCTGCGCGCCGTCGAACTGCCCCTCGAAATTCCGGTCTTTGCGAAGACTCCGGATATACAGAACGAGGAACGCAAAAGCGGGGCAGGCGAAACAGCACGCCTGAACGGAGAGGCCGTATTCCCCGCAAAAACCGGCGCCAATCGCCTTGAGAAGTAAGAGAAGCGAATCTGAGACTGACGTCTCGGGATCGTCTGGCTCGTCTGACTCGTCCGGTTCAAGAGTCGGTTTCTTTGCAGCTTGCGTCGTCGGCTCCGGAGGAGCCTCGCCGCCCTCTTGAGGCGTTTCGCCGCTCTCTTGAGGATCTTGGGTAGTTTCGCCGCCCTTTTTAGGCGTGTCGCTATCCTCTTGAGGATCTTGAGGCGTTTCGCCGTGCTCGGCCTCAGAAGAGGGGTCGTCCGCTTCAACAAGCGGGCGCGGGTCGTCGCCCCATCTGTACCAGTCCGAACCGTACGGCAAACCGGATCCGTCGTCCTGGCCCGCGGCGGAGCCCGGGAAAAACGGGAAAGCCGCGAGCAGAACGAGCAGAAGAACAAACGGTTTTATTCGAATCGACGTCATTGTCATTGCGGAACGGGAACTGGGATTGTCCGTTAAGTCACGAACTTAGCCGCGCAAACGCGCCCGTGTGCGCGGAAGGGCCGCTATTGAAATCTAGCGTCGGGATCCGACTGAGATTCAGTGAGCACGACGCGGAATCCAACGTAAAATCCACGCTGCGTTTCAGGTACGGGCAAGCGCGTTTCCGCGGCGCATTTCTGTTCTGATTCGAGCAGACTTCCGCCGCAGCGCGAGAATTTCGCCGAGGGCGAGAGATCGTCGCGGCATATTTCGGAGACGTTGCCGTGCATATTGTAGAGCCCCCACGCGTTCGGGGAATATGAACGTACGGGCGCGGTAAAGGCGAACCCGTCGTCGCTGTCCGAAAAAGGCCAGCCGGCGTCGTGCAGCGCCTTGACCGTGTTGGCGTTTAGCGCGTTTTTGAAATTGACGTCGCCGAAATTTGCCTTTTGCGGGAGGAGGGCCGGATCGTCGCCGAAGGAGTACTTCGTCGTCACGCCCGCTAGGCAGGCGTAAATCCATTGCGAAACGGCGGGCAGATCGCAAACGAGTTGCGGGGAATCGGGCGCCGAACCCGCGTTCACTTTCTCGGTCAGCCAGCTGCAGAACGCTATCGCGTCGACTGGGGCGACCTCGACGACGGGATGATCGTCCGTTTGCTCAAAACCGACGTTCTGGGGCGAGAATTTTTCGGATTTGAGAAATTGCTTGAGAGTGGCGTCGTATCCAAAATTATCGGGAGAGGAAGGAACCTTGTATCCCTTTTCTTTTGCGAATTCCAGCCACAATTTAAGGGGGACTTCCGTATCGAGCATCCAATAATCCTGCGGAACCGTAACGTCTTTGTCAGGAGTCGTCATATGGAACGTTCCGGCAGGGATCCGGACGAACCTGTATTCCGCGCCGCCAACGGAAACCGCTTTGAAATCTCGGACCGGTCCTATAATGACCGGATCCGTTGTTGACGACGCTGGCTTGACGGTTGCGTCTTCCTTAGTTTCTCCCTTTGCTATGAAGGTCGATTTTTCAGCCGGGGCTTCATCCGGTTTTTTAAGGGGAACGCTCTGTTCCCCGTCGTCGATCGGATCAAAAGACAGGTCGACAAAACCTTTGCCATGGGTGAATTGCGGAATTTGCCGATAGTCCGTCTGGACGCTTATCGTGCTGGTCGCGTGACCGACGATCAAACTGAAATTGATTTCCCGACTCCGACCGTCAGGGAAGTTGCCTAGAAAAGCGTCGACGAACGCTTTCGTAAACAGCCCGCAATGGTTCAACGGGTCTTCGTTGCGAGACTCGCCTTCTTGGCATCCGTAAAAGAACGCCGTTCCCTCCGGCGGGACGAAATTCGGTCTGTGGCTGACGTTGCTCACGGCCCCAGAACGGGAAAGCGCGCCGCTCTGTCTGACAAGCGGTTTGCCCTGATTCGTGCAAAAAGGAAGGCTGACGTCCGCGACCGTAAGTATCGAGTTGACTCTGACTTTTTCCAGCCGTCTGTGGAGATCGGAGAAACAGAACGCCGTCTCTTTGATATTGAATTTATCGACGTCGGACGGAATGAAATAGTATTCGGAGTCGGTTACGCATCCGGGGCCTGAGAAATAGAAAAAGATCGCGTCTTCCGAGTGTGATTTGTCGATCATTCTGGCGATCGCGTCTTCGATATTCTTTTTCGTCGGCTCTAATTCCGGGAGTCCGCTGTTTGGCGTTAGAATACAGATTTCCTCAAATTCGCGCTTTTGAAGCGCTTTGAACATAAGATTGACGTCGGACTCTACGTTGGGCATATCGTCGTAGTTGGGCGCATAAGGCACGCCGACTATCAGCGCGCGCTTGCGGCAGTAGGCGAAAATATTCGACTTCAGCCACACCCTATCGGCTGTTGTCAACCTCTTAGAGGGAATCTGGAATTCTTTGCCGTTTTCCAGAAGTATCCAGACGACGTCGGTTCCCCGAAGGTACCGCCCGGCATATTCGCCCGCCCAAACGCGCGTTTCCGCCTCTTCCTGAGGTTTCACGCCGGGGGTTAAGATATCTTTTGAGCCTACGACGGGCCGGATATTGGCGCTGACTGCCGAAGAAACCGGCCGAATAGAGCCTATGTACTGACCTGCTTCCGGGATCTGATTTGGCGGAGGCGACATACTGTCTTGCGCGCCGACCGGAGAGATGAAAAAGACAAACGTCAGGGCGAGGCATAACGCCGCCGAAAACGCCGCCAATTCTGTACGATGCGTCATGATTGTCTCCAGGGGGGAGGGGGGAAAATATAAAAATTTATAATTCTATTTTATCACGCGCCGCGTCTATTCAGTAGGGAAAGATTAGCGCTTTTTGCAGGCGTAGATGAATTTTTTGAGATATTAGAAAGGCGCTTTTGATATATTTATCACAATTAAAACATTTGTTTTAAGCGAAAAAAGAGTTTTAACAGTATCGCGAATCGCCGGTAGACAGAAGAGGGAGCCCGTCGTCCGCTCCCCTTTTTTTAGAAACAGAAAGACGCGTCGAACGGGAATTCCGACGCGACGCGTCTTTCGGCGAGCGGGTTTGTTGAGCGCACGTTTGCCCGATCGGGGCTTGCGTTTTATTCCCAGGCGAATTGGCCGCGCGTGGCGGGGGAGCCGGGTACGGTCGCTCCGGCGACGAGATTCCCTTCGGCGTCGATCTCGGGATAAAGGCCGAACCGGGTTCCGCTCCCTTTGGGATTCAGTTTCGTGCGGAAGTAGTAATTCTTGCCGGTTTTATGATCTTTGAGCTTCAAGACGGCCGTGTCGGCAGACCTCTTAATCAGCGCGTAAACGCGGTTCTTCTTAGCGCTCGCTATGTCGCCGACTTGATACGGTCCGTCATAATCAAATTGGAGAGGTTCGGATCCGTTCACGGGCGTTCCGTTAATTTCAAGAATCTGATCGCCCTTTTCGGGATAATAGATCGCCTGAGGGGTCCACGGCAGCCTGTCGTAATCGTCGACGTCGCCGCCCAGAAAGACGGGTGGGAACGTCGCGGAAAAGAGCGGCTTGGGCGTCGCCGTAATTCGAGTCGGCAGTTCGAATATGGCGATATGCTGATCGCGCTGACGTAAGTTTCTGTAATTAGGCAGATTGCGAAAAACAATACTAGTCGCCTTCTGTGCGAAATCGAGCGTTTCGCGCCAGCTTTTTCTTTCGCCGCCTAAGACTTTAAACGCGCCGAAAGGGAGGTCGTAAGTCATGTCGTCGGCAACGGCGTTCAGAGAAGGATCGTATTGGCGGACAAGACTTAACATCTGCCTGTGAAAGGGATAAAGTCCGACGGTTCCGCCCGTGAGCGCGAGCGAGAAACAGCCGCCGCTCGGATCGTTCATAATGAAACGGTTTCCGTCAGAGTCAATAGTTTCCAATCCCTTGATATCGTAGGAATAGGCGCGTTCGCCTTCGGAAGAGGAATTGACGTCGAGGACGCCGCGGTGATTAAAGAAGAGCTCTTCATAGAGCGGCGGGACTTGCCCGGCGGGCGCGCAGGGCGCGTACGCGGGAGGTTCCCGGGCACCGGCGCGGCCGGAAAACCTGATACTGGCGCACGAATCGGTGATGAAGACGGTCAGGCGCGCGCCGCATTCTTTGGCCGCGTCGAGCAGTTCCTGACGCGGTATGCTTTTGCCGTTGGCCTGCTGGAGATAATGTTTGCCGTTTTGGAAAAATCCGTGCCCGCTCCAGTAAATAAAGAGGGCGTCTTTTTCTCCCACTTTCTTTTTCTTCAGGAACTCGACCGCTTCTGTAAAAATACTGTAGTCGGGCTGATAAGCGTCGTTATCCGTCCGCATTCGGCTTACGGCGAGTTCGGCCCAGCTTAACGACTTCGTTTGAGGCTCCGAACCGTCCTGTAAGACAGACCATTCGTCCTTTTTATAAAACTCGGCGTCCCACAACACAGCGGCGGGACAAGTTATTTCTGAAAACGCCCACGCGATCCTTTGCGCGTCTTCATAGAAGACTCTGCTCTGCTCCTGGTCGGTCAAGTCAAAGAGGGAGAGAACGTAGATCTTTGGCCCGCCGAGCTTTGGCTCTTCGTAACGGCCGGCTTCCGGATCGGCCGGGACTTCCGTCTGCGCGAAAGCGAGCGCGGGACACAACAAAAGGACGAGCGCCGCAAACGCCGCGGCGAGCCGTCTTCCGAATTCAAACTGAACAGCGGGCATACGTTTTCTCTCTTTCAGGGGCGTTTTCCGAACGGTTAAGGACGCCGCGGTTATTCCCATGCGAACTGGCCGCGCGTGGCGGGCGAGCCGGGTACGACCGACCCGACGGTAAGATTCCCTTCGGCGTCGATCGCGGGAATGATTCCAATTCGCGATTCGTTCTCAAAGGACAGGAGTTTTGTGCGGTAATAATAATTTCTGCCCGACTTGACGTCTTTCAGCTTTAAGACGGCCGTTTCGGACGATTCTCTGATCATCGTGTACACGCGGCCCTTTTTGGCGGCGTTTATGTCGCCGCCGTAGCCCGCCTCGTAATCCATCGGAGTTAGCTCGGAGTCGTTAACTGGAATCCCGTTAATTTCGAGGACGACGTCCCCCGGCAGCGGCATGTAGTTCGCCTGAGGCGTCCACGGCAGCTTGTCGTAGCAGTCGACGGGGCCGCCTAAAAAGCGCGTCGGAATGTCTTTGGAGAACAGATATTTCGGATTCTCCGTAATTCGCGTCGGCTCCTCAAATATCTTTATGTGCTGACCGCGCTGATTCAGACGGTTGTAGTAGGGAAGGCGGCGGAACACAATATTGGCGACCGTCTGAGCGTAATTCAGTACGTCGCGCCAACTCCTTCTTTCGTCGACGAAGACGTCGAACGCGCCGAACGAAAGGAAATCTTCGTCGATTTCCTTCGCGTATTTGTCTATATACCGCCTGTTGTGAGCCTTGACCGCGTTGATCAGTTCGCCGTGGAAAGGATACCAGACGGCCGCTTCGCTCGCAAGACCAAGCGAGAAACATCCGCCGCTGACGTCCTGCGTCTTGAACTCGAAATCGTTAACTCTCGCAGTCGCGGACGGCTGAAAGAAGGAATAGGCGCGTTCCCCTTCGGAAGACGAATTGACGTCGAGCGTTCCGCGGTAATTAAAGAAGAGTTCCTCGAAAAGGGGCGCCACCGCGATAGGCGCGGCCGCGCACGGGATTCTGTCGGTTACGTAGTCGCTTTTGCCCGACAGGCGGAGACTGGCGCACGAGTCGGTTATGAGAACGGTCAGCCGCGCGCCGCATCCTTTGGCCGCGTCGAGCAGTTCTTGGCGCGGTATGCTTTTGCCGTTGGCCTGACGAAGATAATGCCGGCCGTTTTCGATAGCGCCGTGCCCGCTCCAGAAGATGAAGAGCGCGTCGTCCGGCTTGACGCGGCGGCTCCGTAAAAGAGCGGCCGCCTTGTCGAATATGCTGAAATCCGGATCCTCGGCGCCCAGTCTGCGGCGAATACGGCGAATTTCCGCTTTGCGCAACTCCTGTTCGTCGGGGGCGTCAAAGAGGGAAGCCGCAGTTTCTTCTTCCGGGCCGTCGAGAGGGCCGCTCCATTCGTTTTGAACGGGCGCGTCTCCCGTCGGGCCGTCGAAATGGGATTCGTATATGTCGCGGTCCCAAAAGACGGAAACTCCGTAGGCGTTATGAAAAATACCGCGGATTCTGCCCGCGTCCGCAAAGAAAATTGCGCTTTGCTCCTCGTCGGTAACGTCGAACAGGGAAAGGACGTATATCTTCGGGCCCCCGATTTCCGGCTCGGCTTCCGGCGCAATCTCAGGAGCGGGAACGGCGACGGGAACGGCCGCCGGTTCCGCCTGCGCGAAAAGGGACTGGGAGGACAGGAGAAGGATCAGCGCGGCGAGCGCCGCGGCAAACGGCGCCGTATTGCGGAGACTTGCGGTTTTCATAACGGTTCCTCGTTCGGACGGGCTGGGGCGGTCTCGCTGCGGACGGCGCGGACGCTTTGGACGCCGGGAACGCCGGCGAACCGCGCGTCCGAGCGCCGCTACAGTACGACTTTTTCAAAATCGGAGGCCGGATGCTTGCACAGGGGGCAGGTAAAGTCGTCGGGCAGCTCTTCTCCTTCGTACTGGTATCCGCAGATTCTGCAGATCCAGACCGTCTTGCCGACGGGCCCTTTGCCGGCCGATTCCGGTTTCGGCTTAATATTGTTCAAGTAGTAATTATACGTCGCGGAGGGCGCGTCGTCGAGAACGTCCATATCGACGACTTTCGCGATAAAGAGGGTGTGGGTTCCGAGGTCGATTTGGCTTATGACTTCCGCGGAAATATAGGCGTTGGTCCCTTCCGTAACGGCGAGCGTTCCGTTGGCCGTGCGTTTGACGCTCGGGAAATCGGCGAATTTATCGACGTCCCGGCCCGACTGAAAGCCAAACCGCTTAAAGAGCGAAAAATCGGCGCGTTCGCTAATAACCGACGCGGTAAACCGTTTCGTTTCCGCGACGAGGTCGTGCGTGTAGTTGAGCTTATTGATCGCGACGGTAATCTGGTTCGGTTCCGTCGTAACCTGCCCGACCGTATTGACGATGCAGCCGCAGTCCCTGCCGTCTTTCTGGGCCGTTAGGACGTAGAGACCGTAGGACACGCTGTACATTGCTTTTTTGTTCACGTTGGGATCCTTTCGTTGCGATATGGAGGGTAAGGGGAGAGAAGCGCAATTTCAAAAGCGCCCCGCCGACGGCGCGAGGACCTTCGGCGGGGCTGAATTCGCGAGCTTAACCGACGTTCTAGCGGTCGTTTACCTTCGCCTTGAACTCGTCGGCGTTCCCTTTGAGCTCGGGCGCGTACATGGCCCAGATTCTCGTCGGGAGCGCGGAGAAGAGTCCGGGCGTTTCGGCGCGCATCCGGTAGGTTACGGTCGAGCGCCCTTCCGGGAGCCGCGACGCGAAGAAGCATACGCGGTCGTCGCGGTATTCGACGTACGCATGGAGCGCGTTCCCGTTGTATCCGCTGCGCTGTTCGACCGGTTCGTAGCCCGCCGCTTTCGCGTCTTCGAGCAGAATCGACTCGTACTCGTTCTTACTGTCGACGATGAGCTCGACTTCAATCAGATCGCCGGAAACGACTTCGTCGCCCGAGTTAAGCGGGATACGGTCGTACCGTTCGACGCGCTGCGAGACGGCCTGTCCGCGCCCGCCCTCGACGGTCGCGGTCGCGTCTTTGCGTTCGACGAGCTTGTAATAACGGCGTTCCGTCTTGAGTTCGAGGCCCGCTTTCGCAATGGGGTCTTCGAGCGTAAAGAATTCCAGATACGCGTTATAGTAGAGCGGCCCGTTCCCGGCGACGCGGAGCGTGATCTCGTGATCTCCGGACGTGATTTCGTCGGCGGAGAGCTCGAGCAGCCCGTTCGTCTCGAAAAGATTGTCCGGCGTGTATTCGACCGTCGTCTTAACTTCGCCGTCGACAAGAACTTCAACCGTCTCGTTGGGCGCGAGCTCGTCGGTCTTCTGCAGATACTCGGAGAACGCCTCGACGCACAGCGCGGTGTCGCGCGTGGAGTTCCAGTAGGTCGCGTTCTTGCGGTTGTTGAGCAGATACTTAACGAGCTGCGGCGCGTCGTTTTCGAGCCCGAGCTTCTGGAGCGTGTCGCGGTCGACCCGGTTCAGGAGCCGCAGATAGTACGCCTGCGTCTCGTATTCGCCCCCGAACCACGACCAGAAATACCAGCCGTTGACGCGGGCGAGATCGAGCCGAACCGTCTGATCCTCTTTGTCCTCGAACCGGTATTGCGCGAGAACGTTGAGAATCGCCTCGATACGCTTTTGCGCGTTGGAATCGCGGTCCGGCTCGTTCGTGAGCGCAATAGCGTACGCCGACAGCGAATAGAGCTGCAGATCCGTTCGCGCTTCCCAGAGGAGCTCCTTCATAACGGAGTGAACCTGATCGAACGCGATATCGGGAATATCCGCTTTATCGTAATCGACGAAATCTTCCGAATACGCGGTCGGCTGGACGCCGAGCTCCGCGAGCGCGTAGTAGACGGCCGCGTCGGTCGAATCGGCGCCGTTCTTCCATTCGCTCCAGCGATTCTGCTTTTCTTCGTCGGTCCAGACCTTGCCGCGAATAATCTTGGCGGTCTGCGAACGTTCGTACTGCAGGAGCCAGGTTTGCGCGCGGTCGAGCGCGTTCGCGTCGACCTCCTGATCGCATTCCTGAGCGAGTTTAAGCCCTCGCGCGACCAACGCGGTCAGATGCGGCGTCGAATGTTCGCCCATTCCGTAGAACCAGCCCCAGCCTCCGTCGCCGTTCTGCATGGAGAGGAGTTTCGCGACGCCGTCGGCGGACATTTTGCGCACAGCGTCGACGTCAAAGACCGGCTCCTTGAGCCGATTGACGCGCCGCCACTGTTCCGCGCGCTCCTTCGCGTCGCCGAGTTCCTGCGCGTTGAGATTCGCTTTCTTCTCCTGCAGTTTGGCAAGGTCGACGCCCGCGTCCATGAGCGCTTTTTGCGCTACGACGGTCGGCAAGAACCGATTGAGCGTCTGCTCCGTGCAGCCGTACGGATAGTCCGCAAGGTAGGGGAGCGCGTCGAAAATGGCGCCCGCGAGCGTCGGCGAGAACCGAATCGCGAGTTTCGCCGTTTCCGGACGGCGTTCTTCCGGAACGGTCAGCGTAAAGGTCGATTCGCGAACGCTTTGTTCGCCGTCCTCTTTCGCTTCGTCCTTATCGGCGGCGGGTACGGTTCCGGAGACGGCGAGCTGCTTCTGGATTCCGTGTTCCTTGACGGTCAGGGTATCCTGAATCGCGTCCGACTCTTCGTCGGTGAGCGCCTTCATCACGAGCGTCGCGACGCCGGGCGCGTCGGCGCGCACGCGCCAGTCGACGCGCGATTCGCCGTTGGCGGGCGTAACGACCGTCTGAGTCTGCTCGACGCCGTCGAGGAACGCGAGCTTCGCGGTCGACTTTTCCGGATCGTCAGTCGGAAATTCAAGCGAGACTTGGACTTTCTTCTCGGATCCGAGGTAGTTGTGCACGTTCGCCGTTAAGACGGCTTCGTCCTTCTGCGTCAGGAACCGCGGCTTCTGCATGCGGATAATGACGTCTTTGCTCGTAACGATTTCCGATTCGCCCGACCCGACGCGCAAGCCCGCGCCGACCGACCACGCGCCGATCTTCCAGGTCGTTAAGTTTTCCGGCATGTCGATTTCAATTTCGATCACGCCGTCGTCGTCCGGCTTGAGATCGGCCGCCCAGTAGGCGACGTCGGCGAGGTTCTTACGAACGACCGCTTCCACGAGCGGGGCGGATTCCGAGCCGGCGTCCGGGGCCGGGAGCGGTTCCGCGGGCGCGGCCGCCGTTTTCATCTCCGCGAACGCGAGCGCGTCGTTCATGGGCGCGGCCGCGGCGGCCATTGGCGCTTCGGCTTCGGCGACTTCCTCGTCCGCGATCGCCATATCCATGTCGGCGGATTCCTCTTTCCGCATCATCATCGGGGCGGCCATAGCGCGGCCCTTTGCCACGGCGCGGCCTACCATGCCGCCGCCCATGCCTCCGGCCATGCCGTCGCGCGCGAACACGGCGTTTTCCTCAACCGCGCCGGAGAATATGACGTCGCCAAAGGCGCCGACCGTCTCCAGACGCGTCGCTTTGCCGTCGAAATAGACGAAGTGGAACGCGTCGATGAACGTCGGTTCCAAAAGATTGGCGGTTCCTTCTAAGCCCGCGTGACGGCGCCATTTCCAGAAGAATTCGCGAATATCCCCGACGTTGCTCCCGCCGGAGACCGCTTCGAGCGACTTGTCGTATACGGCGACGACCGTCTGTCCGACGACCGGCTTGCCGTCGACGTCGGTCAGACGCAGCTTGACGGCCGCTTTCGCGCCCGGCTTAACGCGGTCCTGAGCCGGTTCGACGGCGACGTCGAGGACGCGCTTTTCGGGCGGCACGGCGAGCTCCTTCTGTTCCGCGTAATATTTTCCGTCGAAGACGGTCCACGCCTGAACAAAGATGTTCGGCTGGTCGGCCGTCTCGATTTTGACGTCGACGTAAGCGGTTCCGTTTTCCAGTTTAACGAATCGCGGAACGCCTTGGGAAATCGCGCCGAGCGGCCGGTCCGTAAAGAGGACGTACGCGTTCGGATTGTTCGAGGCGATCTGAACGCGCGCGACGTCGCCGACGGAATATTCCGGCTTGTCGGGTATAATTTCGAGCGCGTTGAATCGGAATTCCGGCTTGACTTGGCTCTTATTGGCCGGTCCGCGCACGACGATAAGCTGGCCGCCCTCTTCGCTCGCGCCCGACTCGGTCGTAACGACGCACGAGAGCCGGTACTGGCCGGGCTCGGCGGCGACGATTTCGACCGTTCCTTTTCCGTCTTCGTCGGTCTTGAGCGCCTTCGAGAAGACCTCTTTTTCGATCGGCTTAACGGAGCCGTCGTCCGTCTTGGCGTACGAAACCTTATAGAGCTTAACGGCCGCGTCTCCGACCGCCGGCTTGCCGTCGATCCGGCGCGCTTCAAATCCGGCGGTCATAACGTCGCCCGACTTGTAGTAGCCGCGATTGAACCAGACGTAGGTCTGGAACGGGCGTCGGGCGGCGTAAACCTTTCCGGATCCGGTAATAACGCGGCGTGACTGATCGACGACTTCCGCTTCGATTTCATATTGCTGGTCGTCGTTCGGATAGATCAGCTTGGCGAGCGCCGAATCGACGGAAATTTCAAAGGTTCCGTCCTCTCCGATTTCCGCCTCCCCTTCGGCGACGATTTCCGGGACCCCGGTCGGCCGGTTGTACATATACGGCATAAAGATCCGGCAGCATCCCCACTTGCTCCAGCCGGGATACCATTCCGCCTCGTAGGGGAACTGCCAGTATCCGCATCCGTAGAACCAGTCCCAATACCGCGCGGGGTAGTAGCTTGACTGATACCGCGTGCGCGTCACTTTGTACGAGACGGTCGCTTTCGTAACCGGGGCGCCGAAGTAGTACTTCGCGTTGACGGTCGCCTTAAAGGCGTCTCCGAGAACGACGGGCTCTTTCGGGGCGTCGACCGAGACTTTGAATTCCGGCTTGCGGTATTCCTCCATGCGGAACATTCCGTCGCCGAGATAGAGGCCGTGAACGGAACCGTCTTCGTGGATATTTTCCGCGAGCATGACGTGATAGACGCCGAGTTTCCCGTCTTTGGGAATCTCAAACGAATCGCTGAAAGAGCCGTACTCGTCGAGCGTTACGCGTTTGAGCGCGATCTTTTCGCCCGAAGGCGAGTTGATCTGATAATCGACCTGCCTGCCAGCCCACTCGTTCGCTTCCGGCGCGTCGTACTGCGCGTTGCCGACGGTGAATTGGAAGTCGACCTTCTGGCCCGGCCGGTAGATCGGACGGTCGGAAATAAAGAACGCGCGCGTTTGACTGTACTTTTGCTCGTCCGCGTAGATGGAAAGGTAGATATACTGGGCGTCCAAAAACGCGTAATGCGTCTTGTTTTTGTCCTTCGAGGGAACGGTCGCAATGAGCGTGAAACCGTCGTTCTCTGGGAAATCGCCGCTCGCGACGAGAACGGAGCCCTGCGCGTCGGTCGTCTTTTTAACTGTTTTCGTTCTGGTTTTGTTCGAGCGTCCGCGGTCGAATACGGCAAAGAGCTCGACTTCGCGATTGGCGAGCGGCTGGCCGGTCGTCGCGTCGAGGACAAAGAATCGGTTGCCCTCCTTGTACGTCTTGCGCACGAGCGCCAGCTCGCGCAGCCAGACGATCGCGGCGTCGTCGTTTCCGTCGTCGGCGTGGACCGTAACGAGGAACGCGCCCGGTTCGTGGACGGGGAAATCGACCGCGGAGACGCGGTCGTAATGATTTGGCGCGGGATCAAAGGAGACGCGGTAATCCGCGACCTTGTCGCCGACGATTTTTTCCGACAGTCCGAGTAATCCGAGCAGTCTCCGCCTTTCGTTTTTCTGGTCGGGATTCGGATTGAGCTCCTCCTGAACGAGCTGATTGACGAGATAAACCAGATTGCCCCCGCCGTAATTCTGCCAGAAGGACGTCGAACGGATTTGTCTGAGCGCCGCGTCGATATTGAGCCGCTTGACTTCAATCGAGCCGCCCGTGGCGTTCCGGAAACGAACGGCGAGCTTTGCGTCTAAGCCCGCCGCTTGCGAACTGACGTCAAACCGCACGCGAGGCTTAATGATCTGATCGAGCGCGTTCTGATATTCGGTTTTATTCCCTAAACCGGGCGTTTCGAGCAGCTGCCGCCAGACTTCCGCGGCCTTGTCGAGCTGACGGCGGTTTTCGTATTCGCGCGCTATATTGACGAGCGGAGACGGATTCTTCGGATTGAGTTCGAACGCTTCGCGCCACAGCGAGATATAGTCGTAATTTTCGGGCAGATCGAAGCGCTTGACCCCGCCCGCGAGCTTCGCGATCGTCTCGGAATCTTTGAGCGTATTGAGCGCCCAGATTCCGCCCGCGACCGATTCCGCGTCCGCGTCCGCGTCGGAGTTGAAGAAGAACCGGTATGAGCTGAGCGTTTGGACGCCGAAGAGCATGCTGGCGTCGAGCGCGCGGTAATTGACGACCGTGAGTTTGGTCGCGTCGGTATGATCGTAACGCATGGCTTCTTCGAAGAGGGCCTGGCGGCGTTCGCCGTCGTTTTGGGCCGCCTCAAAGGAATCGGGCGTCGCGTAGAAAATGGGATTGCCGTCTTTGTCGGTCGGGGCGCCGGCATAGCGGTTTCTGTTGTACTGCTCGTTGACAGGCGCGTAGTCGGGCAGGGTCGTCAGATCGGTCAGCGTCTGGAGACTCCAGTATTCGCCGGGCGACCTTGCGAGCGATTCCGCAAAAGAGATAAAGAACGACGAGACGTCTCTGCGAATCGAGTCGATCGCGCCCGGAACGTCCTTTTCGCCCGGATTCCTGCCATAATATTCGAGAAGCTGTTTGCCTTCTTCCCGAACGAGAGGGAGCGATTCCGCAAAGAGCTGGAGATAGCGGACTCTCACGCGGTCCGCGTTCGAGAGCATATCGGGCGACCACCCCTGATCGTAGACGAACTGATTGTCGACCATTTTGCCCTGCGTTGGCAGATCGCTTCGCAAATGCTTGGCGACCCAAATCTTAACGCGCCAGGAATCCTTCTTCTGTTCGAGCGCTTTTTCGAGCGTCGCACGGTAGCTGTTGAACGCGGAGCCGTTGCGCCCCCCGCCGCGCGACATGCGGAGAACGTTCGCCATGCCGTCGAGCGCTTTGAGGTAGCTCTCCTCCGCGGTTTCCGGAGCGAGCGCCGATTCGTAGAGAACGCGCGCGTCCGCGAACATATTCTCGCCCGCTAGCTTGTCGCCCGCGGCGAGCCGCTCGTCGACCGAGAGGCCTTCGAGCGCTTTGGCGGCCTCTTCCGGCGTCTTAGCGGCCAGACCCGCAAAAGGAACCGACTCCGTATTCGGATCGATCTTTTTGATTTCGCGATCGTTTCTTGGCATGGGTTTCGCCTCGGATCTTTTCAGGGGAGGGACGACGGCGTCCGGATTTGCGGCGGCGGCCGCGTCCGCGCGGAAAGACGTTCGGCCGGCGCCGAGCGTCAACGCGAGCGCCGCGAACAACGCGACGGTCAGGCGCAGAAATTGGGTTGATTTAGCTTTCATCTTGAAGTTCCTAACAACGGCGCTAAAAAGCTCAGACGCGCTTCAGCGGGCCTTTGCGGCGTCTATTCGAAAAATCCGACGTCGTTCGCACGGCGCGTACGATCCGCCGATTAAATTCTAGCATATGGGAAATGGCCGCGCAAGTTGGCGCGCGGCGTTAGATTCGTGAAAAAACTGTCCCGCACGTTTACCGTTGATTTTCTAATTTTGTTGTTCTCCGACGCGGTTTCTTGCCGCCGTTCTCCAAATTTTTCCGGGATTTCCTCTCTTTTGGGCGAACGAGTCGAAACGGGGGCGGCTCTTTGTACGGCGTCGCGGCTCTTTGAACGGCGTCCGCGCCGCGCGGGAGTCCGGAGGCGCCGATTGTTTCGATTATTTGAGAAATGTGGGTAACGCCGGCGTACAAATCTTTTCTAGACAAAGGGGCCGGGGCTGGGCGATATTGGGGACGCGACGTCCTGAGTTTTAACGCCGTCGTCCGAGCGTTGCTTAATTGCAAAAGCCGCGTAAACTTTAACAGTTTTTTTTAGACCTCGATAACCGTTAAAAGTGTTATTTTACACAGACTGTGCGGATTTTATCGCAAAATTACAACGATTAGGTCTTCTCAAACGAAAAAGTTTAGGCAAAATATGCAATAGAAGAAAAATAACCCGTTTGGGCAAATCTGGAGCTTAGTTAAGTTCCAGGCGCCGCGCGCGAGGCGAACAGACCGCGCGGACAGGGGAGCGAACGGGCGAAACGCGCCGGCGCGCTTTTTTCGCGCAAGCCCGGCCGAAAACAAGATACAAACCGAAACGCGTCCGCGCGATTGCGGGCCAATCCCGCGCGCGTTTCGACGCGCCGACCGGCAAAAATGAAGAGAAAAACGCGCCGGCCGCCGCGGAGTAAAGATTCATTTATGGCGTTGAACGTCCGGCGAATCGCGCCGGACAGGCGTTACGAGGAGTATGATCATGAAATTTAACGTTAACTTCGCGCTGCGTGTCGCGGCCGCCGTCGTAATTTCCGCGGCCGCTTCTCACGCGTTTGCCGCCGGCGGCTTGTTTGACGGCGGTCTGTTCAAAGGTTTTTCCAAGTCCGCGCCGGCCGCGTCCGACGGATTCTTCGCCGGCGAGGCGCTGACGTTCGGCGACATGGGTTCCGTCTCCTTCGACGGCTATGAAGCGAGCGGCGTGAACATGGCCTACGGCGAATGCGCCGAATGCGCGGGCTCGGCTCCCGCGGCCGCGTCCTTTGAATATCCGGTCTTCGACGGCTACGTCGGCGACTTCGGATTCGTCGACGAATACGGCTGGGAACCCGCGCGGCCCGCGTTCCAGCCGGTCCGGACCGTTCTGAACGGCGCCGGAAGCGTGCTGCGCGGCGTGCGCGATTTCCTCTTCGGACATTGCAACTTCTGCCAGCCCGCATACGTCTGCGATCCCTGCTGGGCGATCGACGACTGCTGCGACCCCTGCGGCTGGGATCCCTGCGCCGTCTGCGATCCGTGCGCGCCCGCGTGCAATCCGTGCGAACCGGTCTGCAATCCGTGCGCGCCGGCTTGCGAGCCCTGCGAACCCGCCTGCTTCAATACCGGCGCGGTCTTTGCGCCCGGCGGATGCTGCGGCAACGGATATATGCCCGGTCAGGTTCGTCCTCTGAATAAAGAAACCGGCCGCCCCGAAGGCGCTAAAGGCGCAGGCGCCGCGCCCGCGCGCTCGTACGAACCGGAAGAACAGCCCGCCGCGACCGAACAGCCCGCCGTTCCGGGCGTCGAAGACGACGCGCAGCCGGTCGACGAGTACAATTCCGGCGCTCCGGAAATCGCGCCCGCGACCGAACCGGCCACGACCGGCGCCGGCCTCATTAAGATGCTCGTTCCGAAAGACGCCGTCGTTTACGTCAACGGCTATCGCACGAAGCAGACGGGCGAAGTCCGCACGTTCGCCGCGAAGAATCTTGAAGTTGGCGAAACCTACGCGTTCGAGATTCGCGTCGTCGCCGTTCGCGACGGCCGCACGTACGAAGACGTTCAGTCGACCACGCTCACCGCGGGCGACACGTCCTCTCTGGCGTTCAACCTGACGCTCCGCGGCAATCAGGCTTACGCGTACAACAAATGACGAACTAACGTTCCCCTGAAGAACGTCCCGTAACGTCAAAGCGCCGCCGATTCTCTCTTCTGAATCGGCGGCGCTTTTTCTTTTTTTGCGTCGTCGAACGCGCCTCTTGTTCGGGGCGCGTTCTTTTGTTTCGCCGGTAGATCAGCCGAGGTGGCGATCGCGCGGAGGTCCTCTTTCAGGGAGCGATAGAGCTTCTGATAGACGGGGAACGCGGCGTCGTATTTCTTTTGGGCGTCCGGATTCGGCTCGAGCACGGAGACGCTGTTTTTGTTTTTTGTCTCTCTTTTGCCGAACCTTCTTTCCTTTGCACAAGCGGCGTTTTTTAATCTTGGAGAAATGAGATTAAAAAACGGGAATGTTTGATTCATGTCGATCTGTCTGTAATCTGAAAAGCGCGTTTGTTTTTAGTCTTGCCCCAATAATTCCACGTTATCGGACGTAATAACTTTGGCAAAAGGTATGCCTTCGATGCAGACGCTTTTGAGAGCTTCGTCCATTGTGGCAAACTCGGCAAGAAGGACATACTCGCGTCCGGTCCTAATATCCGGTTTTTTACGGTATAGACCGTATACCGCTGTTCGGCCGTCTGGAAGCAACGTGTCTTCCGGTTCATACATTGATCCTGTATTGAATCGGTATTCTACACCGTTGTATGAGAAATCCAATCCGAGCCAGCGACCCTCCGAAGGTTCCCAAACGCCGATGTATTGCGCTTTAAACTCTTCTAACGACGTATATCCATTCTTTCTCATTTTAAGTGGAATTCCTTTTTGATCTGTTCAATTAGCTTCAGTTCATCTTCAGTAGGAGGCACGCCGGGTTCCTTTTTGCTGTGGTTCATTCGCACGTGTCTATGAGGCTGAACTCCTCGATGAGAATGCCTAAGGTCTATAGCTACGTCTTGCGCGTGGTTTATATCATAGAAGGCTAGATGCTTTAATATTCCATCTTTGACAATGGCATATATTCTATTAGGCGAGTGAGAAAACTCGGGAGCCTTGACGTTTGAAGAATCCTGAATAATCACTTTTACATTTGGGTTACTGCTTAGCGCCCCAACGGATTTATAGTGTTGACCGTCAACTTTAAAAGAAAAATCTCCTTTATCAACGTCGACAAAAGAACCTCTAGATCCCATTTATGCAGCCTCCTCTGTTGTAAAGACCCTTGAAATACCGTCTAGGAACAATTGTTCACAATACTGATTTCGGCTGAAGCTGTCAGTGTACCTGAAGTTGAGAAAAGTACCGGCCATACCTTCTATCATATCTCCAAAAACTATTATTAGTGGAGGATTAATCCTAGCCTTCATTTCATTGAATCCCTCCAGAAAAATATCAGTATGTTCATGACAACCTAACGTGGAAATGATCACTATAGATTCGCGTTCTAAACCGCTAAAACAAAGATCATATGTGTTTGGTAAGGCCCAGCCAACAGTAGGAAGCGTTAAACAGTTATATTTTTGCCATGTAACGCCGAGCCACCTTGACATGTAAATATTATGGCGTACTTCATTTATATTCATTGATGGGGAAATGCTAAAATCAGGAGTTCCGACTGCTGCAAAGCCCTGAAACAGCGCGATCCTCTTTAAAGGATTGTTCCAAAGAGCCAGTAGCCGTTTATCATAGTTGAACATTAGTACGAGAGTGTTCTTGTCTGATGTTTTGGGGGTTGCGTTCTGAATCCCAATCACTTTCAAACGGTTCCAATCGAGAGCTTCAATACTTGTTTTTCTCACAATCGGCATGTCATACGCATCATACTTACAGTCTCCAAATATTGGTCGTACAACCTTATACTTTTCGTATTCCGTTAAACCTTTAATCATTATTGTCTCCTTTTTGCCGTCTTTCTTGATGTAACTAGTCGTATAATAAAAATAGGATTCGCCTAAATTAACGCGACCTTTCAGAGAAAGGTTGACGTTAGTAAATAAGTTGTTCTTTCCATGCGCTCAATCGGCGCATATCGACGTAATGTCGTGTCATTGCAACCTAAAGAAACGTTTTTACAGTCAACAGTAATCATTGTTCTGGAGTGGCCTAAACGATCTCGTGATTGATACCGTTCCAGCGACAATAGTTTGTTATTTTATGTTCATCGCGGCGTAGTGTTTACTCTTCCCTTGGCATTTGTTCCTTCCTTTTTGGACTCTCCGTTCGCTTCTTCTTAGACCTTCAACTCAGTTTTGTCGAACATATCGCCAATAAAGCAAATGGTTTTGTCGAAGATCTTGTGTGAGACATAATATATGTTTCAAGCGAAGCTATCCGAGAAAGCTATCCGAGAATTTGCACTTTCCGTATTTTGAAGAATGAATACACTTTCTGCTCAATCCCATCAGCATTTGATAGATAAGGCGAAAGACCCAATGAAAGATTAGTGACACTGTGGTAGACATATCGCAATTAACATCGGGACGGTCGTGGCGATAAACTTGATTCTGACGACTTCGAGTCTTCAACTCTTTGTCGCAAAGAAAGACAACGTTTCCTCGCTGAATTAACAGTTTCTTATATCTAGACCGGCTGTAAGTTTCTGTCATATATTATCTTTTATACTTTGATTGGCGCCGCTGTCAAGTACGAATGAGGCTTTGCATGTTTCTGTTATTCTCCAATGGCTTATTCAAACAAATATTCGTCAGACAATAAGCGCTAAAACGGAGTTTTATAAAACTACGCATATAAATGCCGCATGACTTTACTGGTAAAAAACGTGAACAAACGTCGCAAAAAGGAATCAATATATCAAAACCGAGTTATTAAGCGAATATAGTCGGTTTTGAGACAACTAGAGTTACAGTAATTCCAATTCATCAAACAAAAATGCAACAACGTCTTTTCTTCTAAAATTACGACTGTCAGATTACGAATAAAAATGTTCGGTAATCGATTCTGTGCCGGTTGTTCCTCCAATCAGCACAGAATTTTTCTGACTTTCAATTCGTTTGGTTTTAGGATTTTAATTTCTATGTTTGTACTGGTAATAAGCTGCGGAATATGAAACCCCGCATGCTCTGGATATCTCGATAGGCGTCATGTTGGCTGTTAAACGTCGTGATATCATGAATTCTCCCGCGAAACATTTCGCTTGCCACTCAGGATCGTTGAAGGTTTTTAACTTGCTACCTTTAAAACCTCGTTGTAACTTGAATCCGCAGAAACAGAGAGTGATAA
The DNA here is from genome assembly GCA_902786505.1 of uncultured Planctomycetota bacterium. Taxonomy (GTDB): domain Bacteria; phylum Planctomycetota; class Planctomycetia; order Pirellulales; family Thermoguttaceae; genus RUG369. The sequence goes on along the minus strand of CADACS010000004.1, from coordinate 11,431 downwards.
AATGGCCGATTTCATGGGCAATTGTCATTCGATCTCGCCCCAAACCGTTGCAGGCTCCTTCGTAAACGCTCTCTTTAATGGTAATATGCCCTGTTCTAATGTCTGTCTCTGCATGGATTCCCTCAGGCAATGCTTCATCGGGAACAATCTCGTAGCTAAAACCCTTTAAATGTATACTGAGTACGTCCAATAATTCTACAATGGGAACCCGCAGTTCATCTGTTAAATTAAGCAACATGCGAAATACTTCTGCAAGAAGCCGCAGTTCTGCTCGTGATTTAGATTCAACGATGTATTTAGGCACGAATCAGTCCTCCGAACGTTTGTTTAAAATATTATACAGCATAATTGAAGCGTCTTCGTCCAAAGTGTTAAATTGGCGTGCAAAGGAAACAGCAAGTCGTCGATTGTTAAACGAGGCTTTGCTGATATCAATTTCGATAGTGTTTTTTGATTCAAGAAAGGCTTCTTGAAGTTCTAGAATTTGTTCTGAAGTTAGAGAATACAGCTCCCCTAATTTCAAAAGCCAACCTTCCGGAACCTTCTTCTTTCCATTTTCTACTGCTGAGAGAAAGGCGGAAGAAACGGAGAGTTTTTTGGCCATGTCTCGCAGTATTTCGCCATTGTCGATACGTAATTTTCTCAAAAATTTTCCCAAACTGGTTAACATAATTTGAACTCCTTAACCAATGTTATGTATTTATTGTACCTGATAAGTTGAATATGTCAACCTATAAAGGTTAATTTTTTTGTTTTTTTATAAAACTAGCTTCCTAATCTACTATAAATCTATATAAATTGCAGTATTGTCTGTCTTGTAAAATATTATCTTGTAAATAATTAACTTTTTTGCGCTTTTCATTTTACATTCTTTGAGTTAGCGACGTTTCGTTGGCTACCATGCTGCTTGTCGTCTACGGTTGGCGCTTCCACACTTGTCTTTCCGTCGATATTTCTTTTTTATTTCCCGGCTTATTTATCTTCATGTTTCACAAACAAACGCCAATCCGAGTCGCTCGAATAGGCGTTTGTTCTTTTTTACCCCTTTGATAGAAAGCTGAAGATTTTGCGAACGTCTGGCGGCGTTTCAATTGCGGCGGCGCCGTGAACAGAGTCGCGGCGGCGCCGGGCGCGCTGAAAAACTTCTGCCCGACCGTTCCGCACAACAGGCTTATCCCAGCAGAATCTTTTCATACAGATCGCCGACCTGATCCCGGTTCCACACAGCTGCGCGCGCAAGTCCTTTCGCGCTGTATTCTTCATATAAAGAGCGGTCGTCCCATATTCTCTCGAGCGCCGTGACCCAAGGTTCTATTTCTGTATCGGACGGAATCTTAAATCCTCCTGCGCGCAGACGTTCGGGGACGGGAAGGGCCAAGCCGGCGCCGCCCAGCGTTTCGGGCAAAGCGCCTGCCGTCGACGTCAGGACGGGGATCCCGTTCATTTGAGATTCCGCGACGACTCTGCCAAAGCTTTCGTCGACAAGGGACGGCGCAAGGGTAAGCTTCGTTAGGCGGTAAAAATCGCGCGGCCGAACCCCGTTAGGAAGAATGTTCAAACCGTCGACCAGATTTTGCGAAGCGCCGAAAGAGAAAAGACGCTCCGCGCCCGCGCTCCCCTCTACGAGCAAGAAAGGGACGTCGGAACGCCGCTTGGTTATCTTTTCCGCGAGTTTGACAAAAATGCCCGCCCCCTTCGATTCCTCCGGATTGACGAAAAGAACGTGTTTTCGGGGAGATTCCACGCTCTCGTCCTGATTCGTTAGAACGTCGTTTTCATCTATCAGAGGAGGAATAACGGCGAAATCCAATCCCAAAGACTTACGGTAGAAGTCGGCGGCAAAACGGGACGGAACAATCGCCGCGTCGGCATATCGGAACCATTCGGCGCCGCGATACGAAAGGTTTTGAACAAGGACGACAATTCTCGCGCCGTATTCCTTAGCTATTTTCATTAATCGCGGGCCAAACTCATAACTGCCGTAGGTTAGAACGACGTCGGGCTGAAAGCTGCGCATCGTTTCACTGAAAAAACGAAGCCAGACCTCGCCTATTCGCGGCGTCAGCGCGCGCCCGACCGCCGCTTTGGGAACGAAGAGAAACGAGTCGACGCCAACGCCGCCGCCGTCGGACGTGCGTTCTAAAACGTCCTCTCCGCATACGCGCCGCGTCGACGAGTCACGAAAGGAAACGATAGAAAAAGGAACGTCCCCGCCGACTTCAACGCGTCCGCGGGTTTTAATTCGGCGAAGCGCCGCAAAAGACGAACTGCCGGAACGCCGATAGTCAAAGGAAGCGCCGCAATAGGTCCGAACGTCCCACCCGCGGCGCGCCAGTTCAAATAAAAGAGAGCGGGCCGTAATCGAGGCGCCGTTCGACGGATCTAAATAAAAATGCCAGCTTGCAAAGAGTATTTTGCGCCGCCCCATTAGAAGAAATCCTTTGAGCCGCCCTGTCTCGGCAAAGACCACTAAACAAAAGAGAGAACCGACGGAACCGCCGTTCCGCCGATTCTCCTCTCTAAAAAACACATACGGAAAATCAGTAAGGCAGCTCGCCGATTTTGCGCAGCATCGTCATGACCTTCTCGACGGTTTCGGCATTTTGAAGTTCAGGTTGAACTGTGGAAGGATCTTGAGCCTTATACTTCTCATACTCCTCTTCCATTGATTCGAGGAATTTGAGATAAGATTCATGGCTCAGTTCCGCCTGCTTGATCAAACTTCCTTTGGGCAAACTGCCAGACAGCCAAGGCTCAGGGTAAGTAAAGTGGAGTTTAGGACAGACTATATGCGCTAAACGGTCTTTTAAAGCGTAGACTCGCAAATCTTCGTCGTCGTATACGTTCTCGTCAATTGGAATTTTATCCCATAGCTCCGGCTTATCTTTTGATTCCTCCGCTCTGCGCAACGTCTTATCGACGTCTAAGGAGCTATACTTTCGAGAAAGCAGTTCAATAATTTTACTGAACGAGTAAGCGTGACCAGTGCGTTCAAAAGCGTAGTTGCACCGAATGTCGAGCCATTGAATCGGTTCGGTATTGGCGTCCCTATGAATAAGGAAATATATCTTTCTGACGGCCACCCAATCTCCTTTTAGCTCATACGCGGCCGCCATCGTTTTAAGAACGTCGTAAAACTCGTAGAAGACAGGATTTTCTTCTGGCGACTCTAAACAGTAAACCATAGCGCCTTTCGTCGGCAATAGTTCCTTGAGTTTTTCTATCGCTTCGTCGTACTTACCTTCAAAAAGAAGCTGCTTCGCGCTGCTAGTATGGCTGAGTCTGTACGGAACGTCCATGTTAAGGTAGTAATAGTTAAGCCGAGGCGAATTTGCGTACGCAGACTTTAAAAATTCCTCGTCAGTTAGACGTTTATTTGAAGACGCCTCACGAGCTGGTTGCGGCGTTGTGGAATCCTCGTCAGGAGTCTGTTGGAACGGTTTAGCGCTCACATTCGCTCCGCCAACTAAAAGGAGTAAGACGACGACAGACCAACCCATTAAAGTAAAAACGTTTTTCATTGCAAATCTCCTTATAAGTCAGAATAGACGGCCCCGGCTTCCTGTTGAAGCCACGTCTCATACGTTGGAGGCCCGTAAACGAATCCGACCGCAGAGAGCATTTTGCGATCCTCAAGAGCCTCGAAGGAAAGACGACATTTGGCGCTGCGAAGAGACTTCATCGCCGACTGTTTACCGTTTATCATAACTGTTCTAACCATAAAAAAAGTGAACCCATACGCGCCCCGAAGAGAAAACTCCTCGGGTAAAGAAAAAAACAAATAGTTGCGGCGGCGCCAAAATGTCTCCGCTTTCGCGGCAAGGCGACCAACCTATTCGTAGGATAGCACAAAATTGTATGGCATCAAGTAATTTGTCTATAAAAATGTTGTTTTTTTTATTTTTTAGATAAACAGTTTTAGATGTTTAGCTTGCAACGATCGTCCGGTCGGTTTGCCATTTTCAAACAGCTTCCGTCAACGTGAAAGGCCGGCGCCGAATAAAGATTTTATGAACAATAAATGGAGAAAGCGCCGCCGATTCTCTTTTCTGAATCGGCGGCGCTTATTCTTTTTTCCGCCGCGTCGAACGCGCCTTTTGGCCGGGGCGCGTTCTTTTGTTTCACGGCAGTATATCAGGCGAGGTCGGCGATCGCGCGGAAGTCCTCTTTCAGAGAGCGATAGAGCTTCTGATAGACGGGGAAGGCGGCGTCGTATTTCTTTTGGGCCTCCGGATTCGGATCAAGCTCAGAGACGCGCTTAATCGTCGCGTCGCACGCTTCCTCGATATTCTTATATTCTCCTCCGCCGACGGCCGCGAGGAGCGCGACGCCGAACGCGGGCCCCTCTTCCGAATTGAGCGTGGTTACTTTGCTTCCGAATACGTCCGCCTGAATCTGGCGCCAGAACGGGCTCTTCGCGCCGCCGCCGGACGCCCGAATTTCGTCGATCGGGACGCCAAGCCCGCGGAAAATGTCGATCGCTTCGCGCAGCGAGTAGCAGACTCCTTCGAGAATACTGCGCGTAATCCGTCCGCGGTCGTGCGCGAGCGTGAGCCCGACGAACGAGCCGCGCGCGTAGGGATCCGCGTGCGGGGTCCGTTCGCCGCTCAGATAGGGCAGGAAGAAGAGCCCGTCGGCTCCGACCGGGGTCTGGGCCGCTTCCGCGGTGAGCAGGTCGTATACGTCGTCTCCCTGCGCGTCGGCCTTTTCGCGCAGTTCCTGACAGAGCGCGTTGCGGAACCACTGGAGCGAGCCTGCCGCCGAGAGGGTTACGCCCATCATGTGCCATTTCCCGCGTACCGCGTGACAGAAGGTGTGGACGCGCCCGAGTTTGTCGACTCTCAGCTCGTCCGAATGAACGAACGCGACCCCGCTCGTGCCCAGCGACGTCGAAAGGGAGCCCGCGCGCACGATTCCGTTGCCGACCGCGCCCGCCGCGCAGTCGCCCGCGCCGCCGACGACGAAGCAGTCGGTCGTCAGTCCGAGCGCGTCGGCCGCTTCCTGCGTCAGTCTGCCGGTAATCTCTTCGGATTCGTAGACGGTCGGCAGAATCGATTCGTCGAGTTGGAGCGCCGAGAGGAGCGGCTTCGACCATTTGCGGCCCGCCACGTCGAGAAGGAGCGTTCCGCTCGCGTCGCTCACTTCCGTCGCGAATTCGCCCGTCAGCCAGCGGCGGATCTCGTCTTTCGGGAGGAGTACCTTGGCGACCCGCTCGAAATTCTCCGGCTCGTTATTGCGCAGCCAGATAATTTTCGGGGCCGTAAAGCCCGTCATTGCCGGATTAGCGACCATTTCAATGAGCTTGCCGCGCCCGCCGGCCGCGTCTTCGATCTCCGCGCATTCTTTCGCGGTCCGCTGGTCGTTCCAAAGGATCGCCGGCCGAATCACGTTGTTGTCCGCGTCGAGAAAGACGGACCCGTGCATTTGCCCGGAAAGCCCGATTCCGCGAACGTCGGACCCCTTTACGCCCGCCTTCGCGAGGACTTTGGGGACCGTTTCCACAACCGCCTTGCGCCAGTCTTCCGGATTCTGTTCGCTCCAGAGCGGCCGCGGGGCGTAACAGGGATATTCGCCGACCCCGCTCGCGAGAATAGTTCCGTCGGCGCGAATCGCCAATACTTTCGTTCCCGACGTTCCAACGTCGATTCCAAGATAAACGTTCATCGAGCTGAGCTCCTTTCGAAATAGCCTAATGTTTTGCGCGTGCAGACGCCGCCGCGTGAGCAATATGATACCGCGCGTGATTTTACTTTGCAAGCGGATTTTTTGCCGGTTGGATTTCCGAGGGGAGGAAAAACGGCGCCGCGCGCGCGCTCGCGCTGTTCAATCGGGAAAAATGGGGTATAATAAGAGGACGCTCCGCGCGGGGGCGCGCCCGGGTTCGCCGGGCGTTTCGTAAAAGGAGAAGGATTATGGCGTCCGAGCAAGAGAAAATCGTATACCTTGACAATAACGCGACGACCGCCGTCGCTCCGGAAGTCGTGGAGGCGATGCGGCCCTATTTTGAAGCGAAATACTGGAATCCCAGTTCCATGTACGCGCCCGCGCTCGCGCTCGCGCGCGAAATCGACGGGGCGCGCGAGCTCGTCGCCGAACGGCTTGGCGCCGACTATCCCGACGAAATTATCTTTACGTCCTGCGCGACCGAGAGCAATAACGCGGCGCTCGTCGGCGGTCTCAAAGGGGCGGTCAAGGCGGATCCTAAGCGTAATAAGATCGTTACGACGAAGGTGGAGCATCCGGCGGTCCTCGAAGTCTGCAAACAGCTTGAAAAAGAAGGCTGCGACGTATCGTACGTCGGCGTCGACTCAGACGGCAATATCAATATCCGCGAATTCGTTCAGGCGCTCGAGCCCGGCCGAACGGCGGTCGTTTCCGTTATGCACGCCAATAACGAGACGGGCGTTATTTTCCCCATTGAGAAGCTCTCGCGCATCGTTAAGCAGACGGATCCTAAGATCGCGTTCCACGTCGACGCGACGCAGTCGGTAACGAAGCTTCCGATCGACCTTGGCCGAATCGATCCGAGCGGCGGTCTTTCGGGCGCTTTCGGTCACGTCGATATGCTTTCGTTCAGCGGCCATAAGATCCACGCGCCGAAGGGCGTCGGGGCGCTCTATTTGCGTCGCGGAACCGCGTTCGAGCGCTTTCTCATCGGCGGTCATCAGGAGCGCGGCCGCCGCGCGGGCACGGAGAACGTCCCCTATATTATGGGTCTTGCGAAAGCGCTCGATCTCGAAGCGGACGGCCTTTTCGAACGCGGCGCGCGCATGGAGGCGATGCGCGACCGGCTTCAGGCGTCGCTCGAAGAGCGGATTCCGTGGATCGTCGTTAACGGGAAGAACGCGCCCCGCACGCCTAACACGCTGAATATCGCGGTTTACGGCGCGGAGGGAGAGGCGATTCTCATGCTGACGTCCGAGCGCGGCGTGTGCGTTTCGTCCGGCTCCGCGTGCACGTCCGGATCGCTTGAGCCGTCGCACGTGCTCGTCGCGATGAACGTTCCGTCCGGCGCGCTGCAGGGGAATTTCCGATTCAGTCTGAGCCGGTATACGACCGACGAAGAGATCGACCGCGCGATCGACGTGTTCGCCGAGGCCGTCGCGCTCGCGCGGGAGAGGTCCTGCAAGTGGGATTCCGCTAAGGGCGAGCCGATCGCGTGAGCCGCGCCGCGGTGCGAAGTGAGATAATAACGAGCTTAACTTATTTGAACAAAACATGATACAATAGTAAGGAGCGCCACAGTGCCGATAGATTTAAACAGTTGGAAAGAATCCGTAGACCGTAAACCGGGCGAACTGAACGTCCTCACGATTAACGGCGTCGAATTCCGCATGCGCTGGGTTCCCGCCGGGACTTTTGTCATGGGCGGGTCCGCGAGCGACCACGGCTCGCATAACGTAACGCTGACGCGCGGGTTCTGGCTTATGGAAACCGAAGCGACGCAGGAGATGTGGACCGCGATTATGGGCTCGAATCCGAGCGCGTTTGAAGGCGCGAAGAATCCGGTCGATTCCGTAACGTGGGCCGAAGCGCGCGAATTTGCCGAAAAGCTCACGGCGCTCGCCGACGGGCTGACGTTCGCGCTGCCGACCGAAGCGCAGTGGGAATACGCGTGCCGCGCCGGCTCCACGACGCAGTCGTCGTTCGGCGACGTTCTCACGAGCGCGCAGTGCAACTGCAGCGGCGATTATCCGTACGGAACCGACGAAAAAGGCCCGACCGTCGGCAAGACGACGCCCGTGGGGTCCTATCCCGCGAACGCGTGGGGGTTCTTCGATATGCATGGGAACGTCTGGGAATGGACGCAGGACGTCTACGGCCCCTATCCGACGGAGCCTCAGACCGATCCCGCCGGCCCGGAGAAGGGAACGCGCCGCGTGCTGCGCGGCGGCAGCTGGAACGACGGCGCCGGGAGCTGCCGGTCCGCCTATCGCGGGAGCAGCGTCGGGCCGGAAGGGCTTGTCCGCCGCTACGCGTACAACGGCGTCCGCCTCGCGCTGACCGCGAAATGCGCGGCGTTCGCGTTCTCGCGTGAACGTAGAATAACAAACGAGCCTCGGCGCGCCGCTGCGCCGGGGCTCGTTTGGTTTGCATAACTTATTGTTTCTAACCGAATTGCAAGCAGTTCAGATGTGAATAATCGTGCCGACGTGTTCTCCGCGCACGGCGCGTTCGAGCAGTCCCTCTTTGCGGAAGTTAATGACCATGACGGGGAGCGAATGGGCGCGGCATTTCGCGAACGCTTCGGCGTCCATAACGAGCAGGCGCTGCTCGATCGCTTCGTCGAACGTCAGTTCCGGATAGAACACGGCGTTCGGGTCTTTGTTCGGATCGGCGCTGTAGACGCCGTCGACTTTCGTCGCTTTAATGAGGTAGTCGGCCTGAAGTTCGAGCGCGCGCTGAGCCGACGCGGTGTCCGTCGTAACGAACGGCGCGCCCATGCCGCCCGCGAGAATAACGATGCGCCCTTTTTCGAGGTGGCTGATCGCGCGGCGCCAGAGGTACGGCTCCGCGATTTCGTTCATGCGAATCGAGGTCATGAGGCGCGGCTCCTGATTCATCGCCTGGAGCGCGTCGTGGAGCGCGTTGCCGTTGATGACGGTCGCGAGCATGCCCATGTAGTGCGCCGTCGCTTCCTGGAGCGTCTGCGCGCCGCTCGTCGCCATGAGCTGACCGCCCCGGAGAATATTGCCGCCGCCCATAACGACCGCGACCTGAACGCCCTGTTCCGCCACTTTAACGATTTGGGCGGCGAGGTGATTGACGGAATCCATTGAGATGCCGCGCTCGTTCGGCGGGCAGAAGCTTTCGCCTGAAACTTTAAGAAGAATTCGCTTGGCAGGTTTGAGAACGCGTTGAGCTTCTGGCGTCATGTGAGACCTTTCTGAAATGAGTCGCCCGGATCGGAGAAACGGAATTGCGGCGTTCGCGGCGGGGCCGGCGCGCACGCGCAAACGACTCTAATTGTGCTTCTTTTCATAACGGCGTCAAGTCGACGGCCGATTTTTTTCACGCCGCGCGCAAATAAAAAAACGCGTCGCCTTGCAGCGACGCGCTTTTTTCGGAAAGGCGCCTGAACGAAGCGTTCAGACGAGACCGGGGACGTTCAATCACGCCATGTCTTTGAGGCCTTTGAGAGCCTTAACCTTAATCTTGTAGTGGGCTTCCTTGGCCGGACGATCGACGAACTTGCCCTTGTGGAACGGATCCGGAACGTGCTTCTGGGCCGGCTTGGCGGCGACGTACTGCTTTTCGATCTTGACGAGACCGGGAAGCGTGAAGCTGGCTTTATCGCCCTTAGCAAGTTCGGCCTTGATCAGTTCGCCAAGTTGAGCGACGACGGCGGCGACGTCCTTGCGGTTCAAGCTCGTCGAGTCGGCGAGGGCCTGAATCATTTGCGTCTTGGTCAACGGCTTGACGTCCTTGGCTGCTTTCTTATCTTTCGCCATGAAAAATTCCTTTTATAAAGGGAGGTTGAAGCGGAGGAGGTTTGACGCCCGTCCAACTTGCGACGCTACCGGCGTTGGCCGGAAAACGAGACGGCGCAAAAGGGATTCATTGAACGGCGACCCGCAAACGCCCGCGGCGGCGCGTAAACCGTTTTTAAACGCGTTCCGCGCGAGCAACGCCTATATTTTTATCGGTTTGATTCCCTGACGTCAACGTTAAACATTCAGATTTTATGAATTTTCCCAGTTTTTTTGTCTTTTTTTCGGCAAAAAAGGCTTCTTTCGCGGCAAAACGACCCCGTCAGGCCCCTTGGAATCCGTTCATACCCGGCCCGCGCCCCGTGTCGGCGGCCGCGCCGCCGACGGACGGCGAAATGAAATTTACTCTTCCTTATATTATTTGCGGGGTCTTTCCTTTACAAAATTACGCGTTCCTATATAATGGTCGGGATTCGTTTTTCAGTTCGCGTTATCGAAGCGCGGGCGCGCGTTCCGGGGAATCCCGCGTGCGGGCGCGAAAACTCCAGCCGCAACGCCTTGCGCGCGCCGCAGCGTTCGGCTCCATTTAATCCGGTTTCAGACGGCGTAAGCCGGTTTTGTCGGCGCCGTCGGCCTAGAAAAGTTTATACGCAGATATCGAAATGGCAAAATACAGTATGATCAGCGCTCCGGACTTCATGCCGGAACATATGCTTCGCGATGTGCAAAACAAAAAGTTCCTCGACGTTTTCCATCGCGTCTATACCAGCGTGCCGTGGTATCGAAATCTCCTGGAAGAAAATAACGTCAATCCCGATTCGATCAAATCGCTTGCCGATCTGTCCAAGCTTCCCTTTATCAAGAAGACCGACCTCCGCGACACCTACCCGACGGGCATGTTTGCCGTTCCAATGTCTAAGATTCTCCGATTCCACGCCAGCTCCGGCACGACCGGCAAGCCGATCGTTATGGGCTATACTCAGCACGACCTCGACGCGTGGAGCGAAGCGACGAGCCGCGCGCTCGCTATGTTCGGGCTCGACGAAAACGACGTGCTGCAAGTCGGTTACGGCTACGGTCTTTTCACGGGCGGTCTCGGTCTTCACGACGGCGGCCAGCGCCGCGGCTGCACGGTTCTGCCGATCTCCGGCGGAAATACGGAACGCCAGCTCATGCTCATGCGCGACCTGGGCACGACGGCCGTCGCGTGCACGCCGAGCTACTTCCTGCACATTATCGACCATGCGCGCAAAGTCGGATTCGACTGGAAAACGACGAAACTCCGCGTCGGCATCTTCGGCGCGGAACCCTGGTCCGACGAAATGCGCAAATTCATCGAAGACGAGACGGGCATCGAAACGTTCGATATCTATGGTCTGACGGAAGTCTCCGGCCCCGGCGTCGGCGGCGACTGCCCCTGCCACAACGGCATTCATATTTTTGAAGATCACTTCTATCCGGAAATCGTCGATCCCGAGACGCTTCAGCCGCTCCCGGACGGCGAGGAAGGGGAGCTCGTCTTTACGACGCTCGATAAGGAAGGGATCCCGCTCATTCGCTACCGCACGCGCGATATGACGCGGCTCATCTCCGAACGCTGCGCCTGCGGCCGCACGCTGCGCCGCATCGGGCGTATTACGCACCGGTCCGACGACATGATGATCATTCGCGGCGTCAACGTCTTCCCCGGCCAGGTCGAATCGGCGCTCCTGGCGATCGATCCGAATCTCGTCAACTACCAGATTTACCTCTCGAAGGGTCCCGACGGACTCGACGTCATCGAAGTCAAAGTCGAACCGACGCCCGAGAAGTTCTCCGTGCTCTGGAACGACGACGCCGCGAAAGAGAAGTTCCGCCGCCTCATCGCCGAAAAGCTGCAGCGCGTCGTCGGCATTAACTTCAAAACGACGCTCGTCGCGCCCGACTCGATTCCGCGCAGCGAAGGCAAATCGAAGCGCGTCTTCGACAACCGCCATAAGAAAGACTGACGCGCCGCGCGC
>CADACS010000003.1 GCA_902786505.1 uncultured Planctomycetota bacterium | reverse complement strand
TGAATTTTTGCGCGCCGTTCCGCTGGAAGAAGGCGCTCCGAAACAGCAGGCTCTTGCGTTTTCCTACGTAATGACCGTGCCCGAGGAGCTCGCCGCGGACGTTCGCGAGAAGATCGCCGCCTTTCTGGCCGCCGATTCGTACGAAGTCGAGAAGAGCAACGGGAAGATCATCGACGCGCGTCCGCCTGTCAAGGCGCTCTCGCTCGACGGCGCCACGCTGCGTCTCGTCCTTGCGGCTCAGACCGGTCCGGAAGCGGGCGTTCGTGAAATTCTCGTCTGTCTTGGCCTTGCCGATCGGCTTTTTCGCTCTATCTTTCCAAATCGCGACCGCTGCTATATCGTCGACGAAGAGCAGGGCGCCTAGCGCGTCCTCGCCGTTTCGAGGTCATAAAATTCCCGCCTTTTACCGTCAGGAAAGATTTCTTTTATGTCTCAAAAGATGCTGATTAACGCGCGGCAGCCGGAAGAATGCCGGATCGCGGTAGTTGAAGACGGCGTTTTGGAAGAGTTGCAAGTCGAACGCACAACGAACGAGAACTACGTCCACAATATCTACAAAGGCGTCGTCGTCAATATTGAACAGAGCATCCAGGCGGCGTTTGTCGATTTCGGCGTCGGGCGCAACGGTTTTCTTCATATCAGCGACGTCGAGCCGCACTATTTCAAGCAGGATCCGACGTTTGTTCCTCCCCGCGACGACGAACGCCGCCATTTTCACGGCCGCGGCCACGACGGATACGAGGACTACTGCGATTACGGCCGTCCGCGCGTTAAGCCGCCGATTCAGAACGTGTTCCAGAAGGGCGACGAAGTTCTCGTCGAAGTAATTAAAGAAGGGATCGGGACGAAAGGTCCGACGCTCTCGACGTATATCAGCGTTCCCGGCCGTTACCTTGTCCTCATGCCGCATCTTGAACACGTCGGCGTTTCGCGCAAGATTCCGGACGAACACCTTCGCCGCAAGCTGCGCTCCATGATGGAAGAGCTCAATCCTCCCAAGGGTCTGGGCTTTATCGTCCGCACCGCTGGCGCCGACCGCACGCGAAAAGAACTCGCGCTCGACCTGGCGTACCTCATGCGGCTCTGGAAGTCGATGGCGCGCCGCATTAAGAATCTGCCCGGTCCCGTCGGGATTTACGAAGAGAGCGACATGATCATTCGGACGATTCGCGACGTCTTTACGAGCGACGTTGAGGAGATCATTATCGACGACGAAGACGCGTTCAAGCGCGCGAGCGAATTCCTCAAGGTCATTATGCCGCGCTACGCCGACCGCGTTCGGTATTACGACGGCAAAGAGCCCCTTTTCGCGAAATATAAGATCGACGGCGAAGTCCACAAGATTCACAATCGGAAAGTCGCGCTCAAAGACGGCGGCTCGATCGTCATCGACCAGACGGAAGCGCTCGTCGCGATCGACGTGAACAGCGGCAGCTTCCGCGCGGGCGAGTCTCCGGAAGACACCGCGTTCCAGCTGAATCTCCGCGCCGCGAAAGAGATCGCGCGCCAGATTCGTCTGCGCGACCTCGGCGGAGTCATCGTGAACGACTTTATCGACATGTCGAGCGATCAGCATCGCCGCGCGGTGGAACGCACGCTTCGCGACGCCCTCAAACGCGACCGCGCGAAGACGAAGATTCTGCGCACCAGTCCGCTCGGCCTCGTCGAAATGACGCGTCAGCGCATCCGACCGGGCATCCAGCGCAGCTTCTACCGCGAATGCCCGTGCTGTCACGGCGGCGGGGCGATTAAATCGCTCGAGAGCATGAGTCTCGAAATTGTCCGGCTCCTCACGCTCGCCTCGCAGAAACCTCGCGCGAGTTTCATTTCCGTCGGCGTGAGCGAGGAAGTCGCCGAGTATATGAACAATAAGAAGCGGAATCAGATTGTTCAAATCGAGACGGACGCGAACGTTTCCATTAACGTCAAGACGGTTCCGAACGTCTGGCCCGAATACATCGGTATTGACATTATGGACGCCGCCGGTAAAAAAGTCGATTTTTCGAAAGAGGACTCCCTTCTCGATTCGTGAAGTTGTGTTATAATTACTCCACGTTTTTATTGTCGTTCCCTCGCGCCGCTCGGTATCGCCGAGAAGGCGCCTGGGTTCCCCAAGAGCGTCCGGCCAGCCCCTTGACCGATCAAGCGGCCCCTAACGCCTGAGACGCCGCCGGCGTTCTCCCTCGCGGAGAGACGCGCGCCGGTACCGTAGATCGCGCCGTAAAACAGGGAAGAAAACGATTGGCGCAGCCGGCCGTCATGAGAACGGCCGAGAAAGTTAGGTTTTTTGAGCCGCGTTACGAAAGCGGCTCGCAACTGCAAAGGATTTTAGCATGTACGCTATTGTCAAAGACGGCGGTCACCAGTATAAGTGCGAAGTCGGCCGTAAGATGTACCTCGAACTTCGCGACGTCGAAGACGGCGCCAAGATCGAACTGACCGACGTCCTCCTTCTCGTCAAGGGAGAAGAGGGCAAAGAAGAAACGATTATCGGCCAGCCTACGGTCGAAGGCGCGAAGGTCGTCTGCGAAGTCATGACCAAGCGCAAGGGCCCCAAGGTCGTCATTCGCTGGTTCCGCCGCCGCAAGAACAGCCGTAAAAAGAACGGCCACCGCCAGACGTACATTATGGTCGAAGTTAAGGAAATCATTGGCTGATTTCTCAAACTGAGCCGTACGGCGAAATAAAAGAGGCGGGAACGTCGCAGGACGCTCCCGCTTTTTTTGTTTCTTGACGGAGCGCCGGCTCTTTGAGTTGAATTTGCCTCTCGAACGGGTTACAATTTTCTCCGCGGGCTTTTTGTTCCACGCCCGGTTTTACCGCGCCGCACACGTTCCTTTTAACGACGAGAATATCATGAGTCCAGTCTTTCGCCAGCTTTTTCCGCTCCTTTTAGCAGCTTTCCTTTCGACGCAGCCTCTCGCGCCCGTGCGCGCACAGGAGGCCGATCCGCTCGCGCCGCCGCCCGTTCTGCGGCCCGTTCCCGAGAAGTATTCCGACGCGAACCGCGCTTGGCAGGGAATCGCCAGTCTGGAAGTCGCGCGCGACGGCGGGCTTTGGGCCTGCTGGTATTCCGGCGGCAAGACGGAATGCGGCGAGAATTACGTTTTGGTCGCGTACAGCGGCGACCGCGGCGAGACGTGGACGGAGCCGATCATGGCGGTCGATCCGGTCGGAATTGTGCGCGCGTTCGACGCGACGATGTGGTCGGATCCCGACGGGAAACTGTGGCTCTTCTGGTCGCAGGGAGAAGAATCGAAATTCAATCCCTCAATTTGGGACGGCAGGGTCGGCGTGTGGGCCATGACGACGACGGAGCCGGAAAAGGGCGCCGACGCGCAGTGGAGCGCGCCGAGACGGCTCTGCAACGGGATCATGATGTGCAAGCCGATCGCGGACTCTCAAGGGCGCTGGCTCTTCCCGGTTTCCATTTGGCGATTCGATTCGAAATACAAGTTGGACGAGAAATTGCGGGGCGCGAACGTCTATATTTCCACGGACAGGGGCGCGACGCTCGATTTCTACGGCCGCGTCGAGGTTCCGCGCGACGTCTCCGTTTTCGACGAGCACAATATCGTCGAAAGGAAAGACTGCTCCTTCCTGATTCTGAACCGCACGACGCGCGGAATCGGCGAATCGGTTTCAACGGACGGCGCCAAAACGTGGACTCCGTTTGCGGAATCGAAGATTAAACATACGTCGTCGCGCTTCTTCGTGCGCCGGCTGCGTTCCGGCGCGCTTCTGCTCGTTAAGAACGGTCCCATCGACCAAGACGTCGGCCGTTCGCGCATGACCGCGTTCGTTTCCGACGACGACGGGGCGACGTGGCAGGGCGGCCTTGTCCTCGACGAGCGCGACGCCGTATCCTATCCGGACGGCGGACAGGCGGACGACGGAACCGTTTTCATCGCCTACGACCGCGACCGTTACGGCGAGCGCGAGATCTACTGCGCGCGCTTTACCGAAGAGGACGTTCGCGCCGGCAAACTCGTTTCCGAATCGGGCAAACTGCGGCTCCTCGTTAATAAAGCGACTGGCCCCAAATAATTCTAAACGGAATTCGACCGCGCAAGAAAAAAGAAACGAAACGCGCTTCGCATCAGGCGCGTTTCGTTTTTTTCGCTGAAGCGGGCGCGGCGCGGCGTTACGCTCGTTTGAATTCAAATTTATCGAGGACGTACTTCGACGCCTCTTCGAGATTCGGTTCCGCGCCGAGGCCCGGCTCGTCCCAAAGTTCGACGTAACGGAAGCTTCGCGGGGGCCGCGATTTCTTTTCGTCGCCCGGCTCTTCCACGAGCGTCGTAGCGAGCGGGGGAACAAGGTCGTACTCGAACGTTTCTTCGAATCGGATATAGTCGGTCGGGAGTACGAAATTGGACGTTGCCGCAAGCGCGGCGACCGCCCGGTATCCGAGGGACGACTGGAGATCGAACCCGGCGTAGCAGCCGATATTGTTCGTTTGCGCGAATTCCGCAATGCGTCGCGCTTCGGCAAGTCCTCCGACGCGGCCGGGCTTCAGACAGACGTAGCCGCAGCATTCGAGGTCGAAGGCAATGTGCGCGTCTTCGAGCGACTGAATCGATTCGTCGAGGCACAGCGGAGTGCGAATCGCCCCTTTGAGCATGGCGTGGGCGACGAAATCGCGGGGATTGAGCGGCTGTTCGACGCAGTTGAGGAAGAAGTCGTCCATGCGGTAGAGCGTGTCCGCGTGCTTGTCGAAATCGAGTTCCCCTTCGACGTCGACCTGAAGCTGGAGCCAGGAGGGATAGTCGACGCGCGCGAAACTCACGATCTGCACGTCCCAGCCGGGCCTTATCTTGAGGGTGACGCGCCCGAACTTCTCGTCGACGGCGCGCTGCAGCCCGGTAAAGAACTCTTCTTTGTTGACCGAGCGATCGAACGTCAGGCCGACTTTAAGCGGCTTCTTTTCGCCGCCGAGAACTTTCCAGAGCGGCTGCTTCAGGAGCCGGGCGTTTAGATCCTGCCACGCCATTTCCGCGGCCGCTTTCGCCTGACGGTTCCCCTTAACCTTGGCGTAGGCGCTTTCTAAGCTTTCCGGGGTCGGCGCGCTTCCGCTCGCCATAATCATGGGCGCGATCTGGTCGCGAAGGGTGAGATAGGCCGAGCCGGACCATTCGTCGGTAATGAAGGGCGCGTTTCCGGGCGCGACTTCCGACCATCCGGAGACGCCTTGGCTTTCCATTCTTACGACGACCGTTTCGCAGGAGTCGACGGTCGAGTCGGCAATGCGGAAAGGCTGTTTTAGAGGGAGACGGACCAAATAACCTTCAATACGATCTATGCGCATACGAAACTCCAAAAGTATTGCTGTCCCAAACGAACGCGGCGCGATTTCGCCACGCTCTGTCTATTGTACCAGACGCCGCGCCCGACGCAAGTTCTCAGCCGTTTTTCGCGAGCCGTGCGTCCGCCTTGGATTAGATAATTAGCCAAAATTGAAAGAAACTGGATTTTAATTAAACGAGGCGGTGCAGATTTGACGATTGTATGAGTAGGACTGTTTATGTCGTTTGCACGGTGCGGCGACCGCAGTAGCAGTTTTGCACGTTGACTTCTCACTTTTCAGGGACGAAGCGGCTTCCGCTTCTCAGTCAGGAAAGAAGAAAACCATGGATTGGAAAAGAGTTTCCGCGGTAGGACTGGCGCTCGCCGCCTTGTTCTGTGGAGACGCCGTCTGGGCTCAAACGGCCGCCCAGCCCCGTTTCGGCGTTACTCGGCCCGCTCAATCGCAGCTTTCGGTAAAATACGCCGAACGAACCGCTTGGCTCGGAATATCCGACGAAGAAACGGCCGCGGCGGAACCCGCGCCCGCTCCCGCGTCGGTCAAGACCGCAGTTCCTACTCCGGCGCTCAACGCGCCCGCCGCGGCGGGCCAGAACGCCCGTCCGAATAAGAAGAACACGTACCGGTTTGAGCCGCCTACGGTCCTTTCGACGCTGAAGGGCGAGATTCCGAAAGATCAGTCGGAACGCCGCGCGGAATTCGTCGAGAAGCGGCGCGAAGAACTCGCGAACGCGCAGCAGGGCGCGTCGGGCGAAACCGCGCCGGCCGGGCAGGCGAGATTTGTAACCGTTTCCAATCAGGAGGACGGCGGTCAGAATCTTGCGGCGCCCGAGCCCGCGGCTGAACCGGAGCAGCCCGTCATACTGGAACCGGTCGGGGAACCTGAAGAGACCGCGCCCCTTCCGCAGAACGTCGATATCAGTTTAGATCAGGCGTCCGACGAGGACGATCCGATCGCCGAGCCCGCTCTGGCTCCGGAGGAAGAGGAGGCGGAAGCCGCGCCTTCGCCTCTCGCGACGCAGTCCGCGACGCCCGCCGTTTTGCCCTATCCGACGAAACCGGCGCACCGCGTCGAGCACGAACGCCCGATTAACGCGCCGACGTTCATTCCCAAAAAAGGCTATCGCACCTTTACCAACGGCGCGCAGACGCCCTCGGCTGGCGCTTTGTCGTGCGGGTATGTTCCCGGCATGGGCGCGGCGACGGTCGGCGGATACCTTTCGAACGCGCAGGTCATGAACGGGTACGTATACGCCGGGCCTACGACCGGCGGAATCTTCGCGCAAGGCCCCTCGTATGCGCCTGCGACCGGCGGAATCTTCGCGCAAGGGCCCGCATATGCGCCCGCGGCCGGCGGAATTATTACGCAAGGCTCCACGTGCGCGCCCAATTGCAGCAATACTCCCGTCCAGCCGACGGTTCGCTGCTATACCAACGCGGCTGAACTTCAGGCGAATCCGTGCAATATGTGCGCGGGCGTTGGCGCCGGCGTTTCCGGCGGCGGAATCGGCGGTTGGGGCATGGGCTCCGCGTACGGCGACTGCGGGTCCGCGTGCGACGCGGGCTATTGCGACACGTCGCTTTACGGGGGCGCCGAGTATGAACTTGGTTCGTGCTGCGCGCCGGGCGCTTGCGTTATGTCCGGGCTTATCGCGGAATTCGAATGGCTCGCGTGGCAGACGGATTTCTCCGAAAAGAGCTACGCTTTTGGCGGCCTGAACGGCGATCATTATTTCGAAGCGCCCTATGCTGCTCCGAGCGGGTCCGGTCTTCGCACAAAGCTTGGCTACCGCGCGATTTCCGGCTGGGATATTCTCTTTACGTACACTTGGTTTGACGCCGACAAAGCGCTTCTGCCCGAAGAATCGCCGAATTCCTACGTTGCGTCCGACGTCAATCTGAACGTCTACGATCTTGAAGTCGGCCATTGGAATATGGGCGCGTTTGGCGGCTGGCGGCCGTTTATCGGGTTCCGATGGACGCAGTTGGAAGAAGAGTTCCTCGCGAACGCGGCGATTCCGACGTGGAGCGAATCTGTCGCGGCGAGCTCGCGCGTGAACGCCTACGCCCTTCGTTTGGGCCTCGAGTGGAAACGCGATCTCTTTGGCGGATTCCAGGCGTACGCCAAGGGCGGCGGCTCGGTCGGCGTCGGCGATTCGAAGCAGACCACGGTTCAATCCGCGTTGGACGTTCCTTATTTCGAAAGCGTTTCGAAAAAGACGTTCTTCGCTCCGAGCGTAGAAGCGGCGGCCGGTTTGGCTTGGAAGCGCGGCAATTTCGAAGTTCACGGCGGATACGAGTTTAACGACTGGTTCAACGCGTCCCGCCTCATGGATACGACGGGCGATTTCATGACGCACGGCTGGTTCGTCGGAGTAGGGTGGAACAGGTAGTCTTTTTCACCGACTTTGACTGAACGTTAAGCGACGCGAACAAGCATGAGTTTGCGTCGCTTTTTCTTTTCTTGAACGCGCGCCGATTCTGTCTGCGCGGCGCGAAGAACTTTCGCTTTATACTAAGTCGCGGCTATATAAAGGTTTTGATTAAAACTTCGGCATACGTAACAGAGGGGACGCGGTTTGTCTTGTAAAGTTGTTAAAACGCGTCAAAACACGTTGACTTCACGTTTTTTTGAGATATAATTTTTCCGATGTCCGGCGCGTTTTTTGAGCGGTTTTTCGCTCCGACGCCCGGCGCGCATGAATTGGGAGAGACGACGGTGGCGGTCGAACCAGCGGAAGATAAAAAAACAGAAACTGCAAAGCGTCTTGAACGCGCGACATACGGATTAGTCCTGGCGTTTGGGCTGCTCTTGGCGATCGTTCTTGTCGTGTGTCTGCGGCCGTCGCGCCCGAATCCGGCGCCTTCCGAATCGTCGGTCTCGCGGCAGATCGCGCAATCCGCCAAGAGAGACGCGGCCGATTCGCGTCCGGACGAACCAGACGCGGCGCCGGAAAGCGCGGACGGGGGCGAGCCTGACGAAGCCGAGGAAGAAGAGGACGTTTTGTTCGAAGAAGACGAATTGGAACCGCTCTTTCCGGTAGACGAAGAGGACGGCGTTTCCTTAGAGGAGCTCGCGATCTTAGAGGACGAGCGCATCGAAAACACCGCGGACGAAGAAGACGGCGCCGCCACGTCGACAGAAGACGCGGCGTCCGGCGCGCGCGAGTCCGACGGCGCCGGCGAACCGCCCGACGCGTCCGTCTTTCCGCGCTCGATCGTCGTGCCCGACGATTTTGAGACGCTCGCCGAGGCGCTCGAATTCGTCGCGCCGTCGGGAGTTATCCTTCTGAAAAAGCGCGATAAACCTTACGAGCTGGGGCAGAGCAGGCGCCTGACCGACGCGGACCGCCGGGGAGCGTTGGCGGCGGTTCCGGTAACGGTTCGGGGCGAGACGCGCCGCGCGTCCGACGTAACGATCGTTCTTTCGGGCTCCGCGCGGCTGTGGATCGACAATCCCGACTCGAACGGGCCGGTCGTCTTTGAGGACCTTACGTTTCGCGCGGAACCGGGCCGCGAGTCCGGACTTCAATTCAGCGCGTGCGCGACGGTCGCCGCGGGCTCAGCTGAATTTTACAACTGCGCGTTTTACGGCGATCGCAAGACGAATATCGGGGCGGTTGCGGTCGAATCTCCTTTCGGGTCGGTTAAGTGCGTCGATTGTCTGTTCTCCGAATTTGGGGGCGCGGCGCTCTATCTGAGCTCCGATTCGGGCGGGTCCGCGGTGCGCTGCGAGTTCGCCAAGCACAACGCGTACGGAATTTACGTGGAGCCGAACGGCAAGCTTTCTGTTTCCCGTTCTACGTTTACTCAAAACGGGCAGGCCATTTACGCCGCGACCGGCGCGGCCGGAGTCGTTCACGACTGCGTTTTTAAAGGAAACCACATGAACATTGTCTTGGAAGACGGTTGGGAGAAGAGTTTATTTTCCTGCGTCGGAAATAAGGAGTGAGTCATGTCGTCTCTCAAGAATTATCTTCGTTCGAAGCAACGGTTTGAACTGGAACTCAACGGCGTTCGCACGATCGTTATGAGCTCTAAGATATTCGAGGCGCTTGAAAACGGAACCGTCGATCTGAATACGCGTATCTGGATCGACGGCTGCGAGGGCCGTCTGCGCGATATTGACGAACGCGTTATCGAGGGGGAATCGTTTCTCTTTTTGAAGAATACGCCGTTGGAGAAATTGATCCTGGACTGCGCGCGGGGCAAGGATCCGAATCCCGCCGCGACGCCGGCTCCTTTACCGCAAGCGCGAGCGCCGCGCCCGACCTCCGGCTCGACCACGCTTCCGCCCGCGCCTTTGCCGCGCGTCAATCCTCCGGCGGAGCGATCCGAAAGCGCGCTTCCTCCGATTGATCCGCGGCCGAAGACGCGCGACGATTTTATTATTGAGCCCTTGGACAGCAAAACCGCGTATCAGAAGCGGGGAATAAGAACGAAGATCGCCATATTCGCCGTAACTGTTCTTATCGTCTGCTGCGCGCTCCTTTTGCTTTCTCTTTTGTCGGGCGGAACGTCGAACGAATCCGGTTCCGCGAAGAAGGAGAGCGCGGCGTCGGCGCCCGCCGCGACGACGCGCGAACGGGACGGACGCGAAATCGAACAGGCGCGCTCCGGCCTGCCGAGCGAGAGCGGCGACCGTGCCGAACACAGGACCGACGTCGGCGTCTTTCGCGACGTCTTTGAAAATGAAGACGAAGCGTCGCCGTCCGACGACGATTTGTTCTCAATTCCCGACGCGCCTACGGTTGCGGAAGAGGACCCGAAGACCGCCGCGACGACGGACGGCGCCGACGCTGAGGACGCGCTGACGGAAAGTTTGCCCGCCGCCCCCGAGAGCGGTAAGCAACCGAAGTCGGGCGCGACGTTCTGCGAGCTTTCTTTTGCGGAGACGCCCTTTTCGCCCGTCGGCGGGCGCGTTCCTTTGTCGTATCGCGGAATTAACGTCGACGCGCTCGCGCAGAAGTTTTTCGACGCGGTTAACGTAGATCAGGAAGAAGAGGGCCTGACCGATTACCAGTACGCGAAAATCGTCGATAAGAAGCGCCGCGCCGTTATGAACGAGAGTCTTTTGGGCGGAATCGCGATCGGGTCGTACGTCGCGGTCTGCTGGCCGCCTAAAAAAGCTCTTGCGGCAAAGGATTTAGAGACGACAGAATACGTTGTCGCGAAGTATAACGGCGACGTGGACGCGGCGACTCTTTCGTGCACGTCGTCGAGCAAAGGGGATAATCCGTTCATTATGACGCTTGGCCTTGACCAGAAAACGTTTTCCGGCTTTAAGCAGAGAATTAGAGAGACTCAGTCTCGCAACGCCGGCGTCGTTTATCGCGCGACTCCAAAATCGGGCGCGAAAGGAAAAGAAGCCGTCGCCGACTGCGTTAAGGAATGGAAGCTTAAAAAGGTCGATTCCAAATTTGCCGAGCGGTTAGATTCGTTGGCGGTCTGCTGCGTCGGACGGCTTGAACTGTGCGACAAGGCTCTTTGGGAGCAGTACAAAACGGTTCGAAAAGAGGCCTACGGCCAACGTTACAACGCCGTGTTCTTAGACTCGGTCGAATACTGGGTTTACGATTACTACACCGGAGAAGTTTTCGCGAAATATACGGCGAACGACGTCCGGCGCGGCGTCTCGAAACGGGTAGGCGATCTTTCGGCCGGCTCCAAGCGATTTGATTCCGCGGCGACCGAGCCCGTCAAGGATTGGCCCGACGTCTTTGCGGAGAGCCGCGACGACGTGGAAGACTGGGAGATCGCGCCTCCCGATCTGGCCGTGCCGCAAGACGCGCCGACGTTAGTCGACGCGCTGAAGAAGGCGAGCGACGGGGACGTGATCCAAGTGAGCGCGTCGGATACGTTAATTCCGTTTGGCGACGCGGGTTCGGCGACGTCGGGCGACGCGGGCGCGTTCGTTCTGGATAAGTCGGTCTCGATTGTAGGCGCGACGGGCAATCCGGACGACGCCGTTATCGAACTGACCGCGAACCAGATATTTACGGTCGATTCTAAGGTCAATATTAAAGGGGTTTCGTTCCTGCGCACGAACGAGGCGCGCGCGAAATCGATTCCTCCCATGATCCGCGTCAAGTCGGGCAAGGCGACCTTTAAGTTCTGTATTTTCGACGGAAACGCCGTTGAGGAATCGACGGGCGTCGACGTTGTCGGCGGTCAGGCGAATTTCTGGAAATGCGCCTTCTGCCAGTTCCGAAGCGAAGGGGCGCACGTGCGCGAAAAGGGCGTCTTTAACGCGGAATACTGCGAGATCGGCGACGACAATACCAACGGCGTTCGCGTTATGAGCGGCGGCGCCGTGAATATAACGCGGTCCCTCTTCTACGGAAACGAACGCGCCTTTACCGCTCAGGAAGGGGGCGGGGGCGTCGTTCAGGAATGCTTCTTTAAAGCGAATCTGCATCCGTGGGCCATTAGCTCCGGAAGCTCGCGCGCGGTAAAGAAGATCGACGTCATATTGGCGGATTAACGGGCGGTCCCGAGACAATGAAAAGCCCTCTCGCTACAATTGAATTGAACGGCGTTAAGATATGGGTAACTTTTGAGCAATTCCGCAAGCTTGTTCAAGAGGGGCGCGTAACGGTCGATACGCCAACGTGGCTTGACGGCCGCCGCGTTTTCGAAGAGACCGCGGCAGATCGCGCGATCCGTTGAACAAGGGGAAGAACGCCGCCCATTTTCATACCGAAAAGAATTAAACGACTGACTTTGCGAATTGACCGCGCCGACGGCGTATAACCGCGCCGCACAGGAACGGGAATACAATACAGGAATGATTGCATGTCACAGAGCAAACGCAAACTGATAAAAAACGTCGTTTGTCCGCACTGCTGGACGTCCTTTCCGCCGGAAGCGACCCTTTGGATCGCCGAAGCGCCCAATCTGTACGGAGACAGAAAGCTTGGGGAGAACGAGCCCCTTCGCTTTTTGCCGACGGAGTTTGACGAAAGAGGATTCGCCGTCGATCCGAGCGGATATTCGTGCAAAGATTACGCGTGCCCGCATTGCCATTTGCGGCTTCCGCAAGGCGCGCTGGAGGCGCCCGCGATCTTTATGTCGATTGTCGGCGCGCCCAGTTCGGGCAAGTCCTATTATTTGTCGTCGTCGACCTTTACGCTGCGTTCGCTGCTACCGCGCGACTTCATGGTCGGTTTTACCGACGCCGACTCGGAGATGAACCGCCGTATTCGGGAGTATGAATCGAAACAGTTCTTTGGAGGCGACGAGTTAACATACCTCGAGAAGACACAGGAGACGGGCGACTCCTACGATACGGTTATGATAGGGGAGCAGGCGGTGATTCTGCCAAAACCTTTTGTCTTTTCGGCGATTCCTGCAGCGGACCATCCGAACAGCGCGGCGGCGGAAACGGTCGCGCGCACGGTCTGCCTCTACGACAACGCGGGCGAAAGCTATCTTCCGCAGAAGGGCGCTGATTCCTCAGCGTATCCGGTTACGCGGCATCTGGGACAAAGCAGGTGTATCTTCTTTCTCTTTGATCCGACGCAGGACGCGCACTTCCTTAGAGAATGCCGAAACTTCTCGAACGATCCGCAGATACTTTCTTCGGAAGAACTTAAAGCGATGGGGAAAAATCTCAGGAAGTCGCCCCAACGTCAGGAAGCCGTTCTTAACGAGATGGCCAAACGGGTTAGGATACACCGCCGTATGAAGAACACGGAGCGGTACGACGGAATTTTCGTTGTGATCGTCTGTAAGTACGACATATGGAAACCGCTCATTAACGTTCCCAAGCCGAATCTTATTTCGAAAGGGAACTATAAAGACCGCGAGTACAACTTCCTGAATATGAACCGCGTTAAGGCGCTCAGCGCCGCGGTTCGGGAGCTGCTCATGCAGAAGACGCCGGAATTTGTCGCGGTCGCGGAAGGATTTGCGTCCGACGTCGTCTATCTGCCGGTAAGCTCTTGCGGATGCTCGCCGATTTTCGATCAAAACGACGTACTCGGTTTCCGAGCAAATGAAATTCAGCCCATTTGGGCGGAGATCCCGATGCTCTACGCGCTCGCGCGAACGGCGCCGGGGCTCATTCCCATCGTACAGGGGAAGCCGGACGAGGAGAAGCCGACGCTAGTGGCGAACCCTCCGAGGAAACTCGATTTCACTAAAAGACAGTAAACGGCCAATCCGACGCGCTTAGAGATCAGGGAACGTAACAAATGGCGACAGAACTTATTATTACGTCAGTTCCGAAGGGATTGAAACCGGGCTCTTACGGCTTTTGCACCGCGGCCTGCACAAAGGACCTCAACGAGCCGACGTCGCGCGCGCTCGAAGTCATTTCGGGCTACCGGCATCTATTCTCGTCCGAGGAAGGCAAAGCCAATCCGGTCGCGTTCTCCTATCTTCTCTATGAATTCGCAGGGCGTCAGCGGCGCGTTCTCTCGCGCGTCGCCGATATGGGACTCGACTATTCCGGTCGAACGAATAAGATCGCGCATCATCTTGTGCTGAGCGAAGACGAGAAGGCCAAGTGCGACGCCGGCCCCGCCGCCCTGTGCGCGGGCGGCGTTTTTATGGAGCGTTGGCCGGAAGACGAGCAGCCGCATTATCTCGACGCGCGAACCGTTTTTTGCGTTGAATCGATTAACCTTAACGCGATTAAAACGGGCGCGTGGCAAAAGCTTACGGGCGACCCCGGCTGGGCGGGCGTCTTGGCCGGAACCGTTTTGACGCGCAGGCCCGTCGTCCTCATTGTCCGACCGGAGCAGGACGTTTTAACTCTCTTCAGAGAAGCGCTGGTCCTTTTAAAGCCCGAAGAGCGTTGGAAGGCGACCTTTTCTACCTACTACACGTCCCTCCCTGCGAACGCGCAATGTCAGTGGCGCGCGCTGGTCGACGGCGCTTACGACGAAAAGCTCCTCAGGAATCAGAACGCGCTTACCCTTGATCTGCGCAATCCCGGCGCCGTGCCCCGCATTGACGAGACGACTCTCACGCCGCAAGAGAAACCGTTAGTCGATCTCGCGCGCGGAGTCGCCTCCGCGCGTGCTGAAGCCCCGCAGTCGTGGGAACCTCTGGGGCTGACTCCGGAAGAGGCGCCGAGAAGCAGAGCGCCGGGCAGGGGGCCGTCTTCGTTCAATCCTAAAGACGACGTATTTTTTACCGATACAGACGTCCGGTCCAAAGACTATTACGAGCTTGACGAAAGTTATGCCTCAAATGAGTCTCCGTCCGGTCCCTACATGCCGCCCAGTCATAAAAAATCTGGATTGGTTTGGGTTCTTATCGGATTTTTAGCGGGGCTTGTTATTCTGGCGATTGTTTCGTTAGCCCTTTGGCTTATGCTTGAAGGCAAAAATGGCAAAGAGTCTAATTCGAATGAGTCCGCAGCCGCACAGTCGCAAGAAGAGTCCTCAAGCACGGAAGAACAGGGCGAAGTGAAAAACAATGAGAATTCGGAGAAAAAAGAAGACAACAATTCAGCATCTCCAAAAGACGACGATGAAGGCGACGAAGCAACGAATCCGGCTTCGGACGAAAAAGCTGAAGGTAAAACCGAGCAAACGCCTAGTAACGAGGCCGGAAGCGAACCTGCCGAAGTAGATAATCTGCCGGAAGAAAAAACGGAACAACACACTGCAAACCCAGTCGTCTCGAAACTGGAAGAACAGTGGAATAAGCTGAAAGAGGAAAAGAATTTTGAGCAGACAGTTTCGTTTGTCGCTGAAAAACAGAAAGAAATCGTAAACTTGAATGGCAGGATTTCTAACGCCAAAACTTTTCTCAAGAGCTATAAAGAACGTAAACCCGGAGACCTTAAGTCAATTACAGATTTGTGCGACGAAATTGTAAAAGCTCAGGAAGACTCCGAATTTTTAGCCAAGAGTTTCGATCTTGAATTCTATCAGAAAGAATGTGAGTTTGCTTCTGAGGGAATGGAGTTGATAATAAAGCTATATAAAGACGCGTGGTTCGATGAAAAATTAGAACATAAAAGTTCTTCTATTGGAGGGATGAACGACGTTTTAGCGCAGAGTTTTTTTCCCCAGGAAGACAATATTCGTTTCAGCGACGGTTCTGACGACGCTAAAAGAGACGAAGATATCAAAAAGCTTGCAGAGGGATTGAAGCCGATTAAGAAAATGGTCAATGATTCTTTTCAGCAAAGTAAGGGAAACGAATTTAGTGAAGAACTGAGTAAGATTGGCGACAAAGTTTCTGTGTTTTCTGAAATGAGACTGGAACTTGAGAGTGAAATCCTGGGTTATATTGTCAAAACGTTAAACTCAGAGAACAGTTTTTCTGTGTTTTCAAAGAATTATAGGGCGCCAGTTAAAATCAATATTGGTGGAAAACAACAGAGTTTTTACTCGTGGCACACTGTTGGCGATAATAAGGAGGAAGACGATTTCGGCAGGGGAATGAAAGCTTACATGAATTACTGCATGAAATCACAGAGTAAATGGGCTTGCGGTTTGACTTTTACTTTCAATAAGACCAAAGAAATCCTCACCCAGGAAAAAACAATCGAATTTGTTCCCGACGGGCCAGAGACGGCCTCTTTCTCCATCGACGTGAACGGAACGCCCGTATTGCTGGGCGTTAAGAGAATGACTGATAAGAATCATGAAGGGAGTTTTGCTTTTTACATTTCCGATCCCCAGTATATTCCGGCGATTCTGAGTTCTGCCCGAGTTCGTCTTTCATTTGCATCTAAAACCAATCCGGAAGCAGATAACTTTGGAAGTGATTCCTGTCAGCTTCACAAACCAATTGATATGACGAAAGTAGCCGAAGTTGAATCAGATGGAACTTTGACGAACTGTGAATTTGTTTCGGAATCTTCTTTTGAAAAATTAGAAAAAGAATCTAATAAATCAGAATCAGAAGGAAGCGGCTCATTAGGCGATAAAGTCTTTTGCGTTGTTGCTTGCGATAAGGAAGGCAAGGTAAAAGACAAGGCCGACTTGTTTTCGTTAAAGATGGATGTGATTGACGCCGCAGAAAGGAACTCGGGCGAAGAGGTCGAGACCGGCGTTGGAAAGAGAATTCAATTAGAGTTTTCGCAATCGACGGATAAATTAGAAGGTTATGAGAATTCTACAGTCGTTTATAAAAGGGTTTACGTCCACAGTTTGCTTAATGTTTTACGGAAGTTTTCATCGGATTACGATAAAGGCTGGTCTCTTGAAGATGAAAAGACAATGTCGCCCGATTTTCCGGACGTCGAGATTGACGATGCGTTTAAGAAGGAAACCCTTAATCGATGGCAAGACATGTTTGGAACAGGCAACTTCCTGTTCTATCTTATACGTCCCGGAGAAGAGACTCCCCGTGAGAATTGGATTCTTTACGGAAAAGCTTCGTATACTGTCAGCGAGTAACCGTAATAAGCCCCTCAGACTTGACCAATAATCATACTTGCATAAGTTAACCCCACGCAAACGCATGACGTTTAGGGAACGGAACTATAATGATATCAAACGCTAAGATAGTAGAACAGATTCGCAAAGCGCTTGCCGATCCGGAAGGGATGGAGTACGACAAACTTTCGGAGATCGCGAAAGATTACGGGGCGGCGTGCGACCGTCTGAACGGTCTTCTTTCGACGGCGATCGCGTACTACACGACCGGCTTCTATTGCGAGGCGGCGCGCATTGCGAAAGAAGAGAATCTCCTTCAGGAGTATCAGACGCTTCTGTTTCCGGACGTCGACAGTTGGCGCGACGTCTGCCGCGGACTCGGCTGGGAGATTAAGGCGAATATTTCGACCGTCAACGGGACCGAATTGCAGACGTTCCTCATGTCGTACGAGGCGCACGCCGATCTGTTTGCGCGAAACCGGCGCCTTGCGCTCGCGGACGCGCCCGCGGAAGAGCGGCTGGAAGTTCTCTATCAGTTGACCGCGCTCTTTCCGGAGAATCCGGGCCTGATCCGCTCCATTAACGCGTTGGAAGGGCGCCGCGATCGGGAGATCGGCGAGTTCGCGAGCTCTCTTACGCCGTCGAACGCTACCCGCGAGGCCGTACGCGCGTGTCTCGACGAGCTGGAATCGCCTTCCCGGCGAACTCCGCCTTCACAGGAGACCGTCGAACGGCTTCGGAAAGCCGAAGCGTATCTCGTCGACGTCGAACGGAAAGAGGAGCTCCGTTTTTTGATCGCCGAATGGAGCGACGCGCTTGAACGGCAGGACGAAAGCGAGTCGCTCGCCCATCTCAATAAATATCGCGTATTTATCGCGAACAACACGGAAAAGATCGACGAGTATTTCGCGTCGCTTTCCGTCGAGGAGCAGTCGAATCTCAAGGCGGCGGTCGCGTTTTCCGAATCGGTCGAACGGAAGCAGTCGCTCGAAGCGACGGTCCGCCGACGAGCGTTTGAGTTGGAAAACGCGATCAACGCGGAAGAAGAGGAATCGACGATCGAAAACGCGCTCTCGCGTCTGGAGCAGGCGACCGCGGCGGCGGGCCGTCCGAATATGCCGCAGGTGAGCGAACGCGCGCGCGTCTATCTCGACGCGACGCACATGAAGAACCGGCGCAAGACGCTTCTCACGGTCTCGCTGATACTTACGCTCGTCGCCGGGTTTATTGCCGCCGCGGCGACGGCTGCGTATCAGAACGTCTCGAAGAAGAAAGCGCGCGCCTTTGCGGAGGAAATCTCTCAAACGCTCGCGGAGTACGAGAACGGGGACGTCGCCGCGCTCGAACGCGTGGAAAAGCAAATTGCGCGAATGCGCGAACGGGATTCGCGGCTGGAACGCTCGCCGGAAGTGGAAAAGGTATTTGACCGTTACGATTCGATGAAAGCGCAGGAGTCGAAACGGGTTAGCTCTTACGAAGATCTCGTCGCCAAACTGACCGACGCGCACTCGAACGGCCGGAGCGACTATACGTCGCTCGCGTCGCTCAAAAACGTGGCGAAGACGGAATCCGAAAAGCGGAAATATAACGAATTAGCGCGGGAAGACAATCAGCTTCGCGTCAAAAACCGATCGGCGGCGGATGAGAAGTTTTCCGCGGAACTCGCCGTTTTGAAGGCCAAGTTCGACGCGCTGAAAGAGCGCGGCGATCTCTCGGACGCCGATCTCGTAACGGGCGTAACGCAGCTTAAAAGCGGTCTGACGGAATTGGAACGCTCCGCGCAGCTTTCCAACGTTTCCGAAGGGCTGGAGACGTCGCTTAAGACGCTTGCCGGCGCGGTCGACGCGTTTGAACGCGAACGCACGCGGGCCGGATTTGCTGAAGCGCTTGCCCGAACTGTCGGGAACGCCGCCGGTTACCGCTCGGAGCTTGACCGCGTTTTCAGCGCGTTAAAGGTTCCGGCCGACCGAATCGTCGCGACGAACGCCGCGGTCGAGCTTACGGCGTCGGTCGACGCGTGGAATAGTTTTGTAACCCGATTCGGGGCAAAATCTTCGGAGTGGACGAAAGACGAGGCCGCGCTCGAGGGCGTTCTCAAGTACGTCGGGAACAATCGCGCGAAACTGGCGATTATGCCCGAATGGTCTAAGCTTGAAGATTTTATCGCGCCTCTCACGGAAGAAGGACAGTCGACGGATATCGGCGCGTTCTTTGAAGAACTGCGTCAATCTTTTGCCGATTACGCGACGCGGTATTGGACGCTCTATCATGAAGAGACGGAGCGTTATTATTACCTCGTCGAAGAGATTAAATACGGGGACGACCGCATGGTCGAATACCGTCCTTCGCTCGACGGCGAACTGCGTATGTTTAACGGCAGCTTCATGGAAGAAGAAGACACGGTCACGCAGTCCCTGCAGTATCGGCTTTACAACGTTATCGACGGCTTTGCCAAGAAGGCGCCGTCTCAGACGGAATTTGCCGGCGCCGTTCAGAATATTATGACGCTCGTCGCGACCGCGAAAGAGACCGAGCTCGACCCCGCGCTCAAGGCGGTGATGCTCTATAAACTGCTGCTCGTCGTTTGTAAAGAGGAGAAATTCAGCAGTTTACGCGAGTGGCGCGAGAAGTTTGAAGCCGAACCGTCGTTTAGGACCGACGTCGACTTTTACAATCAGCGGTCCGAAGGTTACGAGGAATTTCAGACCCTTGCGAAAAAGTTGACGCGCG
Source organism: uncultured Planctomycetota bacterium (assembly GCA_902786505.1). GTDB lineage: Bacteria > Planctomycetota > Planctomycetia > Pirellulales > Thermoguttaceae > RUG369. The sequence continues at coordinate 63,219 of CADACS010000003.1, read as the reverse complement.
ATTTCACCCCCGCCGCGATAGAGGCTAAGTTCGCCGAATTTAAAGCGGGGGGCGGAAGCGGCCCCGATATCGTTTTGTCGCAATATAAGTGGGTTGGATTCGTCGACGCGGCGGAAGGGGGTTTTGGCGTAACGTTTGGCGGCGGCGTTTCCCCGCAGGACGGCGCCACGCTGTGGATCGCGCGTTCGGAGGGCTCGCCGCAGACGCTGATCGAAATTGGCAAATGTATAAACGGCGGGGCGAACGTACGGGCCGAGCTGACCGACGCCGACCGATGGTCGCCCGTCTATATGACGGTAAACGAATAAATCGCGTATTTTAGAAACGCAATAATACTGGTATTGGAGTGAATTATGGCCGGTTTTTATGTAGAACGCGGCGGGCTCGCGTTCGGGCCCTTTACCCCGGAGAAAATTCGCGAGATGCTCGCGAACGGAACGATTACCGAAGAGACCCGTCTCTCGAGGGATAGAAGCGTATGGAAGACCGCGGACGAATTCGGCGAACTGCGGCCCCCTCAGCAGGCTCGGCAAAGCGATTCTGGTCCGTCCGGCGCCGCATATCCGCCGCCGGCCGCGCCCCCCGTTTATTCTCCGTCTTCCAGTTCGCCGTCGGAGCCGGCAGTTCAGCCCCCTCCGATCCAGCGTGACGCGCGGCCGGAGAGCGCGCCCCGCAAGAGCGTTTACGGAAAGAAAGCGAGTTTAAACGATAAACTTAGGAACCGTTACATTTGGAGCCTGTGGTGCTTTATTCTCTCATGGTGCTTCTTTACGCTGATTCTCTTTTTGAGTTATCTCCACGGAAGCAAGGGGCTTTCCGAGCTTCAGAGCCGTATTTTCGACACGTTTCTTTTCGTGCTTGGGGGACTGCTGCCGGTCTTGATCTTAATCTACGCCATAGAGACGTTTATGTTTCTTCACGGAATGTGGCGGTCGATCCCGAAGGAATTCGCACGAACGACGCCCGACGTCGCCGTAGGTTTTCTGTTTGTTCCGTTTTGGCGCGTCTATTGGCTTTTCGTCGTTTTAGTCGACGCCGCGAAAGGGATTAACGCCGCGCTGTTTCATCGCGGATTGGCCGATTATCGCTCGCCTCAAGTCTCGACGGGGCTCGCGGCTTCCGCGGGCACGTGTCTGACCGTCGCGCTTGTCGTGTCGAACGTCGCGTCCGGCGTCGGACTCATTTTGAATATCATGTCGATCTGGATTTTCGATATGCCGTTCCTGTTTGGCGGCGTTCTCTTTTTCTTCCTATTGTGGCTGATTGGGGCGGTTGGCGCCATTTTGCTCTTCTTCCTAATGGCGCAGGCGAAGAGGGCGGTTTATCCTTTAAACGAAGCGGCTGGAATACAATAACGCGTTATTTACGCAGCATTAAAGAACAATCGGCGCGAGGCGCCGCAATGAAATAGAACGGCAGAAAATGAAAAAAGAACAAAGAGAACAGAAACTATCGTGGCGTCGCGACGATTTCGAACGGCGTCTTGGATTCGACGGCGGCCGTTTCGCGAAGGCGGGCTCGCTTCCTTCGGGCGTTATGGCGGCGCTGGCGACGGTCGCGTTTTATATTATCTTGGTCTTTGTGCCGGACAATCCGTTTAAGCGCATGTTTACCGAACGCGGCTGGACGCCGTACGCGGTCGTCGCGCTCGGCTTCTGGACGTTCTTTATGCTGTGGATTAAGACGCGCAAAATCAAGCTTCAGCGCAAGCCTCTGCGCCTTTCGATTCTACCGAACGATCCCGATTTCGTACTCACGGTCGGCACGGTGGACGAGGTCGTCAATCAGATATCGCGCAACGCGGACTCCCCTAAGGACTTTATCGTCTATCGGCGCATTATTCAAACGCTTTCGAATTTGCGCAATATCGGGCGCGTATCCGACGTCGACGCGCTCTTTCGGACGCAGGCGGAGCAGGACGAGAATATTTCCGAAACGAGCTATTCGCTCATTACCGGTTTCCTCTGGGCGATTCCGATTCTCGGTTTTATAGGAACGGTAATCGGTCTTTCGTCCGCGATTGGGAATTTTACCGGCGTTCTGACCGCGTCGAGCGACATGTCGGAACTCACGCCCGCGCTAAAAGACGTAACCGCGGGCCTTTCGACGGCGTTTGAAACGACGCTCGTCGCGCTGTCGGTCGCGCTTTTACTCCAGCTTTTCGCCACGTTTGTACGGAAATCGGAAGAGGAACTGCTCGACGAAATCGCCGAATTCTGCACGACGAACATCGTAACGAAAATCCGTGTGGAAGGGGAACTTCCGTCGATAGGCGGCGCTGAAGCTTCGGAGACGGCGCATGAGTAGAAGCCAGAAGGGCGCGCCGTTTACGCTATTTGCCTTTCAGGACGCGATGACGTCGGTGTGCGGGGTCGTCGTGCTCATTACGCTTTTGCTCGCGCTTCAGCTAACGCGCGCGGCCGTTCAGGACGTTCACGAAATTGAGAACGCGAAAAAGGCGCAGGAGCTCAACGCCGAGATCGGCAAGCTGCGCGAGCGGCTCGCGATTGCGGAAGCGCCGGACGATCTCTCGAAATTTGCCGCGGAGGCGGCGAGTCTGAGCCGGTCTGAGATCGAAGCGCGGCTCAATTCCGCGCGCGAACGGCTCAAGGACGCCGAGCGGGAACTGGACGAGCTTCAGAAGGAACTTGCAGAGGACGAATCGCTCAAAAAGAAGACGAACGAAATCGCCGCGGAAACGGAATCGCTGGAGCGGAAATTGGAGAAGACGAAAGACGCCGAAGACGCCGAGCGCGAGAATCTCAACGAGGCGCTCAAAGGGGGCGTTTTGTATAACTTCCCCAACGACGGCGCGCTTCAGCCGTGGTTTGTCGATATTTCCGGCGCGCGCGTGATCGCTCTTTCGAGAAAGAGCCGTAAGGAATTCCGGGACGCGTCCGACTTTATACGCTGGGCGAGAACGCGGCCGACGAACGTCGAGTATTTCGTCCTGATCGCGCGTCCGAGCGGCGCCGCCGTCTACAGCGAGATTAACGGCGAACTGACCGCCGCGGGCTATCAGATTGGCGTCGACTTCATTGGCGAGACGCGCGAATTGGAATTTACGCGGGAAGAAGAGACGGAGCGACCATGAGCCGCAAAAGAACGAAACGAGACGGGTTAGAGCTATTTCTCGACGCGATCTGCAATATGTTCGGCGGCTTTATCTTTATTATGCTCTTTGTCGTCGTCTCGATACGCATGTCGACCGAGGAGCAGCGCGCGGAGCTCAAAGCGTCTGGAATCGAACCGGTTCAGGACGTGGAGTTAGAGACGCTGCGCGTTGAAATCGACAGGCTCAATAAGGATATTAAGAACGTCGTTAAGCAGCAGGAAGATTCGCGAAAATTTGTCGAGGATCTCGTCGATCCGAACGCGCTGGAAATGTACCGCGAAACGCTGGCCGTTCTGGAGACGGTCAGGGACGTCGAGTTTCAGAGCGGCGAACTGCAAACGCAAATTGACGCGATTGAAGAAGCGCTTCAACGCGCCGAAACGGAACGCGATCGGGTAAAAGAAGAGCTAAAGGACGCGGAGAAAGTCGTTAGCGACGTCAAAGAAGAGGTCGAGAAGGTCCGGAAAAAGAATACGCGCAAGACGTCGCCGCCCCGTCTTCGCGAGACGTATAAAACCGAAATTCAATGCATGATCAAATACGGCAAGCTTTACTTCCTGCGCGAATACGGGCCGTCGGGACAGCAGCTTAAATCGTTAGGAGACGATTTCATGACGGTCGACACGGTAACGTCGATCACAAAAGGCCCTTTTTTCAAGGGATTGAAGGTAGAGCCGAAACCGTGGAAAGGAACCGAGTTGAACGCGCCCGACGCCGATTATCAGCTGTCGATTCTGTTTAAGCGGTTCAGTCCGGCCCGGCATTATATCGCCATATGCCTCGCGCACGATTCCTTTTCGGAATACGGCGTTCTCGCTTCCTATTTAAAGAACGCGGGCTTTGAAATACGCCCGGTAACTGTTCCGCCCGGCGAATTTATCATCGATCGAGGCGGTTCCGGCAACGCGCAATGAGCGCGTTTGCCGTCTCGGACGTTTGGATTCCTTTCTTTTCGGAGGACGCGATTCAATGAATTTTAATAAACCGGAACGCGTTTACGTTATTATACTTGCGGCAACGGCGCTCCTTGTCCTCGCTCTTCTGCTCTTCTTCTTTGGCGCCGCGAAGGAAGCCAAAAAGAAAGAGCCCGTTTCAGAACAGACACAGGAGAAAGTGGAAGAGCCGCGCGGGGAAGACAAAGAAAAGAAACCGGAAGAGAAGGAGGATTCTTTCGAGGAGACGCGTTCCGACAGCGACCGGAGCGACGCGCAAAAGGACGAGCCGGAACCGGAGGAGACTGAATCGAAAGAGACGGAGCCAGAAGAAGCGGAACTAGAGGAGGCAGAGCCCGACGAGGAAGAGCGAAAGACGAAGTCCGAAAAGGAGTTGGAACCGCGAGAGTTTAGAGAGGAAACCGAGGACAGAGAAAGGACTCGGGGCGAAACGGGCGGCGCGGGCTCAGGAACCGGATTTCCGACCGCGCGATCGAACGGAGAGACAGGTCGGCCGAGGTCCGGCGGAACGCCCGGCGGGAACGCGTCGGAGGGCGTTGAATCGAAGGGCGGTTCTCCAAATGACTTAGGCGGACTGTCGGACAATGGGGGCGAAACAGGCGGCGCGCAAGGCGGAAGGACCGGCGCCGCGGGCGGCTCCGCTTCTTCCTCGGTCAATTCGAAAGAGGAAAACGGGCAGAAAGCAGGACGTTCGAGTTCCGATCGTGCGTCCGGCGGCGCGGCGAACGGCTCCGGATCAAAGGACGCAACTTCAAAGGGCTCGGGCGGTTCCGGGGCGTCGGGCGCCAAGTCGGACACGAGTTTTTGGCATGGGCTCTTCCATACGGCCGAGCCGGCGCCGACCGACGGCGACGCCGCAATCGACGGCGGCCGGAACCGCGTCGAGGGCGCCCGCGGCTCTTCGTCGGACGGCGCCAAGCAGCTGAGCCGAATCGAGAAGGAACTGGAGAAAGCTCGCGCCGCCGATAAGAAGGGGGATCATAAAAAGGCGTTTGAACTTGCGTGTTCCGTCTGTTCCGAGATTCGCCAAGGGGATTATCAGCGCGTTGGGGTCGACGGAGAAGGGAAGCAGGCCGCGCAATTTGGGCGCATGCTCAAAGAAGCGTTTACAATAGCCGAGGAGAACGGCCGCGATCTTGAGCCAATAGACGAAGACCCGGAAGGACTGCCCCTGCTTATAGAATTTTAGGAGCGAAACAGCCGTGAGCCGTAAAAGAAAGGGCGCGCCCTTTTCTCTGTTTGCCTTTCAGGACGCGATTACCTCGGTGTGCGGGGTAGTCGTGCTCATAACCCTTATGCTCGCGCTCGAACTTACCCGGCGCGTCGCGGACGATACGCCGGAGCAGAACGATCCGATCGCGGCGCAGGTCAAAGAGCTGCGCGCTAAGATCGCCGCCGAGCGGGAAGATATCGAGGCGCTCGAATCGGCGGCGCCCGACGCCGGGGACGCGGTCGATCCGCAAACGGCCGGCTTTTCTCTTGCGGAAGTTCAGACGAATTTCGAGAACGTGCAGAAGCGGCTAGAGGCCGCGAAAGCGGAAGAAGCGCGGCTTCGTAACGAACGCGAGTCGGCGCGGGCGACCGAACGCGCGAACGCGGACGAGGAAAAGCGTCTCGCGGAGCTGCGCGAAGAGTTAAAGAAGGTTCGGGAGGAAGCGCAAAGCGCCACGAACGTTCCGAGCGCGCCGGACAATCCGAATCTCGTCTACTACGAATTTCCCGACGGCGTACGCGAAAAACCTTGGTATGTCGATATTTCCGGCGGCAATATCGTCGCGGTTCCGTCCGATCCGGACGAGACGCGGCGCGAGTTCGCCAGTCCGGAAGAATTCGTCGCCTGGGCTAAGACGCGCTCGCGCGTCAACGAGTATTTTGTTCTTATCGCGCGTCCGAGCGGCGCGGCTAAATTCGACGCGATCTCTTTGGAACTGGAAGACCTGCACTTTAAGTTGGGAATCGATCTTGTCGCCGAAAAGCGCGAACTCCAGTTTATTCCGCCAAGAAAGAAAGGAGCGCGACGGTGAGCCGCCAACGGATTCGGCAAGACAGTCTGGAGCTCTTTCTGGACGCGATCTGCAATATGTTCGGAGGATTCCTTTTCCTCATGCTCTTTGTCGTCGTCTCGATTCGCGCGACGCGCGACGCCGCGATCGAACGTATGCAGACGGAGCGCGCGGCCGCGAGCCGCGCCGAGCTGACGTCCCTTCAGGAAGAACTCGAAGAGTTGGCGACGCGGCGCGATCGCGCCGTAGAGCGCGCGGAAGACGCAAAGAAGTTTATCGAACGGCTTAACGATCCGAAAATAGCGGAAATCTACGGTCAGACGCTTGAGATCCGCGACGCCCTGCTCGCCGCGACCGACGCGAACGCGAAGACGGCGCGTGAAATCGAGGCGATCGAGGCGCGCAAGAAGGCGCTGAAGACCGACCGGGAACGGCTGGAAAAGGAGCTCGACGAGGCGCGCGCGTCGGTCGCGCGGGCGCAGGACGCCGCGGACGCCGCGCTGAGCGCCAAGGCGCGCAAGACGTCGACGCCGCAAATGCGCGCGTCGATCAAAAACGAAGTCGCCGTCGTACTGAAATACGGCCGGCTCTATTTCTGGCACGCGTTCGACGGCAAAGAATGGACGGGCGAACTCAATACGGAGGATTTCGTCGTCGTCGAGGACAAGCCCGCCGAGATAAGAACCGAGCCGAAGCCGTGGCGCGGCGTCGATCTCAACGCGTCCGACGTCGAGGCGGAGCTCGAACGCGCGTTTGCGAACTGCAATCCTCGCAAAGACAAGATTTCAATCGTCGTCGCGAACGATTCTTACGCCGAATATTCCGTTCTCCGCGATTTCCTAAAAGCGCGCGAGTACGACCTTCGGCCGATCGTCGGAAAAGAAGGGACGTTCGTCGCCGACCAGGGCGGAACGAATCAGAAGGCGGAATAACGCGTTGCGGGCGTTGAGAAATCTATGGAATTTTCCTTTAAAGAGCCCTTTTTCGCTTGTTTTTTACGCTTTTTTTAGAAATAATTACGTTAAAGCGCGAGCGGTTCGCGCGATTTTGGGAGACGGATATGCGCGCCTGTTTTTCAACGAAACGAATTTTGCGAACGACCGCCGCCATACTGACGGCGGCGCTGGTCTTTGCCGCGTATTGCGGCATGGGCGACGCGTTTGCGAAATCGCCGAAACGGGAAGGGGGCCTTCGGAAGTCGACCGAAGGGCTCGAACCGCGCCCGTCTACGGTTCCGGCGTCGGCGAAGAAACCGGTTCAATCGCGCGCGAAACCGGATTCTCCGGCCGCGGTCAAGCCGTCGGCCAAGACGCCGCCTCCTCCGGCCCCAGCGCCCGCTAACGTCCCTAAGCCGCAACCGAAGCCCGAGCCGCCCAAAAAGAGTTCCGATCCCGTCGAGCGCGCGCGCGAGGAGCTCGCCGAAGCTCGAGACGCGATCGCCAAGGGCAAGAATCTGGAAGGATTCCGGCAGGCGAGCGCCGTTGCGAACGAGATCAAAAAGAAAGAATACGACCGTCTGGGCGTCGACGGGGCCGGAACAAAAGCCGAAGATTTCCGTCAAATCTTTATCGAGGCGCTAAAGATCGCCGAAGAGGGCGGAAATAAGCTTCGCGCGCCAAGTACCCGCGCCCAGAAGACGCTGACCTTCTACTTCTAACGCGCCTAAGCGATTGGCGCGGCGCGTGGAATTGGGGAGCTTCTCTCATTCGAACCCGACAGGAGCGCTTGTTATGTCGAAATCGCCGGTAAACGCCAAACGCCGATTGCTTAAGACGGTCGTTTGTCCGCACTGCTGGACGTCCTTTCCGCCGGAAGACGTTCTGTGGATAGCGGAATCGCCCGGGCTTGTCGGCGATATGAAGCTTGGCGAGACGGAGCACGAACGTTTCTTGCCGACGGAATTTGACCTTCGCGGATTTGCGCTCGACGCGAACGGCTATTCCTGCCGCGAGTTCGCCTGTCCGCACTGCCATCTTCACATACCGGCCGCGTCTCTTGAAGCGAGTACAATTTTCATGTCGATCGTGGGCGCGCCGTCGTCCGGCAAGTCGTACTATCTCGCGTCTTCGACGTGGCGTCTGCGCAAAATTCTGCCGAAAAAGTTCAAGGTCGACTTTACCGACGCGGAGCCCGAGATGAACCGCCGGCTTCAGGAGTACGAATCGCTTCAGTTTCTCAGCGAAGAAGACCGCATCGTCCGCATCGATAAAACGGAAGAGCAGGGCGACCTCTATAATTCGGTGCAGTACGACGATCAGACCGTCGTCTATCCTCAGCCGTTTATCTTTCTCGCGTCTCCGGCGCGGGATCATCCGAATCGCAGCAAGGCGTCGTCTCTTTCGAAGACGGTCTGTCTCTACGACAATGCGGGCGAAAGTTATCTCCCGACGCGCGATTCCGATTCTTCGTCCTCGCCCGTGACGCGCCATTTGGGCCGTTGCGGATGCCTGTTCTTTCTCTTCGATCCGACGCAGGACGCGCGGTTCCGCGCGGCGTGCCGGGTCGTTTCTAACGATCCGCAGCTCGACGAAGGGGATCGGAACGACGAATTCCGCCGTTCGCCGATACGTCAGGAAGCGGTCTTTTCGGAGATGACGCGCCGTATTCGCGCCACGCGCGGAATGTATATGAACGATCGGTTTAAGGAGCCGCTTGTCGTCGTCGTCACGAAGCTCGACGTTTGGCAGAACCTGCTCCCGTCGAACGAGTTCCGAAAAGACCCCGTCTCGACCGCGTATTACGAAGGAACGGTGTATTCTTATCTTCGCGTCGACCGCGTTAAGGCGGTGAGCGAGCGGCTGCGGTCGCTGCTCATGAAGCGCACGCCCGATTTTGTCTCTTCCGCGGAAAGCTTCGCGGAAGAGGTGATCTATATTCCGGTGAGCGCGACGGGCGTTTCGCCTGAAATCGATCCGACGACGGGCCGGTCCGGTTTTCGCGTGAAGAATATCAATCCGATATGGGTCGACGTGCCCATGCTGTACGCGCTGTCGCGACTCACTAACGGCGTTGTGCCCGCCCACTCCGCCGACGTGGGAACGGCGATCGACCGGCGCCGCGAGTAGCGCGCCGAACGCGCGAGTTTAAGACGCCGATTCAAGCGGTTTCGGAGGAAAACGATATGGCTTTCGAACTTGTATACACGTCAGTACCCAAAGGGCTAAAGCCCGGTTCGTACGGATTTTGCACAGTCGCCTGTTCGAAAGAACTGCCTGAGTCTGTCGTTTCGACGCTGGAAAAGATCTCCGGCTACCGCCGCGTCTCGCAATCGAACGCGCCGGGCGCGAATCCGGTCGTCTATTCGCACATGCTTTTGAGCGCTCAAGGCGGAAGCCGGCGCGTCGTCTCGCGCATCAGCGACGCGGGCGTCGACTATACGTCCCGCGATAATAAAATCGCGTGCCATTACGTCTTAGAACAGCGCGATTTGTGCAAAGCGGGGCCCGCGGCGCTTGTCGCTCAGCCGGGCCTGTTTGCGGAACGCTGGACGGAAGGCCCCAAGCAGTTTGAGGGCTCGATAACGTTCCCTCCGACGCCGGAAATCGCGCCGACGTGCGACGAGTGGTCGAAAGTCCTCGGCGATCCGGGCTGGGCCGGCGCGCTTGCCGCGACGACGTATACGGCGCGCGCCGCGCTCCTGATCGTGGAACCGAGCTGCAACGTGCTGCGTCTTTTTCAGGAAGCGATCGCGCTCCTTCCGCCGGAACTCCGTTGGAATCAAACGTTTTCGACCTATTTTACCAAGTCGCTGCCCGGCGTTCGCTGCCAGTGGAAAGCGGTCATTAAGGGGTCGCCCGAAGAGTCGATCTTCCGCGTTCTGCCCGACTTATTCATTATCGATCTAACGAATCCCGAGCGCGCGCCCGCCGTCGAAACGTACGCGCGTTCGACGGTCGCCGCGAATCTCGTCGCGATCGCGCGTTCCGCCGGCAAGGTCTCCGCCGCGCCGACGTGGTCCGCGCCGCCCGTAACCCCGACGTCCGCGCCGGAGACCGCTCTGAATACGGAAGCGTCCGGCAAGCAGCCCGTTCCGCTTTCTTTTGAACGCGCTTCGAGAAATTCGACGCGGCTCTCTTCGTCCGCTCCCAATCGGCCGCCCGTATTTGATCCCGCGGTTCCACTTAAAATTTCGCGCGATTCCTTTATCGACCGCGATCAGGAGGAGTACGCTTCCGACGGACTTCAAACGAATAAAACGTTCCGCGCTATCTTGCGGTACAGCTTATGGGTAGGGCTAGGCGGAATAGCGGCCGCGCTCCTAACGACTCTCATTCTCACGTGCATGGGGCGCAGTCCCCTAAAGAGCGTCGCGAAACTGCTTAATCCTCACGACGAAGTTCAGGCGTCAGCGAGGCCGGAACAGACCCAAAATCCAAGCGCGGAGAAGATATTCCCCGTCGACGGCGAAGAGGACGGGCAGAACTCCGACGACTTATGGGCCTTGCCGCAGGAAAAGAAGCCGGAGAAACCGGAGCCGCGTCAGCGTTCGGACGGCGGTTCCGCGCGCTCAAAGGAGAACGCGCCTCGCGGGAGCGGCTCGAATTCGAAATCGGGCGCCGCCGACAATCCGTTCGCCCAAATCCCGGAAGGCGGCCTTGGCGGTCCGCGAAAGACAAAAGAGAACGGCGGATCCGAAGGAAGTTCCGCCGTCGGGCGCGGCGATAATAAGAAGCCCGATTCGACCGGCAAAACGACCGCGGACAAAACGACGGCAGGGCAAACGTCGTCCGGCAAAGCGACGGCGAGTCAAACGACGCCCGGCAAAACGGCCGCCGATAAAAAAGAAAACGAGTCTGACGATAAAACTCAAGGACGCAGGACGGCCGTTCCGACGACCTATACGAGCGTTCTTTCTAATTCGGAACAGCGCGCGCTGGAAAAGTTTATTGAGAGTTTCAACGTCGGGGAAGCGGCCGTCGACTTCGACCGGTTCGGCGAAACCGCGCGGTCGCTCCGCAGCGAATTAGTGGGAACCGTTCAAGACGAACTGAACGACGTCTGGGCCGTTTGCGAGAAATACGGCGCAACTATTGAAATTACGTGCAGTATCGAAGGGGACGCCGCGCGGAAAGGGCGTTTCGTCGGCGAAGAGCGGCGGCTTCTCACGAAAAAGGTCGACTTCGCGCCGAAGGAAGAGGACGGATCCGACGAACTGGAAGATCCGTTTGTCTTTACGGACGACCAAACGCCGTCGCCCTCGGAACCGGAACAGGTTAAAAAGGTTGCGTTTAACGTCGAGAGCGCCGAACGTGCGGGCGATTCGGGCTCGCTTACGTTGGAATTCAATAATTACGGCGGTTCAAGCGGGCTACTGTCCTTTGTGGCGTCGAGCGAACTGGCTCGCGATTATTTTCTCGCCGCGTCGAAGTTTAAGTGGACGGTAACGATTCCTTCAAAAGCGAAGTCGGACGGAAAAGAAGTCTTTGCGACGGATTTCGTCCAACTCCTCAAACCGCGCCGGTTTAAGAACGACGCGTCGATTCAGCTGGACGTCTGCAACGAGCTTGCCGCCGCGATTGGCGGCGATCGGCCGCATCCGTCCCTTGAAACGGCCGACACGCTTGGACGTTCCGATAAGGATTACGCTTACGTTCTCCTGTTCAATCCCTCCTCTCAGTCGGGTCAGGAGAAAGCCGAAGCGCTCGCGGTTGACCGCTCGACCGTCGACTACGTTTTACGCATGAAACTGTCTTCGTACGACACGGTCGATTTTATGACGTTCCGCTTTACGCGCAGTACGAACGGGCGCGTCTTAAAGTGCGTTAAATACGTCGACGAAATACAGTTAGAGAACGAACTGAACGACTTCTACCGCAATGAAGAACGGCGCAGTTACGTGAACGTCGGCTCCAGGAGCGTCTTCAGTTCTCCCAGCGAGACCGATCTGGAAACGGAGACGGAAAAGAAAGTCGAAATCGCCATGCGTACAATACGCAAATTTATCGACTCCGATCATTCGTTCCGGCTCTATCTCGCGCCTACGAAAGGGGGCGGGCGACGGTCGCCGGACTCTTGGATTCTGCTGGGCGAAACGACGTTCAGCGCGGCCAGCGAACCGGTTACAGAAACTAAGAGAAGAAGGTAACTTTCCGCAGCTTTTGTTTTTTCTTTGGAACAGTTTCCGTTAGACGCCGAGGCGCTAAAAGATGACCAGCGTAGAAATAGTAGAAAAGATCAAGAGAGTCCTTGCCGATCCCGAAGGGCTTACGTTCGACGCTCTTTCGAGATTGGCGAGCGATTACGCGTCCCGCTGCCGCCGGCTCGACGAGCGGCTCGGCCGCGCGGTCGCGTGCGTTCATACCGGGGCTCTTTGCGAAGCCGCGCGGCTCGTGCAGGACGGGAATCTTCTCAACGAATTTCAGGCTCTCTCGTTTGAAAACGTCGACGAGTGGCAGGCGATCTGCCGGCAGCTCGGATGCGACGTCGCCGCTAAAGTGTCGGCGGACAACGGCAAAGAGATGCAGCTGTTCTACTTTTCGTACGAGGAATCGCGCGATCTCTTTGCGCGCCACCGCCTTTTGGCGCTGCAGGGCGCCGCGCCGAAAGACCGGCTCGACGTTCTCTATCAGCTTCGCGCGAAATTCCCGAAATGCCAGTCGTTTATCCGCTCGATCGGCGAACTGGAAAAGGCGCGCGAGCGGGAAATTGCCAACGATCTCAAAAAGATCGATTCGAGCAATCCGCCGGAAGAATTCTTTCGCGCGGCGCTCGCCGAATTGGAATCTCCGAACCGAATTACGCCCGTTTCTCAGGAGCTGCTGACGAATCTCCATGCGTGGGAAGCGTTTGCCGCCAGTTCGACTCTGACGGCGCAGTTGCGCGAACTGCTCAACCGATGGGCGGTCGCGTATTCCGAGAACGACGAAAAGGCCGAGTTGGCCTGCCTGAATAGCTATCGTACCGGCGTCTTTGCGCCCGCGCTCGGCTACCTGGAACCGGACGAGCGCGAGACGGTCGAACTGCTCCAGCGGCGCTCGGCGCAAATCGAGCGCCGGGAGCAGGCGCGGGCCGAATTAAAGCGCAAAACAAAAGAACTTGCGCGCGCTTCGGAAACGCTCGACGACGTCGATAAACTGTCGAATCTCATGGCGACGGCCGAGATGCTCGCGGAAAACGCGCAGATGCAGCTCGATCCGGCGCTGAAGGCGGCGTGCGCGCGGCGCGTCGAATCGCTGCAGCTGCAGAAGAGCCGGCGCAGTACGGTCGTTATGACCGCGGGCGCCGTGATTCTCGTTCTCTTCAGCGTCGCGGCGCTCTTTTCGATCTACCGCGCGCAGACGCAGCGTGACGCGAATAAGGCGGCCGAGACGATTAACTCGAAGCTCGACGAGTTTGAGCGGAATAACGTCTACGCCGCGTTCGAGGAGGCGGCCGCGCTCGTCGACAGAACCGGTAAAAAGCATCCTAACTACAAAAATACGGAAGCTTACGAAAAGGCGGAAGAACGGTTCGCCAGAGTTCAGGAAGCGGAAAATAAACGCGCCTCGCGCCTGAACGACGAGATGATAAAGTACGCGAATCAGCTTAAAAACAACGAATTGCCGCCGGTCGCAAGTCTTAAAGATCTGTGCCGAACGAAGGACGAGCTCGATAAGTACGAACAGCTGCAGAAGCGGTACCGGAAAGTCGAGAGCGAAAACAGCGCGCGCGTAAACGACGAATTCCGAACGAATTTGGAGACGCTTGCAGGAGACTTGGAAGCCGCGAAAGAAAAATCGGGCGGCGACGCCGCGCCCGCGATTGCCAAAGCGAGGAGCTTTCTGACGTCGCTGCGCGCCGCGCAGGAGACTTCCAAGATAGAAAGTACGCTGATTCAGGAGTTAGACGCGATCGAGACGCAGCTCGACGGGCTGGAAAAGCGCCTCGCTCTGAGACAAAAAGACGACGAGTTCACGCGCAGTCTCCTTTCGCAAGTCGGCTCCGTTTCATCGTATAGCGAAAAACTCGGCTCCGCCGCCCTTGACGGCGAGAGCGCTGCGCTTGTCGAAAGCGCGAAAAAGGACGTCGAAAACGCGGCTCGCGCCGAACGCTACAATCTCTTTATCGGTAAGAACGGCGATCCGCTCGCGTGGGCGAAAAATGCGGACGCGTTTGCCCAGTTCAGCTCTATGGCCGAAGGCGCGAAAGAAATGCTCGACTTTGCGCCCGAATATTCGGAGCTGGAAGAGAAGATTCGGGACTGGCGCGGATTTGCCGAAGCGGGCGGGTTCGATAAATTGGAAAAAGCCCTGAGAGAGGCGCTGGAGCCTTATTCGAAAAAGCTCTATCTGTATTACGACGGTGTTACAAAAGAATACGTCTATTTGAATAAAATACCTACCGGTCCGAACGACGCAGAGGTTGAACGGCAGATAAGCGAAACTGAAACGGGAAAATGGAACAAGCTGAGCTCTTTTACAGCCGAAACCTTCCGTTCCGAAGATTTCTCAGAAACGGTTCAGTCCCAATGGCACAGAGAACTTGCGGAACGGAAATTTGACGGACCACGCGACCTTATCAAATACGTTGCGGAATTTCTGAACAATGTATGCCGCGCGACCGACGCGCAGTTGGATCCGTCGATTAAGGTTAAAATTCTTAAAGAAGTTCTCGAAAGAGCCGCCAAATGTCCCGGTTTGGAAACGGCAGCCGAGCGTTTTGAGGAAGCGTGTCTCGACAAAGAATTTGTTATTAACTTTGATCCTTTCAAATATGGGAAAGAGGCGCAAGCCAATAGAGAAATCGCATCGGCAATTTGGAATGAAGCCGGATCGTTATCGGACCTTCTAAAAGGCGTGGAAAAAGAATTTGAGGCCGCGGCCGCGGTTTCGTGGCCCCGGTACGAATGGGTTGGCTTTATCGACGCGTCCGACGGCGAAGCGAGCGTAAAACTTGGCGATTCCGAGGCCGTTCGAAAGAAGCTCGCCAAGAGCGCGACCCTATGGATCGCGCGCGGAAATTCGCCGGCAGTCCGGTGCGGCGAATTTATCGACGGGAAACCGGAACTCAATTCCGCGCGCGATTGGGCGCAGTATCGCTGGACGCCGGTCTATCAGCGAGTGGAACCGAACAATCAATAACTTTCGACCTTTGGAACGCCATGACGCCTCCGTCGAACAAACGCTATTACGTCGATATAAACGGCCGTCCGTTCGGCCCTTTCGACGAAGAGAAGATCAAGAGCATGCTCGCCGACGGTTCTCTCAAATCGGACGCGAAACTGTCGACCGATAAGACCGTATGGAAAACGCCGAGCGAATTAGGCTTAGGCTCCCAGACGCAAAGCGGATCGGAGTCGTCCGGCGCGGCCGAATGGTATATAAGTCCGGACGGAAAAGAAGGTTTTGGCGTCTTCACGGTTAAGCAGATCGCCGATTTTCTGGCGGCCGACGAGGCGACGCGCGATTCGCTTGTCTGGCGCAAAGGGGAGTCTCCGCGCCCAATTTCTCAGGAGCCGGCATTCGCGGAAGCGCTTAGCAGGCTTCGGCCCGCGCGTTCGCCTCTTGCGGGCGGCGTTTCCGGAGATCCGGCCGCCGCGCCCGTGTGGTTCGTCGAAGGGGACCGGCGCGTCGTCTACGGCCCGTACACTTCCGAAAATCTTTGGGACTTATGGACGTCAAAGCGCGTCGACGAAGGCGCCGCGGTCTGGCGCAAAGGGGAGCCGCGCCGCCGCATGGCGGACGTCGCGCCCGAATTGGACGCCGCGCTTCATCCTTTCTCCGCGATCCAGCCGCCCGAACGCGATCCCGCCGAGGAATCGCAAAGGGTTTTGGGAAGATTTAACGGAATTGAACCGCAGATTGGAGAGCCGGCATTGGACGGCGATCTTTACGAACTTGGCCGCGGCGGTCTTCTTTCTGCTGACGTCCGCCTTTGTTTTTTACGCCTTCCGCTTTCAGTACAACTCGGACTTTGACCTGTTTTGGAAGGAATGCCGCAACGTTTTCGGAGCGATACTTGTCTCGTTCCTTTTTGTGAACTTCCTCCTCACGGCGGCGGGCGTGTGCAGCGGCATGCTGTTTGTCCATTCGTTTTGGAGCTCTATTCCGAAAAAGTTCGCGCGGACGACGCCGGGCAAAGCCGCGTGCCTGCTCTTAGTACCCGGATTCAATTTGTACTGGTTCTTCGTTTCGTTTTACGGGGGCGCGATCGACGTAAACCGCGCGCTCTTCGAATGTACGGTAAACGATCCGAACTATGGCAAGGGCGACAACAGACCTTGCGCGATCAGTCTGAAACGCGTCGTGTTCTTCTGCGTTCTCGCCTGCCTGGCGTCCCTTGTCTGCGTGCCGTGGCCTTATCTGTTGTGGTCGCATCCGCTGTTTATCAGAATGTACGCGTCGGCGGCTCAGGATCTGAACAACCGCCGGTTTGCGCAGTCTGCGCAAGAGGCGCAATAACGGCCCGTCTTTTAACGTCCGCGTTTGCCGTCGAACTGTGGGACGCGTCCCCTTGTTTTTAGCCAAATTATGCCGAAACGCCGGGCCGCGATTCTTGACGCCAACCGGCCTTGTCGGGTATACTACATAGAATAAATCAGACGGGACAGCGCCTCGAGTTCGCGCTCTTTTTTGCGCGGTTCAGGGGCGGGGCGCAGTCCCACGTTGAGGAGCGGTTCCTCGACGGACGCCGCGTTTGCGGCGCGCCGACGTCTCACAGCTTGACTTTTTTAGGGAGCGGTAATGTCGTCCTCCGAGCAACGACTTTCGTTTGAAAAGCCCATTTTTGAAATGGAAGCGCGTCTTGAAGCGTTGCGTCAAAACGCCAGTTCGCCCGAAATCCGCGACGAAATTCATCGTCTCAGGCTCGGGCTCGCCGAATTGACGCGCAAGATTTACGCGAATCTTACCGCGTGGGAGACGGTCGAAGTTTCGCGTCATCCGGACCGTCCGCAGACGAAAGATTATCTCGACCTCGTTTTCGACGAGTTCGTCGAACTTCACGGCGACAAGACGTTTGGCGACGACCGCGCGATTCGAACCGGCTGGGCGAAGCTTGACGAGTTCAAAGTCATGGTCGTGGGTCATCAGAAGGGCGGGCGCGATCTCAAAGACCGCGTCGCGTGCAATTTCGGATGCGCGCATCCGGAAGGATACCGCAAAGCGATCGCGAAAATGAAGCTTGCCGCGAAGTTTGGGCTCCCGATCGTCACGTTTGTGGACACGCCGGGCGCCTTTCCCGGCATTGCGTCCGAAGAGCGCGGAATCGCGCAGGCGATCGCCGACTCCATGTTCGTCGCTTCGACGCTGCGGACCCCGATCGTCTGCGTCGTTATCGGCGAAGGGGGCAGCGGCGGCGCGATCGGCGTGTGCCTGGGCGACCGCGTCGCGATGCTCGAATTCTCGTACTACAGCGTTATTAGTCCGGAAGGGTGCGCCGGAATCCTCTGGAAGAGCGGCTCGTTCAAAGACAAAGCGGCCGAAGCGCTCAAATTCACCTCCAAAGATCTCCTGAAGTTCGGCGTGGTCGACGACGTTATCGAGGAGCCGCTTGGCGGCGCGCATCGCGATCATCAGCTCATGGCGATGCGCATAAAACAGTATCTGCGCGCGCAGCTGCGCGAACTCACGAAGATTCCGATCGACGAGCTTGTCGAGAAGCGCTATCAGCGGTTCCGCAGTTACGGCGTCTTTGAACACGACGCGCCCGCGCTGGCGCAAGCGGCGGCGGCTCAGAGCGGCGATCCGGCGAACGGCGACGCGGACAAGCCGGCCGCGTCGGAAGAAGCGCCCGCCAAGGAGCCCGACGCCGCGGTAAAGGAGAGCGCGAAAAAACCGGCGTCCTCGGCCAAGGGCGGCGCGAGGAAGTCGGGCGCGTCTTCGCGAGGGAACGCGAAAAAGCCGGACGCGCCCTCAGACGGCAAAGCAAAGGACGCCTGAGCTTCGCGTCTTTCAAACCGTCCGCGCCGCGCCGCGACGCGGGACAACGAACGCGGAACCGCGCGTTTCGGTGGAGCCTAAACAACAATGCTGACGAAATTAAAGACGTTCTCGCTTCAAGGCGCTTCCGCCTATCCGATCGACGTGGAAGTCTCGTTTTCTCCTTCCGACGACGGGTCCGCAATCGAACAGACGACGACGATCGTCGGGCTTGCCGACGCGGTCGTTCGCGAAAGCGCGTTTCGCGTTCGCGTCGCGGTCGGTAACTCCGGGTTCCGCGGTATACGCGGCGCGTTTCTGGTCAATCTCGCGCCGGCGGATCTTCCGAAACAGGCCTCTTCTTTCGATCTTCCCATCGCGTTGGGGCAGATAGCGGCGGCCGGCCGCGCGGAGCTTAATTTTGACGACTACGCGATTGTCGGCGAGTTGGCCCTTGACGGGTCGACGCGCCCGTGCCGCGGCGTTCTGGCGTTTGCGCGCCGCGCGAAAGCGATGGGGCTGCGCGGGGTCGTCGTACCCCACGAGAACGCCAAAGAGGCCGCGCTTGTCGACGGAATCGACGCGATACCCGTTACGTCGATCGGCGAGGCGGTCGGATTTCTGAGCGGCGAATTGCCGATCGAACCGACGCCGGGCCTTTTGGGCGACGAATTTGAGCGTCTCGCGCAGTACGACGTCGACTTTTCCGAAGTGCACGGTCAGGAGACCGCGAAACGCGCCATGACAATCGCCGCGGCGGGCGCGCACAACGTCCTTATGTTCGGGCCTCCCGGAACGGGCAAAACGATGCTGGCGAAGCGTTTGGCGACGATTCTGCCCCCTCCGACGCTCGACGAGGCGCTCGAGACGACGGAGATCTACAGCGCGGTCGGCAAGGTGACGTCGGACATGCCGCTCATTGCGACGCGTCCGTTCCGCGAACCGCATCATTCGATCAGCGAACCGGGGCTTGTCGGCGGCGGCGCGCATCCGACGCCCGGCGAAATAAGCCTTGCCAATAACGGCGTTCTCTTTTTGGACGAGCTGCCCGAGTTCAACCGCAAGACGCTCGAAGCGCTCCGTCAGCCCCTTGAAGACGGCAAAGCGACGATTACCCGATCGAACCGCACGGAGACGTTCCCGGCCAAGTTCATTCTCATTGCGGCGATGAACCCGTGCCCCTGCGGATTCCGCACCGATCCCAGGCGCGAATGCCGCTGCACGCCCCAGCAGATCGAGCGGTATATGGCGCGCGTGAGCGGGCCGCTCCTCGACCGCATCGACGTCCATATAGAAACGCCGCCCGTTACGTACTCCGAACTTTCGTCGACCGAACCGCAGACGTCGAGCGCCGAGATTCGCGCCGACGTTCTCCGCGCGCGAAAAATTCAGGAAGCGCGGTTTGAGGGAACGAATATTCTCGTTAATTCCAGTATGCGCCGACGGCATCTCGACCTTTGGGCGCGGCTTTCTCCCGAATGCGGCCGGCTCCTCGAAAAAGCGATGAACGACTTCGGCTTCTCCGCGCGCGCTCACGATAAAATTTTGCGCGTGGCGCGAACGATCGCCGATTTGGAAGGGGACGAAACGATAGGGGAACAGCATCTTTGGGAAGCGATTCAATATAGAACGCTTGATCGCAAATTATGGAAATGACGCGCGCCGATAGGGATATTATCGGCGCGAGCGCCCTTTGACCGGGCCCCGCGCCGACGCGGGAGAGTTTTATGAACGAATACGAGCGGATTCTCGGTCTTTTAGAGTTCAAACTCTTCCGAAACGGCGTTAGAAAAACAGTTTCCGAAGAATTGCGCGCCGCGCCCGTTCAAGATCTGCTGCAGCTCCTCCTCTCGTGCTCGGACTCCAACTTTTTGAAGAAAGGGACGGCGATTGACAAATGACAGGTTCCGGCCATTCCTTCTTTGACGCGTCCTTTCCCGCGTGGGAAACGTACGATCCGAAACGTGAGATAAACGTTGCGAAAGTGGCGTTTGTCGACGGTCCGGACGGCGTTTTCGACTATAAGATTCCGGACCGGCTCGCGGACGCGGTCGTTCCGGGCGTGCGCGTTTTGGCGCCCCTTGGCGTTCGAAACCGTTCTGTAACCGCGTATTGCGTCGAGGTCGTCCAGCGCGACGCGAGCGAATTCGCGCAGGACGCCGCGCCTGCGAAACCGGCGAAACGCGCGCCGGCTAAGTCCCAGTCGGCCACGCCTCTCTTTGCCGAAGCGGACGTCCCGGCGCCCGAACCGGAACCGGAACCGCCGCAAACGAAGAAAATCTTTAAACTTAAAGAGCTTACCGACGCCGTCGACCGCAAGCCTGTTCTCTCGCCTAAACTGCTTGAACTCGGGCTTTGGCTCGCGAAGCGATATCTTTCTCCGATCGGCGCGACGCTCGACGGAATCGTTCCGGTCGGCGTGCGCGATTCGATCGGGACGCGGCTCACGACCGTCTATGAGCTTGCGCCCAACGCCGACAAGCTGCTCGCGCGCGTCGATTCTGTTAAGAACAAAAGCCAGTACGACCTCCTCACGCCGAAGCAGCGTTTCGTTCTCGACGAGCTGCGCAAACTGGACGAACCTCCGACCGCGTCGGAACTTGCGCGAATCGCCAAATGTTCGATCGCGCCGATAACCGCGCTCAAAAATCTGGGGATTCTTAAATTGCGCCGCGTTCGCCGCGTAAGCGATTTCTATACGGAACTTATCGAAGCGGAAAAACACGTCGAGCCGGGCAAGCCGCACGTTCTCAACGACGAACAGCAGTCGGCGCTCGACGCGATTCTCGGCGCGCTCCGCAACGAAGAGGCGCCGACCTTCCTTTTGCGCGGCGCGACCGGCAGCGGAAAGACGGAAGTCTATATCCGCGCGATAGAAGAGGTCGTTTCGTACGGCAAGCAGGCGATCGTTCTCGTTCCGGAAATCAGCCTTACGCCGCAGACGGTCCAGCGTTTCCGCGCGCGGCTCGGCGCGGTCGCCGTACTGCACAGCCGGCTCACCGATCTTGAACGGAAAGCCGAATGGGAGAAGATTGCGACCGGAAAAGCAAAGGTCGTCGTGGGCGCGCGCAGCGCGATCTTTGCCCCGACGCCGCGGCTTGGCCTCATCGTAATCGACGAAGAGCACGAGACGTCGTTCAAGCAGGACGTCGTTCCGCGGTATCACGCGCGGGTCGTCGCGCGCTGGCGCGCCCAGCGCGAGAACGCGCCCCTCGTTTTAGGATCCGCGACGCCCTCTCTTGAAAGCTGGCGCAACGTCCAACTGAATAATTACCGGCTCCTTACGCTCAGCCGCCGCGTTCGCAATTTGCCCATGCCGCCCGTTTACGTCGTCGATATGCGAACGAAAACGGCGTCCGGATTCTCCGTCGGCGCGCTCTGCCAGCGTCTGTGCCGCGATATCGAGGCCGCGCTCGACGCCGATCCGACCAATCAGGTCGTGCTGCTGCTCAATCGCCGCGGCTATTCGACGCATATTCAATGTCCCTCGTGCGGCGAGACGCTCAAATGCCCCGACTGCGACGTCGCGCTGACGCACCACATTACGCAGCAGATAGCGATTTGCCACTACTGCGACTATCAGATTCCCGCGCCGAAAACATGTCCCTATTGCGGCGCGAACGCGATTAAATACGGCGGTTTCGGGACCCAAAAGTTAGAGCAGGAATTCGCGACGCGTTTTCCGAACGTTCCCCTTCTGCGTATGGATTCCGACACGACGCAGGCGAAAGACGCGCACGAGAAGTTCCTTTCGGCTTTTCGCCGCGGGGAGTACCGCGTTCTCCTCGGCACGCAGATGATCGCCAAAGGACTCGACTTTCCCAACGTCGTGCTCGTCGGGATTATCAACGCGGACGTGGCGCTTCATCTCCCGGATTTCCGCGCTTCGGAACGGACGTTCGATCTCATCCTGCAGGCGTCCGGCCGGGCGGGCCGGGGCGACAAAGAGGGCAAGGTGGTCGTTCAGACGTATCAGCCGGATCATCCGGCGATCGTCGCGGCCTCTCGCGGCGAATACGAAGAATTCGCGGAAAGCGAGCTGAAACTGCGCCGCATGACGGGCTTTCCGCCGTTTATGTCGGCGATTCGGTTTATTGTGCGCAGTCCGAGCGAGCAAGACGCCGACGAATTTGCCAAGCGTCTCGCCGAAGAGCTGCGCGGAGCGATTCGCGCCGTCAATTTAGAACGCGGGTTCAATCCGAGCGCGCCGCCCCCGCCGCCCGCCGGGAACGAAATGTTCCGCGACGCCGCAGGGCGAACGTTTATTTCCCCGCAGGCCGTTCAGCGGCCAAGACCGCCGCTCGCCGCGAAAATTTTAGGGCCCGCTCCCGCCCCGTTCGCGAAACTGCGCGGGAACTACCGATTTCATCTCCAGGCGCTCGGCGCGCCCGGAGACTTGCTGCGCGAGGCCGCCGAGCGCGTGTGCGCCGCGAAGCTGAAGACGCCGCGGGACGTGCAGTGGATAGTCGACGTCGATCCGCTTGATTCTCTTTGAAGTCAAACGTTAAGACCGCGTTTCGATTGAGAAAGCCGAGGTTTGCCAATGTCGGCGATGATTCGCCCCCTTTCGTTGATAGGAGCCTTTGTCGTAGGCTGGTTTTTTCCGCAGGGCGCCGCGCTCAAGTGGATTATTCCCTGGACGGTGGGGTTCATGCTGTTCATGACGTTCCTGGGACTGAATTTCCATAAAATCAGGATACGCGCGAGCCATGTCGCGATCGTCGTTTTGAACCTGCTTGCCGGCGTCTTGGGCTATAAGCTGGTCGCGGCGCTGAGCGGGGATCACGAACTTGCGCTGGCGGCGTTCTTTACGGGCATGGCTCCGACGGCGACCGCCGCGCCCGCGATCGCGAGCTTTTTGAAACGCGAGGTCGAATATATCGCCGCAGGGCTCATGCTGACGACGTTCGTCGTTATGCTGACGCTTCCGCTTCTCCTGCCGTGGGCTCTTGAAGGCGCGTCGACGAACGAGGGATTCCTTTCGGACGTCTTGGACGTCGCGCGCAGCGTCGCCCTGACGATGGTCGTTCCGATAGCGCTCGCGCGCGTATGGCGCGCCGCCGCGCCGAGCGCCGCGGCGTGGCCTAAGCGGTTTAAGAACGTTACTTTTGCCGCGTGGGTCTTTATGGTTACGGTAATCGCGTGCCGCGCTTCGGCGTTCATTCGCGATCCGGCCAACGGAGTCGGGCCGCAAATCCTGTTGAGCGTCGGCGCGATTTCCTTACTCGCGTGCGTTTTTAACTTTACCGCCGGCTACCTGGTCGGCGAGAAGAAATACCGTCCGGAATCGAGCCAGACGCTCGGTCAGAAGAACACGGCCGTCATGATCGCGTTCGCGACGCTTTACGCCGGGCCGCTTGCCGCGCTCGGTCCGACGTTATACGTTTTATGGCATAACTTATGGAACGCGGCGCAGCTTGCCTGGCAGGCGCGCGCCGACCGCGCCGCCGAAGAGCGCGCCGCGTGAGAAAAAGCAGATTTCCGCCGCGTCGCGCGCGGAGGTCGACATAGGAAAGGGCGAATTATGTATCGAGTTGGTTACGGCTGCGACCTTCACCGATTTACCGAAGGCTCTTCGCTGCGGCTTGGCGGCGTAACGATTCCTTTCTCGCACGCGCTCTTAGGCCATTCGGACGCGGACGTCCTCCTTCACGCGATAGCCGACGCCCTGTTGGGCGCCGCCGCGCTGGGGGATATCGGCGACCGTTTTCCCGATACGGCGGAAGAGAACCGCGGGCGCGATTCCGCGGAGATTCTCGCGCTGTGCAACGAGGCGGTCGAGCAGGCGGGCTGGCGCGTTTCGAATCTCGACTGCGTCGTCTGCGCGGAACGTCCGAAATTAGGCGCGCTTAAAACGCGGATGCGCGATCGCATCGCCGCGATTCTCGGCGTGAGACCGGATCAGGTCAACGTCAAAGCGAAGACGGGCGAGAAGGTCGGACCGGTCGGGCGCATGGAGGCGATCGAGGCGCGCGCCGTCGTACTTTTAGAGCCCGTCGGGAAAGAAGGAGCGAAGGAACAGGCGCAATGACCGACGAACGCAATTCCTGGGAAGAGTACGCGCCCCAGCCCGGCCCCCTGACCGTCTATCGGCGCGAAGCGATGGCGTCCGATTTTGAAGTCGCGCTCAACGAGTCGGCGGACGAGGACGGCGCGGACGCGGCGCTCGACGCGCTCGACGAAGTCGATCGGATCGAAGACGCGCTCTCGGTCTTTCGGCCGACGTCGGCCGTGAGCCGCGTGAATTTACTGGCCGCGGAAACGCCCGTGCGCGTCGACGAAGAGCTGTGGAACTGGCTCCAGACCTCGGTTCGGCTCGGAAAAGAGACGGAGGGCGCGTTTGACGTCGCCGCCGCGCCCCTTTGGCGCGCTTGGGGCTTTGCCGACCGGGACGGCGAGTTTCCCCCTGAGGACAAGCTGCGGCGCGCGCTCGCGCTTTCGGGCCAGAACAGATTGCGATTCGACGACGCGGCGCGTACGGTCGCCTTTGAGCGAGAAGGGGTCGAACTGAATTTCGGCGCGATCGGCAAGGGAATAGCGCTCGACGCGGCGTCCGCGAAACTGGAAGAACGCGGCGTTTTTGACTTTCTGATTCAGGGGGGCAAGAGCGGCGTCGTCGCGCGCGGGGGCAGGGCCGGCGACTACGCCCCTGACGTTCTCGCGGAGCTAAGCGCGGGGACGCGGGACGACAAAGAGCCCGAGATTGACGAAGAGAGCGGTCTGCGCAGACGCCGCGATTCTTCGGAAGAGACGCTCGACGCGATACTTCCGGACGCGCTTAAGCCCGACGGCGCGCTGCTTGCCGCGGAACGGCTTCGATTCGAACCGACCGGGTGGACGGTTGGAATCGCCCATCCGCTCTATCCTGAAAGAAGACTCGGCACACTGTGGCTTCGCGACCGCGCGCTGGCGACGTCTGGCTCGACGTATCAGTTCTTTCGCGCGGGCGGCAAGCGCTATTCGCACATCGTCGATCCCCGGACGGGCTATCCGACGCTCGGCGTTCTCTCGACGACCGTACTTGCGCCGACGGCGACGGAAGCGGACGCGCTTTCGACGGCGTTCTTTGTGCTGGGCCCCGAAAAGAGCGAAGCGTTCTGCGCGCGCCGGTTGGACGTCGGCGCTCTCTTGGTCCTCGAACGCGACGCCGCGCCGGGATACGAAGTCGTTACGTTTAATCTCGGTCCCGACGTATTCCGCGCCGTTGAGAACGCGTAAGAGAGATTCAAGGGCCGCGCAAGAGAAAGGTTAGAGCGGCCGCGCCGTTTATCTTTTAGTTTTAGCGGCGCGCGTTTTTCGTTTTTGACGTCCGCGTTCGCTTGGTTCCGGTGAAAAAACAAAAAACGCGCTTCGTCGGAGGGCCGAACGAAGCGCGTTTCTCTGTTTTCAAGCGCGACGTCTCCCCATACGCGGCGCGGTTTCAGGACCGTTCCGTGTTGAGGCGCGTCGGAGGTTCAGGCAAGCCGAGAATAATCAGCGGCTTTTCTTAGAGGCCTTCTTGACCGCTTTGGCCGCGGTTTTGCCGGCTTTCTTCGCGGCGCCAGCCTTGGCTTTGCGCGCGCGTTTCGCTTCCAGACTGTTCTTAATGAGCTTGCTGGGCTTGAAGACGACGGTTTCGTGTTCCGCAACTTGGACTTCTTCGCCGGTCCGCGGATTACGCGCTTTGCGTTCGGCGCGCGTCTTGATTTCGAAAACGCCGAATCCGCGCAATTCAACGCGGCCGTACTTCAGCAAAAGCTTGGTAAGGGACGCAAAGGTAGATTGAACCGCCTGTTGCGCTTCGGTTTGGTTCAGACCGGTGTCGCTGTAAACGAGCTTTGAGATTTCTTTCTTTGTCATGTTTGATTCCTTGGAAACGCCCGATTCAGTCGTTCGGCGTATCCTGTTAAATGAGCACCCTTGACAGTAAATGCGATCGACAGCGTGTATCGCCAACTTTCAGAGGGACGGAAAAACCGCCATATTGCCTCACTATAAGCTGAACGGCTTTTTTAAACCCGCCTCTCAACTTTCTAAATCCTATTCTATGCTTGGAAGTTCCGCTTGTCAAGAAAAAATTATGTAAAGCGGCCGTTGTTTTTATTGATTCGTTCCCGCCGTATCCTTTTTATGAGCGCAACTTGCGGTTTTCATTTGAGAACGGCGGCCGATATTATGAGTTTATAATCGTTGTAATATAATGTTTGGTAATGTTTTGCGCCGTTAGATCTTCTAATCGGCGTTTCGACGGTCGGCTGTTCTGCGAGAGAGAACGACCGCCGCCGAACCCAGAAAAATTTTTTTAAAGGACGCGTATTTATTGACCGCAGGGGTTCGGGCAAACGGCTCCCGAGCGCCTTGGCATGGCGCTGTTAAACCGCTTTTGAACACGCCGCAAATAAACGGCGCGACCCTGCGCGTACGCCCCGCAGTCAGAACTAAAATCAAGCGCCGCGAGGCGCGCCGCCCTTTTGGGACGGCGTCTTTATTCAACAGGGTTCTGGAAGAGCGCCTCTATAATCTTCTGTCCGTCGCAATCCGGCGAAACGCAGTACTCGCGCGTCGGAGTCGTGAGCCAAAACGTTTTGTCTTCTGGAAAATTTTCTATATCTCGGAGTGATTCAAAGTTATCCTCGTATATTATCGCTTCCGCGACGCTTTGGATATATCTCTCCTGTTTAAAGAGGGGACGCCCGGGGGTTATACGCGCCTTGGCGAGAAAACTGGAATCGAGTATTTCGTCGACGGAGACGTCCCCCATTGGATTCATCCATTCAACGAAATCGTTTCGTTCTATTAACCAAGAGGAATGATCCGAATCTTCAGGTATAAGGAGCGAGAAACCTGTCGCAGCGCCGCTCGGGCGACCGCCTCGATATACCTCGGGAACGCGGTTCCGAAACTGGCTGTTCCATTCGCTGTACCAAGGTTCGTCAAGTCTAATCTGGTCGTAAGGAACGCGCGAAGCGTCCGTATTCATTTCCGCCAGATACGGCAAAAGCAAAACGCGCCAGGAAAGCAGAGGATTCCCTTGTTCGTCCCGCGAGTAGAGGGGAACAGGTTCGCCGTGATCTTTTTCATATTCCTGCATCGCTTTGCGGATGCGGCGCATTCGATCGAGAGAGCAGAGCCGTCCATGTAAATTTGCGCCAAGCCGCGCCAGCTCTACATCTGCTTTCGCCACAGAAAGGGCATACTTGCTACTGCGGAGAAACGGGGGTAATGAGTACTGCGCTTCGATCGCGCCTGGGAACAATCCAAGTCGAGACGTCGTTCCTCGGGAACGCCAAATCACGTCCATTTCCCAAACAAATCTCTGATCATGCAAATACGAGGATTCCGTATATAAGACCTTGGATATCTTCATGCGGTCAAAGACGCCAAATCCAAGGAGTACGGAAGCCAGAACGAACAGAGCTATTCTTAGAAGCATGTATTTTTTCATATTGGCCCCCTTTTTTTACTTAGACTTGCCGTCAGGACTGGTCTTTTTATGAAATATCTCGAATTCCCAGTCTTTTATGAGTTGTTGTTTCACAAATCTTAGGTCCTCTTCCGATTCGCTTGGATTTGCCCAACATGCCTGTCGCGACTTCAAGTCAGGTATTGTATTTCCTAAAAAACAAAACCCCCCGTCGATATGAAGACTGTGCTTTTCATGGAGCAAATATTCGTCTGTAATTTTGGCTAGCGGGATTTCATTCGAGGGATCCATCCAGTTCACGCTCGGAACCTGTTCGATAAATTTCGGGCGCGTTTTAGAGTTAGAAAGCGCCGGTTTATCGCCGTCTTCTTCTTTGCGAACCAACATCTGATAGCAGGCGTTACCGGCCTCCCGTTGAGAGGGCGACAGCGCAGGGCAGCAGTAGCAGTCGGGCATACGCTTGTGAAACTGACGGTTCCATTCGCTGTCCCAGGGTTCGTCAAGTTTAATCTGCTCATAAAGCTTCTGCTCGCCAAGATACGGCAGAAGCAAAACCCGCCAGGAGTGGAGCGGCGTTCCGGACGGATCGGCGATATACGGAGGAAGCGGCTCCTTGACCGCTGCGTAATATTCTTCCGCCGCGGAGCAAATCTTTAAAAGTTTTGTCAAACAGCGTTTGCGCTGTGAAAAACCCATGAGAAGCTTTTCAAACTGCTTGGCGTCCCTGTTTCTGTAATTCGACGCTTCGCCGCGATACTCTTTTACCGTTGACGTTGTGTAAAGATTCCTGTAAAGGCGATCCAGATTAGGTCGCGTCGCAAACGCGGCTATCCCCGCTAAAAGGTAGCAAATCAAGCCGACGTCTAATATTTTTGTTAAAAGTGATTTTCGCATTTGACCGTTCCGTGAATATCTTATTAGTCACAAAACAAAAAACAAACTGCCGAAAATCGGCAATATGGCGTTTTTGGACGAGTTAATCGTCAATCGAATGACAGCGCTCCAATTCCGAGATGACTGTGTCTATTAAATGTGCTCTTAATTGATCCTCAAAAAATAATCTAGGCGATCCAATTTCAATGATATTTCCCAAAGCTCGCTGATGATAAAGTGGATCACTTTGAAATTGGTCGACAATTTCCCCCCTTACTATATATGCGTCAACAAAACTACTGACATTAGTTCTATTAGTAGCCACATATTGATTTCCATTTTCCGAGGCATAACCTGCACAGACAGAGTCTGAAATCGAGGCTGCATTAAATGTAAAAGCGCGGAGAGGCTCGGAATCTGAATATGCAGAGAGAGCGCATGCAGTTGCTAAGCCACCTCCTAATGAATGCCCCGTTATTACAAATTTGCCAACATCGATACCATTATTCTCATGCATATCATGCCCAAGAGAGAATGCTGCAGAATAGTATGGCGTCATTTCTGAGAGCGCGTTTAATATGTCTGTATTAATATCTTCGATACAAGTAACATCAGTTCCAGCAAAAACTATGATCGGTTTCTTTGATACAAAGTCATAGAAAACATCCGCAGCAAATGAAAGACTTAACTCATGAAGTTGCCTTGTTTCAATGATACCATTGTCAGCAAGAACAAAATCAATTCGATCTTGAGTCGGAATCTCGTCTACGAATAAAGACATACCAAACTTCTCAAGTTGTTTGTCTATATTAACAAACGGGGTGTTCTTACTTGGTTTTTCCTCATATATAAGCTTACTCGCAACGGCACAGCGCAGGTCTTGATTATCTGCCTGCGCCATACAATAATAAAAAGTATCGCGAGCCGCAACTACATATCGCACTTTGTCTGTCGCAACCGTTTCTTTGACGCCGGTTACATTTTCGACTAGCAAATTTACCGTTATCCAAGAATCTTGTTTAGGACTATTCAATACTTGCGCAGCATGTGTTACGTTATTGTTTTCCTGTATTCCTTCGACATACAAAGTTATCGTACGGGAATTGTTAAACCCAAGCTCCGAAGCTGAATATGTGTAACCCGACGTAATGAAATCGTCAGAAGCGATTCGCGCCTGTCCTCCATTCTTCTTCCAAATTCTTATTGAACCGGGTTGTCCTGTTGGTAAGCTTGTTCCTCCGTCGCTTGGATTAAGTGAAGTGAAAAAATTGTAGTTAAAAGATACGTACAAGTTAGAAAGGGATATGTCATTGGGAATTGTAATCTGGAGAGGAACAAAATCTTCACTCGCACGGTCTGCGCTCTGGGACTGTCTCGTTGAATCGTACCCGTCCCAACAGTCAAATATTCCATCACGGTCCCGATCTCCGTCGTTGGGAACGATAACCTTTCCTAACCCGTATCGAGAGTCCTCCATTTTGTCTTCCCAATCAGAGAGATCTCCTACGCTGGCGGGAGCGCCAAACGCTCCGGCGTCGTTATCCGAGTCGATATCTAAGTCAATACTATAGGCTGTAACGTAAAACTCCGGCGATCTGGTTAGAGTCAGACTGGGAACCTCAGAAGGAATGCCGGAAGTCGTCAGCGTGGTTCGAAGTTGGAACTGAGGATAAACGCTTCCTCCGGAACAACCTTCCGTGTACATTATGTCGTTTTGGGAACCGCCGGACGCAAGCGAGTAAAACGGTATTGTCAAACTCGACGTATACGCCAGCAATTTATCGTCCTCCAGCCAAGTTGAAACATTGGAGTTATTGGGAAAGTTGACATATATGTCGAAACTGTAGGTAGAGCCGTCTTCGCAGGTTACACTGTCTCCAACCCACGTAACAACGCGAAGTTTACGCAGATCGTCTTCGCTGGAACCTCCCGAACCGTCAAGGTAATCCGGTATGTTGTTCTCGTTATCGTCGTCGTCGTTATAAGGAACGTATCGTCTGTCGCTGTCGGAAATACTCGGATCAAGCTCTCCGTCGCCGTTGCCGTCGAAATAGGAAGCAAAGATAAAGCCGTCTTTAATTTCAACGTCCGCGGGCGTCGAGGAAGCAATGGGATCCCAGCCGCTGGAGCCGACAGGCAGACTTGTCGACGTTACCGTTATTTTGACCTTTTCGCCCGTCTGTTCGCCCGGATCGCCGACAAGTTCATAAACGTCGCCCTCGTCTTCCCAGTCAAAAATCGGAACAAGGCGGAGAAGCGCGGAATTCTCATAAGCGGGGATCGTTCCCTGATAGTGGAATCGGTATTCCGTCGTTCCCTCGTCGGTCATTTCCGTGTCGTACCATCCGCGATACTGAAAATTCGAGAGATAGACGTTGGAGTCGTTTTCGTTCAACTGATTGGCGTTAAGCAGGTAGTCGACGCTTCTGGCGGCGCAGTAATAAGGATCGGACGGAGCTACGAGAACGTCAAAATACACCGTTAAGCCATAGCTGGCGTCGCAGGGAACGCCTTCGACTCCGGCTGTCCGCGTAAAGGTGTAATAGCCGTAATCGGGCGCGACGCCCGGCAAACGCTCGGAAGCGACGGGGTCGCTCGCGTCCACGCCGACGTTCCATTTATCGTCGTCGACCAGCGTTACGGAAAAGGACGTCGTTCCCATATTGAATTCGTAGGAAGTACCGCCGCTGGAGGACTTGTGAACGTTTTCAAGGGAAACGGTCAACTCCTTATCGACCGCTTGGACTCCAAAATTATTGCAAGGCGTTATATAGTAATGCGTCGACGCCCCGCCGCTGGAACCGTATAACGTCAAAGCCCCGTTCGTCAGAGTCACGCTGTGGTAAGAGACGTCGTAAGGGCCGTGAGAATAAATAACGTAGTCGTTACCATAACTCGCGGAGCCGCTGAAATGAAGAGAAGCCTCGTAACCCAGCGGAAGAGATTCTACGGTAAACTCTATGTAATCGAAAGTCACGTTCGGCTCAAACGAGACGTCGTCCGCGCCGCGGTTCTCGCGAAGCGCGTAACCGTCGCCGTAACTGTACAGACTGTTCGTATCCGGTTCCGTAACGTTAAGTCCTAAATTGACATAGCCGCCGGACGTTCCCGTCCCGCCTCCGGAACCGCCGTCGCCGCCGCCGGAGCCGGAACCGCCCGAGCCGCCAGACCCGTTCATCGTCAAGAGGGGGGTTAAACCGTCGGAGAAGTAAGAATCGGCAGTATGATCTGAAACGTTCTGAGAATCAAAGGTAATTTCCTTAATCTGCGGTTCGCGCGCGCCGTCGAACTGCGCCGCTTCGCCGGTTTCCTGCACGCAGCCTTTCAGCAAGGACGCGGCGTCTTCATAGACTTTTTCCGAGACAGGCTCCATGACCAACGGCGAATCGGCGTTTTCAGAAAGATTCGATAGATCGAGAGGCGACGTTTCATATTTGACGTCGCGAATGGAGACGACGACGGGACTCGACGCCGTTTCCGAACGCGCGGACGCCCAGGTTTCATATGTAGGAGGTCCGTAAATTTCAAGCGGCGCGGCGGACAGAAGCTCGCGGTTCTCCAACGACTCAAGCGTCAGTCGGCGCTTAGAAGGGGCCTTGTTGTCATTTTTACTATTGCGATCAGAAAGAAGAGCCGAAAAAAGATCAAAAAGTTTCACAGTAAACGCTCCCAACACACCCATATGCGTAAAAAACCGCTTACCGTCCGACCAATGGACGAATTCAGACGGTCTTTCAAAAAAAATCCTCGAGCAGCAGATTCAAACAATCGTCTCCACTTCTCAACCATACTTTCATTTTACCCCCAAAAAACACGACAGTCAAGTCAAATCAAGAAAAATTTTTTCTTTTTAACATTTTTTGACAAACTCCTCAAAAAATTCAAACGAGGCGTCTTCCGACGCTTTTTGAGAGAAACGGGAGACTCCCCGCTTGAGAGAACGTCCGATTTCTTGGTAATATTCGCCGTCGTCCCATAATTCTAAAACAGAGGCGAGCCAAGGGGCCGTTTCTTCCGGCGTCGGCGTTAGGTTGGAAAAAGGGGTAAGCCGTTCGGGAATCGGCAGAACGAGTCGAGGGTCGCCGGCTACTTCCGGAAGCGCGCCGCGATTTGAACAGAGAACGGGAATTTCATTTAAACCCGCTTCTACGACGACTCTGCCAAACGATTCCTTGCAGAGGGAAGGAACGAGAAGGATTCTCGTTTGGCGGTAGAAATGCCGCGGGTCGTCCGTCGTTTCCATTGAATGAAGATTCGTCAGTTCCCTCGCGAGGCTCGAACTTCGAAACGCGTCCGCTTTGGCGCGCGTTTCGACCGCGAGCAAAGGGACGTCGGGCCGAACCTTATTGAGTTCCCGCGCCAGACGTACAAAGAAGAGCCGTCCTTTTTCCACGGTGGGATTGATAAAGGTCAAAAACTTTCGAGTATTCTCTTGAACGACAACTCTTGATTCGTCAATAATTGGAGGAACGACGCGCGTTTCCAAACCGAGCGAATCGAAATAAAACTTTTGAGCGTATCGCGACGGAACGACGACCGCGTCGAAGGGGTTAAAAACGTCTTTTCGGTTATACGAGAGGTTGTGCAAAAGAAAGACCGCCGAGCCTCCGCGCTCTTTTGCTTTATTGGCCGCCTTCCCCAGTCGGGCGTCGCCTCCGTACGTCGTAAAGAAATCCGGCTTAAACGTTTCGATCTCGGCGTCGAGAAGGCGGTAGAAAAGAGAACCGACCGGCGAACCGAACCAACGCGCGCGCTCGGCAAGAGAAAAAGAACCGGGCGTCGTAAGAATGGAGACGTCGACGCCTGAATCGTTAAAAGAGACAAGTCGGCACGGAACCGTCCGGCCGTCGAAGCGCGCGTTATACTCCTTAACGGCGACTTGCGTTTCAAGCCGGCCGACGGTCTGAAAGAACGCGCGTTCGTTCATTTGCAGATCGTCGAAAAAAGGACCGCAAAAGACGCGGGCCTCATAGCCGCGCCGCGATAACGCTCTGAGAAGAGCGCGCGTCGATATCGCCGCCCCGCTCGTCTGATCAAGGTAGTTGTAATAGGATCCGAATAAAACTCTTGTCGCGCTTTTCATTTTTGAACTCATACGGTAAAAAGCGGCCGCGACGCCGCCGCGGCCGCCGCATATCATACCCGACGGCACAACTAAAATCAAGCGCCGCAGGGGCCCTGTTCCGGCGCCGCCTTACCGTCGTAAAAAGAGAGAGGCGCCTTTGGGAAAAAGCGTCTCTCTCGTATCTTGCAAACGCGGTATTTCGAGCGGAATCAGAACCCCATGACGTTCATCCACGCGTAAACGCGGTTGAGCCAATCGCCGATATGCCCGTCGGTCGGGCTTCCTCCGAATCCGTGTTTAACTTTCGCGTAGATATGGAGTTCGGCGGGTATGTTCATCTCGCGCAATTTCTTATAGACGGCGGCCGAGGCGATAGGCGTGCAGAAATCGGCGTCGCCGTGAACGAGGCACATGGGCGGAGTCGCTTCGTCGAACGCGAACTCTTTGGCGAACGAGGAAGAGTCCCACGTTTTAAGGACCCACGCGGGGTAGACGGGAACGGCGAAATTGACGTTGCATGGGAGCTTGTCGATATCGTCGACGGGCTCGTACGCGTTTGTTTGGCTTGACGCCGCGATTAAAAGGGCGAGGTGCCCGCCGGCAGAGAAGCCCATGATCCCGATTTTGTTCGGATCGACGCCCCATTCTTCGGCGCGGGAACGGCAGACCCTTACGCACCGCTGCGCGTCCTGCCATGCGATCATGTGTTTAGGCTGTCCCAATCGGAGCGGAACGCGGTATTTCAGCACGACCGCCGTAATCCCTTTGGAATTGAAATACCGCGCGATCTTTTCTCCTTCATGTCCATAGGCGAGACTGACGTAAGCGCCGCCGGGACAGACGATAATAAGCGAATCGCTCGTTTTCTTTTCCGGGCGCCAGTATTCGTACGTCGGCTTGGCGGAGTCTTCTTTATCGCCGGGCGCGGGGCCGGGCCAGACGTTGTATTCGTCGAACGCGGACGCGTCGGCGCCGCACAAGAACGCCGCCGCGAGCGTCAGCGCGAAGAAGACGTGGAGGGAAGGGCTTTTCATTTTAAACGCTCCGGTAAGGAGGAGCCGCGCCCGGAGCCGGACGCGGCGCGCGGACCGTACGCAGACGAGACTGCGGTAAAACGCGGCGTTCAAACTAGAATCCGACGACGCCCATCCACGCGTAAACACGGTTGAGCCAGTCTCCGACATGGTCGTCTTTGGGATTGCCGCCAAATCCGTGTTCAATCTTAGCGTAGATATGCATTTCGGCGGGTATGTTCATTTTGCGCAGCTTCGAGTAGACGGCGACCGAGCCCATCGGGGAGACTCTGTCGGAGTCGCCGTGAATGAGGCACATCGGAGGCGTTTTTTCGTCGAACGCAAAGTCGTCGACCATCGGCGAACCGTTTCCGTTTTCGGTATTGTAGCCGTCGACGCCGTCTCTGAGAACGTACGCGGGGTAGACGGGAACGGCGTAATTCACGTTGCATGGGAGTTTGTCGATCTCGTCGATCGGGTCGTACGCGTTCGTTTGACTGGTCGTCGCGATCATGAGGGTGAGATGCCCGCCGGCGGAGAAGCCCAGAATACCGATTTTGTTCGGGTCGATTCCCCATTCTTTCGCGCGCGAGCGGCAAACGCGGACGCATCGCTGCGCGTCCTGCCACGCCGCCATATGCTTAGGCAGTCCTTCCCGGCGCGGCACGCGGTACTTCAAGACGACCGCCGTAATCCCTTTGGAATTGAAGTATTGGGCGATAACGCCTCCCTCGTGCCCGTAGGCCAGCCCGTTGTACGCGCCGCCGGGACAGACGATCATGAGCGAATCGCTCGTTTTCTTTTCCGGCTTCCAATATTCGTACGTCGGCTTGGTCGCGTCCTCTTTTTCGCCGGGCGCGAGGCCGGGCCAAACGTTGAATTCGTCGAACGCGGACGCGCCGGCGCCGCAAAGAAACGCCGCGGCGACCGTTAGCGCGAACGCGGCGAGAGAAATAGTTCTTTTCATTTTTATTGCTCCTTAGTATTGGCCGCCGAAAGCGTCAACCGCCGCCGACAACGGCGGGCGAACCGCGGCTAAATACAAATTCAGACTCAGAATCCGACGGCGCCCATCCATTCGTAGACGCGGTTGAGCCAGTCGCCGGCGTGCCCGTCGGTCAAATTGCCCACGAATCCGTGTCCGAGATTAGCGTAAATGTGCAGCTCTGCCGGAATATTCATTTCGCGCAGTTTCGCGTAAACGGCGACCGAGCCCATCGCGGAAACTTCGTCGGCGTCGCCGTGGATCATGCACATGGGCGGGGTATTGCCGTCGAAGGCGAAATCTCCGACCATTTTGGCGCCGATTCCTCCGTTGACGTTCGGGCCGTCGACTCCGTCGTCGAGGACGTAGGCGGGATAGACGGGCGCCGCGAAATTAACATTACAGGGGAGTTCGTCGACGGGATCGATTGGCTCGTAGGAGTTCGTTCGGCTCGACGTCGCGACCATAAGCGCAAGATGGCCGCCGGCGGAAAAGCCCAGGACGCCGATTTTATTCGGATCGATTCCCCAGTCTTCCGCGTATAGCCGGCAGACTCTGACGCATCGCTGCGCGTCCTGCCACGCCGCCATATGCTTGGGGAGCCCTTCGCGGCGCGGAACGCGGTACTGCAGTACGACCGCCGTTATTCCTCTGGAATTAAAGTATTTCGCGACGTCGCCTACGTAGGCGAGGCCCGTATAGTTGCCGCCCGGACAGATAATTACGAGCGAATCGCGCGTTTTCTTTTCCGGTTTCCAGTATTGAAAAGCCGGCTTGGCGGCGTACCGTCCTTCGCCGGGAGCGGCGCCCGGCCAAAGATTGTATTCGACAAACTTGAACGCGTCGAACGAGACTTCGCTCGCCGTGTAGAAACGCTCCATAATATGCCGCCGATCGTTGAGTAACGGAGTTATTCGGTTATTGCGACGCGCGCCGCCGCGTTCAGGCGGCGGCGCGCTGCAAAAAGCCGGAGTAAAGCGCGGAATCAGACTAGAATCCGACGACCTTCATCCACGCGTAGACGCGATTGAGCCAGTCGCCGACGTGATCGTCGGTCGGATTGCCGCCGAAACCGTGGTTAACTTTCGCGTAGATATGGAGTTCGGCCGGGATATTCATCTTGCGCAGTTTGGAGTAGACGGCGACCGAGCCCATGGGGGAATAGCCGTCGGCGTCGCCGTGAATGAGGCACATCGGGGGCGTTTTTTCGTCAAACGCGAAATCGCCGACCATAGTCGAATCGTTCCCTTTGCCGGTATTGGGACCGTCGGCTCCGTCTTCGAGGACGTAGGCGGGATAAACGGGCGCGGCGAAGTTTACGTTGCACGGGAGCTTGTCGATCTCGTCGACCGGCTCGTACGAGTTCGTCTGGCTTGTCGTCGAGGTCATGAGAGTGAGGTGTCCGCCGGCGGAGAAGCCCATGATCCCGATTTTATTCGGGTCGATTCCCCATTCCTTCGCGCGCGACCGGACGACGCGCACGCATCGCTGCGCGTCCTGCCATGCGGCCATGTGCTTCGGAATCCCTTCGCGGCGCGGAACGCGGTATTTCAGTACGACGACCGAAACCCCTTTGGAATTGAAGTATTGGGCGATCTTTTCCCCTTCGTGGGCGTAAGCCAGCCCCATATACGCGCCGCCGGGGCAGACGATCATGAGCGAATCGGTCGTTTTCTTTTCCGGCTTCCAGTATTCGTAAGTCGGCTTAACGGCGTCTTCTTTTTCTCCCGGCGCGACTCCCGGCCATACGTTGAATTCTTCGGCCGCGGAAGCGGACGCGCCCGCGCAAAGGAACGCCGCGACGGCGCACAGCGCGATCGCGGTAAAGGTAAAGATACGTTTCATGAGATTGCTCCGTGTAAATGGTTTGGGCCGCGTAACGCGGTCTGAATTTAACTTTCAGTCTATTATAAAGAAGGGTCGTCCCGCGGTCAATTCAACAGGGCTTTGAGGGCCTTTAAATTGAGAACGTCCCACGCTTCTCCTTCTTCCGTCTCTTTTTTGGGCGTTTCGAGGTACATTGGCTTTTGAGCGAAACGCGGATCGTTAATGAGCATGGCGAACGCGTCGAGCCCGATCTCTCCCTTGCCGATGTGGTCGTGCCGGTCTCCGTGCGACTCGAGCTTTTTCATGGAGTCGTTGAGGTGGAACGCGGCGAGCCGATCCAGCCCGACCGTCCTGTCGAATTGCTCGAACATTGCGTCGTACGACGCTTTAGTGCGAAAGTCGTAGCCCGCGGCGAAGACGTGGCACGTGTCGAGACAGACGCCGAGCCGGTCTTTATGATCGCACGCGGCGATTATGGCGGCGATCTCCTCGAACGTCCCGCCGAGATACGAGCCCTGGCCCGCGGTCGTTTCGACGAGGACCTGCGTCGTATTCTCCGGAATCGACTCAAAGATCCGATCGAACGACCGCGCGACCCTGTCCAGCGCCGCTTCTTTGGAGTCGTCTTTGGCCGCGCCCGGATGCATAACGACGCGCGGAACGCCAAGTATCTGCGCGCGAACGAGTTCGTCGGTAAAGCGCGCGACCGATTTTTCGTGGAGCGCTTCGTCGGGCGACGCGAGATTGATTAGATAGGAGTCGTGAACGAGCGGATCGTACTGTCCGGTCTTCGCGAGCGCTTCCTGAAATTTTCTGGCCGCCGTCTCGGAAATCGGCTTATTATCCCAGCGGTTGCTGTTGCCCGAGAAGATCTGAACGCAGTCGTAACCCATTGCCGCCGCGTCGTAAACGGCCGCGTCGAAGCCCGCCGATATCGATTGATGAACGCCAAAATAAGGCATATAGTCCGCCTTTCCACGTTTAGCCGCGCCGAAGCGCGAAAAATAACTAAGGTTCTGTTCGCAATTTGCAGACGACGAGATTGGGCCGATTGAAAATCCGCGTGGGAACGACGCTTGAGCCCAATCCGCGCGAGACGATTTCCGTCGTTCCGTCGAGGTCGTACCGTCCGCACGTATATTTCGGGAAGAAACCCTGATCCGGCGCGTAAAGTCCGTTCGGGAGCAGGCCGGGACAGCGGAACTGACCGCCGTGCGCGTGCCCGGTCAGCGCCAAATCGATCCCGTATCGCGCGTATTTGGCCAAAAATTCCGGACGATGCGTGAGGAGCGCGCAGAACTGATTTCTGTCGACGGGAACCTCTTTGAGGAGATCCTCCATAATCTCCGTATTAAGCCGATACTGCTTAATGCGCGGGATCATAGTAGAGTAGGTCGTTTCCGGATCGCAGATTCCCGCCAGGAGAATAGAATTGGGCGTCGGGGTATGCTCCGTTCCCCGTTCAAACGGCTCGAATTTTAGTTTGCCGTCTTCTCCGCGTATTATTTCAACTTGCCGATTGTCAAGCAGATACGCGCCGCCCTTTTCAATTGCGTCGAGAACCTTCGCCTGAAACGAGTCGATAAACGCGCCTTCATGATTGCCGGTTACGTAGAAGACGGGCGCGATTTCCGCCAGCCGCGAAATAACCTCTTTGGCGCGTTCGGGTTCCGGCTCGCGTTCGTCGATGAGATCGCCCGTTACGGCAATGAGATCGGGGTTCTCTTTGCGGACCTTCGCCATGAGTTTGGAATCGTTTCGGCCAAAACGTTTGCCGTGCAGATCCGAGATTTGAACGACCGTCGTCCCGTCGAGCGCCTGCGGAATACGCCTGTCGAAGCGTTCGTAACGCGTAACGTCGATAACGTTGTTTTCCCAGTAGAAAAGGAAGTAGGCGAACGACAGCGCGCCGCAGAGCCATTCGACGGCGACGCGTTTTTTCGATCGAATCTTTTTCGAGATTTTGGGAGAGGTCTTGCGGAACGGTTTGAACATTATTGGAACGTCGTGTAACGGATGCAGTTTTATTTTTTTCGCCAAAAGGCGTCTTCCGAAACGCCGAGTTTAACGCGGGTTGCGTCGACGTCGGCATGAAATCGCAGCGCGTCGACCGGATAGCCCGCCGTCGGCGCGAGCCCGGGCCCGACCGCCGCGCGCCAGTAGTCGTTGAACGCCTTCATGGACAGCTCGCGGAGATATTTTGCGCAGATCGACGCGAGCGCGGTCGGCGCGTTCGATTCGCCCTTGGCGGTAAAGTGGAATTCCAATTTGACCGGCGCTCGGAACGCGACCGACGCGTCGGTTCGGTCTCTTCCGGCCTCCGCGACGAGGCGGTAGACGCTCGCCTCTCTCGATTCCTTCAGGACGCGCAATTCGGCGCCGGGAAACCTTTCGGCGAGGATAGGGGCGTAACGGTCGCGCCCGCCAAGTTTGTCGCACAGCACGACGTAGACGGGCTCTTTCTCCGCGCCGCTTGTTCTCGCGACCGTTTCGACGGCGGTCGACAACGTAACGTTGGCGATGAGATCGCTTTTGAGCCCCAGCCGATCGACGAGCGCGTTAAACTCGCCGGGCTGAACGCGCCGCGCCGAAATATCCGCGAGGGCGATCTTTTCCGCGTCGAGGCGCGCTCTAATTTGCGGGAGCGTTTCGAGTAAGCCGCTTGCCGCGCCCGTCTTGGGATCGAGGGGCAGGGCGGCGTCGAAGCCGTCTTCCCACGGGGGCGCCGGTCCGTCTTTCGGTTCGCGCGCGACGCGTTGCAAAACGGATCGGAACGACGCGCCGGTTAAGGCGTTAGCGTCGATAAGCGCGGCGGCGAGCAAAAAGGAGCGCTCCAGCGCCGCGAGCGATTTGGAAGCGCCGTAGAGCTTCTTCGAATCGACGAGCGGAAAGATCCCCTTTCGGTCGGCAATGGGCGCGAGTCCGGCGTTCAGGCGTTCGATAAGGCGCCGCGTCGCGTCGGGGTCGTCGCGGTCCGTGTCCAAATCAAAGAGAGTCGGGCCGGTCGGCGCGCTCTTTTTCTTCTTTTTCTTATCCGGTTTCGCGCCGTCGGGCGCGGGCGGGTCGCCGAACGCGAGAAAGCCGTCTCCAAACGCCGCGTCCGTCTCGATTTGCCAGCAGGACGCGCCGACGACCAGCGGCCCGAGATTGGGGCCGTAGCCGGCCTCGTCCGTTCCGACGACGAATACTTTTTGCCGCGCCGCCATCGTCTATTTCTCCGCCCAGAGTTCGCCTGACCGACGCGCTAACTCGAGCGCGAACGCGGAGATCGCGACGTTATGCACGCGCACGACCTGCACGCCCTTTCTCGCAAGCGCGACGGTCGTCGCCGCCGTTGCGAAATCGCGCGTTTGCCGAGCGTCGGGATCGACGTCGGCGTCAGGCTCCCCTTCGCGCGCCGAATTGAAGCGCCGCGCTGTCTCCGCCAGAAACCTTTTGCGCGAGTCGCCCACGAGCGTTATGCCGCCGAGTTCGCGGAGTTTATCGACGTTTCTAAGAAGATCCCAGTTCTGCTCGAACGTCTTGCCGAATCCGAGTCCGGGATCGAACGCGATTCTTTCGAGCGGCACGCCCGCGTCGAGAAAGCGGTCGCGCCGCCGCGCTAAAAACGCGCAAACCTCGTTCGTTACGCCGTTTGGATACTCCGGCGTTCCGTCCTGCATTGTCTGCGGCGTTCCGCGCATGTGCATGAGTACGACCGCCGCGCCGCGCCTGCGCGCGACTTCCGCGATCTCCTCCGGAAAGCCCTCTTCGTCTTCCGCGGCAAACCGTTTCTGCGAACTAATATACCGTCCGGCCGCGACGTCGTTGACGATCTCGGCGCCGGCTTCGAGCGCCGCGTCGGCGACGGCCGCGCGGTACGTGTCCACCGAAATGGGAACGTCGACCGCGCGTTTGAGCGCGGCGACTGCCGGCGCAACGCGACGCAGCTCTTCCGCTTCGTCGACGGGCGCGCTTCCGGGCCGCGTCGATTCCCCTCCCACGTCGAGTATTCCGGCGCCGTCGCGCACGAGCTTTCGCGCCGCGTCGGCGAGCGCGTCAAGATCGACGTCGAACCGAGACGACGCTTTCGCGAACCGTCCGCCGTCGGAAAAGCTGTCGGGCGTTACGTTTAAGATTCCCATGAGAACGGTCCGACCGAAGCGAACCGTTCTTGTTTTGAGCGTCCACGTTTTGATCACAGGTTCTTCTCGCGAATCATGAGTCTTACGTCGCCCTGCTGCGTGGCGATCCAAAAGACGCCCGGCTCCTGCTCGAAGAAGATCGAATACGCGATCCAAATCTTCTCGACGTCGGTAGAAGCGAGAACGACCGGCTCCGTCCACGTCTCGCCTTCGTCGGACGAGAACGCGATCGAGAGCTTGTTGCGGCGTCGAATCCAGCTGTAGCTAAGATCTTCGACGACCCAGTCTTTCGGATCGGGATCGTAGTTGAACGCGGGGAATTTTTCGTCGCGGTTCCAGACGAGAACCCAGCGTCCGTCGGAGAGGACCGCCAGCTCGCCGTAGGAGTTGTTGTTTTCAATTCCGGTCGATTCGGGCTTCGACCACGTTTCGCCGCCGTCCTTCGAGATTGAACGGTAGAACGTTCCCTTGGTCGTGCGGATGAGCATATAGACGGAACCGTCTTTCTTTTCAACGAGTTTCGGCTCCATGGCGCCGTCGTGATCGTTTGTTTTCGATCCTTCCATGACGATCGTCTGCGTTTTCGTCCACGATTTGCCGGCGTCGTCGGAATAGTAGACCGGAATCACATGGTTCCACGGCTGAAGCGCCATCGCCGCAAGGACGATTCTGCCCGACTTGAGCGTAACCATAGCGCGCAGCGCGCCGACCCAGTCCCGTTGAAGCGGAAGAGGTTCCGACCACGTGCGGCCGTTGTCGGAACTCCGGATAATATAGACGGGAATCTCCCAATCGGAAATACTCCCTTCGTTCCACTTGCCCTGTTTGAGTTCTTTGCCGTTGTCAAAGGCGACCACTAGCGAATCGTCTTTGGCGCGAACGATCGAGAAATCGAGAACCTGATACTTTTCAGGATCGAGCGCGCGCGCGGATTCCCACGTTTTGCCCTCGTCGACGCTCCAACGCGCCTCTGTTCCCGAGACGGTAACGATCGAATTGTCGGCGGCGCGAACAAACGGCCCGGGCGTCGGACTGGGAAAAGGCTCCGCATTCTTGTGAAGCGAGATCGACGGATCCATAGCCAAAGCGGCAGACGCGGTCAAGAGCGCCAGAGCGCACAGCAGCGACGTTAGTTTTTTCATAATAAGATTCCCATATTGATTCGGTATGACGGTTACGCGAGCGCCTTCTTAATATCGGGCGCGTATTTCTTTATCCGCCGGACGGCGTCGGCGATCGCGTCCATATTTTCTTTGGGCGCCAAGAGTTGATACTGGAAGAGCCAGACGGCCTCTTGCGACAGCTTATGGAAGTTCGGAAGCGACGTCGCTTCTTCCCACGCGTCGAGCCGCTCTTTGGAATAGACGCGCCGGCCCGCGCGCGTGTCGAGCGACTTGCGAACGTAGCCCGTCCAGTCGCAGCTTTGGTATCCCGCGTAGCACGGAACGCCGTCCTCGAGAAGCGCTTGAATCAGGCCGTCGCGAGAAAGGCCGAATTCCTCTTCGTCGATTCGGAACATGTACAGATGCCACGCGCTCCGGCCTCCGTCGTAGATTCGCTGAGGATAGACGCCGGGAATATCGCGCAGCAGGGACGACAGATAGAGCGCGTTTTCGTTGCGAACGTCCGCTTGCGCGGCGATATGAGGAAGCTGCGCCGAGAGAATCGCGCCTTGGAACCCCGTCATGCGGTAGTTGGAGGCGCGCACGGGCCGGTATTCGTCGAGCGATTTTCCCGAATGCGGCAGGAAGCCGTGCGTGTGCGCGTCGAGGACTTTGTACGCGAGGAACTCGTCGTCGGTCAAAACGACGCCCCCTTCGCCGCCGCAGAGATTCTTGCTGATCTGCATACTGAAACAGCCGAGCGAACCGAGCGTTCCGAGCTTTCTCCCTTTCCACTCGCCCATGACCGCCTGACAGGCGTCCTCGATTACCGGAATATCGCGTTTCTTTCCGAGTTCGAGAAACGCGTCCATATCGGCGGGCGCGCCTCCAATATGTACGGGCAGGAGCGCCTGCGTGTTTTCGTTTATGCGTTTTTCCGCTTCCGACGCGTCGAGTTGGAACGTTTCCGCGTCGACGTCGGCAAAGACGGGCAGCGCGTAGCTTTCGAGAATGCAGTTGACGGAAGCGACGTACGTATAAGGCGTTACGATGACCTCGTCTCCCGGTCCGACGTCGTGCGCCGAGAGCGCCGTCTGAAGCGCGGTCGTGCCGGAGCTTACCGCCAGACCGAACTTCGAGCCGAGCAGCTTCGCGAAATCGTTTTCAAAGACGACCGTAGGGCTCGATTCGTCCCCGCGGTTCCATTGGCGCGATTCGAAGACTTCGGTTAGGCGTTCGACTTCGTTCCCCGCAAAGAACGGCCACGCCGGCCCGGCGTCATATTTGATCGCGTCTCCGCCCAGAATGGCCGGCTTGGAATTTGCGTCGACCGCTCCGTAGATTGGCGCCGAGAAGGCGTCGAGCGCAACGGCGGCCGCCAGAGACGCGCCGGCGGCGAGAAATTCACGTCGGTTCTGATTGCTATTCATTGATTTACCTTCTTAATACGTTAAGACCGCGCGAGCGCCGGACGGCAGATTCCGTCCGACGCAGGCGCGGTTTATCGCGGGACGCGCGCTGAGGTTACGCGCGTTTATTTCTCCGTCGAAACGACGACCGGGCCGAGAAGACCGGACTTCTTAAGCGGAGACTGAGGCTTGTAAACATTGACGGGGCACCACGTTTTGCGTTCGGCTTCCGGCAGCGCGGAATCGCCGATGAGGCGGTTGACCCAGCAGTTGACGACCTCGATTTCAAGCGAGTTTTCGCCCGCTTTGACCGCGTCGGTAACGTCGAGACGGTAGGGCGCGGTCCACACGCCGCCGACCTCTTTGCCGTTGACCTTCGCTTTGGCCATTTCGCACACTTCGCCGAACGACAGGTAGACCTTGCCTTTAGGCGCCGCGTCGAGCTTGAACGTCGTCTTGTAGACGGCGGTTCCGGAGTA
Source organism: uncultured Planctomycetota bacterium (assembly GCA_902786505.1). GTDB lineage: Bacteria > Planctomycetota > Planctomycetia > Pirellulales > Thermoguttaceae > RUG369. Next base: position 19,030 of record CADACS010000003.1, on the reverse strand, counting down.
GAACTTGATCGCGTCGTCAGAGGACGCCGCCCAGTCGGTCAGCTTGTCAAACTTAACGGCGCCTTTCGGGCCGCGCGCGATTTCTCCGGAGTCGAACGAGACGTCCCAGGGGCCGTCGATCGCGACGAGCGTTTCAAGTTCGAGATCGTTCGATTTCGCAGTTCCTTCGGTCGCGTTCGTATCCTTTTTGAAGACGACGAAATAGCTTTCCTGCGGCTCGAACGAAAGCGGCATGGTCGTGCGGCCGTCTTTCGAGGTCCACGCTTTGACTTCGCGCGTTTCGCCGGTCGTCGGGTCCCAGATTTCCGGCTGTTTGCCGGCGACGCGGAACGTAACCGAGACGTCCTTGAAGCGGTCGTCCTTCTGATTCGCGACGAAGAAGACGTCGGAATCCTTCATGGCGCGGTGATTGTACACGAATCCGGTTTCGGCCGGATGATCGAAGTCGGGCGTGCAGTTGATTTCGGCAAAGACTTCTTCGAGCGTCATGCCGCACGCGATCGTTCCTTTGCCGACTTTGCGCGACTTAACTTTAACGCCGTCGACGTCGCCCCAAAGCTCGTTCGCGATCTTCTGAACTTCTTTGTCCGCGTTGGGATAGTTCGTAAGACTCGGCGAACGGGTCGGTTTCGGGCCGAGGACGTACGCGCCGTCTTCGACGAGTTTCGCGACCGTCTTAACGACTTCCGGACGCATCGAATCGAGTTGCGGAAGGACGAGGACTTTGTATTGCGTGCCGTGAGGCAGCGTGAGGAGCCCGTTCTTATCGACGCTCGTCGTCTCGCAGAGGACTTCCGCGTTGATGAAGTCGAACTGGTATCCGTTCGGAATCGGAGGATTGCATTCGCCCATCATTTTCGGGCAGTCTTCGCCGATGAAGTACGCGACGTCGGCGACGTTCAAGCCCTGCTGCAGCATATAGTTGACGCGCTTGAGGTACATGACGTACAGGTCGAGCTGCTTGAACCACGTGTTGTGGCGGTTGAACTCGTTGCCGAACCAGGCGTTGAAGCCGGGAACGCGTTCGTCCGGCTGTTCCACGAACAGATGGAGCAGCGTGTTGTTAATGCCGTCGGCGAAGAATCGGTCGGTACGCTTCTTCATGTTGACGGGGCTGCGCCCGAACGGATTGCCCGCGCACGTGTTCGATTCCGCCCAAATCTTCGTCTTGCCGTAGATGTGGCCGCACGAAGAGGCGATTCGGTTTTCAATATCGCCGAGGGTCCCTTCGCTCCAGTATTCGCCGGCGATTTCGTTCGACTGGCCGCCGTACTGCAGCCATTCTCCGGGGAAGCCCCAGTGGCCGTAGCATTCGAGCCAGGTGTTTTTGCCGTACTCGTTGCTCACGTCGCGCAGACCGCCGACGTACGAATAGGAGACTTCGTCGGCAATGAAGCGGCGGAGGTCCCACAGGAACCGCTCGGAAACGTCGAGATTGTCCGCGACGGCGCCGTAGAAGACCGGCATGTAGGGCGTCGGATCGTAGCCGAACGACGCCTTGAATTTTTCGGCAAAGTTGTCCGTGATATTCTGACCGCCGACTTCGTAGCTGTCCTGAACGATCGTGGTAAACGACTTCATGTCTTCGGCCGGGAAGCGCTTGATCAGGTCGAGCATGTACGCGTTGAAGTGCTCGATCGTGTGCTCGCGGCTCATTTTATCGACTTCGTAACCGGTCGCTTCCGGGACCGCGGGCGCGTTCTTCGTGCCGGTCGGAACGGCGCCGAACCGAACGACGACCCAATCGCCTTCCGGAACGTCCCACGTCAGTTTCCCGTTCTGGAACTTATCGGTGAGCACGACGACTTTCGTCGGATCGTAGCCGAGCGAGCTGTCGGAGCGGTAGGCTTCGGGCGCTTCGGGCCACAGATATTCCGCCCAAAGCGGATGCGGCGTCTGGTGCATTTTCGCGAGCGTCTTATTGAAGACGTCGGCGACCTGCGATTCGCCCTTGAGCTCGATCGACGCGAGTCCGGCGTCGCGGTCGCTCTTAACGACAAGCTCGAATTCTTTGGCGTCGCAAGGCGCAAAGTTCGCCAGAACAGGCGCGTACGGAATAAAACCGACGTTCTTGGCCGGATTGTAACGGTTGATCTCAAACGAGACGAGCTTCGTCTTCTGCCCGTCTTTGACCGCGAAGAGCTCAGCTTGCGCGACAAGCGGCTTCGCTTGCGGAGTTACCGTAATGGACGCGAGCGTCAAACCTTTGTCGTTTTTGAGCGCGAAGGTCTGCTCTTTGTTTGCCGGGAGCGCGTAGCCCGCCTTGTCGGCGAGCGCGACGCGTTGGCCGTATCCTTTCGGAGCCGGATAGGCCAAAACTTCGAGATCCTGATATTCGTTCGGATCTTCGGCGTCGAACGCCGGCTTGGCGAGTTCTTTTTCAAATTTCGCGGGCCCTTTTACGAGCGTTTCGCTCTTAACGACATAGCGCATCGCTTCTTTGTAGGAGACCCACGGGCCGCCCGACTGGCTCCAGCCGGGAGAATTGAAGATACCCATTTCGACGCCTTCTTCAGACGCCGTTTTGAACGCGGTGTGAATGATTTCCCACCATTCGTCGGAGAAGAACCGGACCGGACCGGTCGGGATATCGTCCTGCCCGATGTCGCCGATATAGGCGCGGTCGATTCCGACGGACTTCATGGCGCGAACGTCTTTCGCGACGCCTTCGCGCGACGAGTTGCCAGAGAGCCAGTACCAGTATGCGCCGGTGCGCACCTTGCCGACCGGATTGACGAAATCGGCGAGCATGGTCGCGCGATCCGGATTGGTCGGAAGCTGGTTTGTCTCGGGAGGCATCTTATGAGAGAAAGTTAAGTCGTTGGCGCGCTGGGCATACAGCGACGGCGTGAACGCGGCCGCGCCAAGGAGCGCCGCGCCGAAGCACGCGCATAGGAGAAAACGACGTCCTTTGAACATAACGTGGACCTTTCTAGCGATTAGGTTTGGCGTCGGCGCCGTAAAAGACGGGACGCATTTAACGATTTCGCACATTATAACAGACGGGACGTTAAGAAACAAGAAGCGCGCGGCGGGAGAGGGGACTTTTCTTAGGAAAACGCGCGTTATTGTTTGACGCGCACGGCGCTTCCATTTATAATTGAACGGTAGATAGACTGGCGGAAATTGCTTTCGTCAGTTTGAACTTGCCGGTTTGATAGATATTTTGAACGGAGAATTCCGAATGGCTGGTAAAAAGTACGTACTTCCCCCGGCGCCGACTGGAAAGACGCCCGCGCTCGACGCGGCGGTCATCCAGGAGAAGCTGCGTCTTAAGGCGAATCAGCGTCTGGCGTCCCTCGACGCGCTTCGCGGGCTGAATATGCTCTGTATTATCGGGCTCGCCAGTTTAATCGCGGCGATCTGCAACTTGCAAATCAGCGATTTTCAGGTCTTTGGCGAAAAAGGCGTAAAAGCGGCGACCGCTTTCCGTCAGCATTGGCCGGGTCCGACGCCCGAGGCGATCAGCAAGCAGATGGATCACGTCTCCTGGGACGGGCTTCGCCATCACGATACGATTTTCCCGCTGTTCCTTTTCCTTGCGGGCGTTTCCTTTCCTTTCTCGTTCGCGAAACAGCGCGCGAACGGCCGTCCGATGTGGCGCGTGTGCGTTAAGATCTTAATTCGCGGCCTTTCGCTCTTTATAGTGGGGTACTTCTATCAAAATACGGTGCGGTTTGACTTTGGCGAGCTCCGATTTATGGGCGTACTGCAGCATATCGGGCTCGCGTGGATGCTGGCGGCGTTTATCTATCTGATCTTTGCGAATCGAATTCGAACGCAGGTCTTGATTTGCGCGTTTATTCTCGTTTCCTACTGGCTCTTTGTAACGCTCGTTCCCGCGCGCGACGTGTGCGGCCCGGACGCGTTTACAGCCAAAGCGTTTAAAGCGCGCGCCGCGCAGCTGTTTACGGTTCGCGCCCCCGATAAGTACGCCGAAATAGACGAAATCATTCCTGAAAAAAAGGCGCCCGAAGCCGAACAGAGCGGCGCGGAAGCGGCCGAAACGGAAACCGCCGCCGCGGAAACGCCCGCCCCTGAGCCCGTTTACGTAACGAAGCACAGCTTCAAGGGAATTCTCGCTTCCATGTTCGACGAGAATCCGCTGCCCGCGTTCGACGCGCCGGACTATCCCGCGCTCGGCACGGTCGACCACAACCTTCTTCCGGAAGGGTGCGTCGTCAACTACGTCGACCGTCAGTACGTGCCCGGCCGACTCTACCACGACAAAAAGAATTTGCGTAAAGCGATGCGCGACGGCGATATGGAAAGCACGTACAATCCGGAAGTCTGGCGAACGCTGCGCGATCCGGAAGGTTTGGCGTCGACGTTCCCCGCGATCGTTACCGCGCTGCTGGGCATGCTCTTCGGAGGCGTGCTGCGCCGCGACGATCTCCTGTGCTCTAAAATGAAGAAGGTCGCGATTCTTGTCGGTTACGGCGTCCTGCTGCTCGCGATCGGATTCTTCTGGCACATGATCTTCCCGATCAATAAGAACCTGTGGAACAGCTCGTTCGTTTGCTTTGTCGGCGGCTATTCCGCGATAGCGCTCGGAATTACGTATCTCCTCATCGACGTCTGGCGCTTGCGCTGGCTCGGCTTCCCGTTCGCGGTCGTCGGTATGAACTGCATCGCGATTTTCGTTATTCGGAGAATCGTCAACTTCTCCAACGCGCGCGACTTCTTCTTCTCCGACGCGATCAGCCGCTTCGTGCCTAACGAGTATCCGGATCCGAACTTTGTAATCGATCCGAGCGTTACGGATCCTAGCGCCGTCGATATTCCGATGATCGCCTGCAATAACTTCCAGAGTATCGCGACGACGATCGCTGGCCTCATTGTTTCCTGGGTCTTCCTGTTCTGGCTCTATAAGAAGCGGATCTTCTTCAAGCTGTAGAACAGGCGTCCGGCAAGTTCAGGCGGCCGCGTTCGGCCGGCCGTCCGACGTTCCGTTCCGCGAAAACGCGGAGTCTGGGGTTCGCTTCATAAAGCCCCGGACTTCGCGTTTTTTTATTTGAGCTAAATTGGCGCGTCTCATCGTCTCACGCGCTGTTTGCCGAACGGACGGAGCAGAACGGCGCCCGATTTTTCTTTTTATCCATTGACGCCGAGCCTCGAGAAACGGATAATGAAAGCTAGAGGTTTTGGAAGCGTCTGTGCGGATTTGGGCGCACGAACCGTTTGCGCGCCCCCTTTTTTCAACGATCCCTTTTCTTTTTAACGTTACCGTATGGCAGAACGTCGTCCTTTTCGCAAATTGAGCGTGGAAGCGCTTGAATCCCGGTTGGTTCTTTCGTCGGCCCAAGTGGCGCCGGAGAGTCTTGCGGACGCGGTTTCCGCGCAGGTTTCGAGTTTCGCGCCGGAACTCGCGCGCGTCGACCTGTCCGCGATAGGCGACGGCTCGTGCGCTCGGCTGTCCGTCGAGCTCGTCGGGAGTCCGGCCGCGCGCTGGCAGATTTCCTGGGGCGACGGAGAGACGACGACCGTCGACGCGCTCGGTTACTCGCTCGTCGACGCGCATTTCTATTCTTCGCTAACGGCGGCGAATTACGACGTTTCCCTTACCGTCTATTCTTCTCCCGCCGACGCCGACGGCGCGACTTTCTCTTTGGGGTCCGTGCGGACGTCCGGCGCGGATTCGGCGGCCGCCTCGCTTGCGGCGCTCGAAACCGAAGGCGGTTCGGACGGCGCGGAAGACGCGTACGAATTCGCGTACGAGCTTCAAACGTCCGGCCCCGTTCGCGTGCTCGGCCAGACGGGCGTTCAACGTTCGTCCATGACTTACTGCGACGTTACGGATCCCGTCTATCTCGAACTGTGGGAAAAGGCGATCGCGCGTTGGGAAGAGGTTATTACGGTCGGCGCGGAAGATATCGACTATCCGTATACCGTCGACGGCGAATTGGTTTCAATCGACGATATCTTTCTCTATTTCGGGTTCAGCGATTCGTACAGCTCGGAATCGAGCCTCGGTTCGGCGCTCAATTCGGGGTATTATCGCGACGGCGGACAGGGACTTGCCGCGACCGGTTCGCTCGTCTTTAACGCGAAATATTTCGTCGCGTCTCCTTCGGAGCAGGTGCAGAACGTCTTCTATAACGTCGCGCTGCATGAAATTGCCCATTCGCTCGGATACAATATCTCGCGCATGAGCGCGCGCGGCCTGATCGAGAGCGTGCGCGAGAAGCCGTGGGGACTCGACGGGATCTTAACAAGTTCCTCGTACTTTTGGTATTACGTCGGCGAAAAAGGCGTCGCTCAATACCGCGCGACGTTTCCCGCGAATTTTACCGTCGTCGTTCCCGGCGACTCTTATCCGATGGAGACGTACACGGCGAACGGCTCCTTTGGCGCGCATCCGAGTTCCGCGCTGGGAACGTATTACCTCTATATAAACCAGCGCGACGGAATGAATTACGCGATTTCTCCGACCTTCGAGGCGACGATTACCGCGACCACGCTTGGCGTTCTCGAGGATCTGGGGTACTCCGTCGATTACGGATACGCCGACCCGTTCGGGTCGCCCGCCCCGGAAGGACTCGTCGCGGAAGCGACCGAAGGGGGCGCTCTGCTGACGTGGAAAAAATCGCTTGGCGATCTGTCGAACGCGTCGTCCGGCGACGCGACGTATCAAATTGAGCGGCGCGGAATCGGCGACCTCGAATGGCGCGCCGTCGCCGTCGGAGTCGAGGGAACGAGTTACTTAGACGCCGACGTCGAGCCCTACTCGCGGTACGAATACCGCGTGCGCGCGCTGAACGTCCGTTCGAACGAAGAAGTCGGGGTTTACCTCGCCGAACCGGGCGAAACGATTAGCTGGGAATCGGACGCGAGCCGCTTTTGCGTCTACGCGCTCCAGAATAAAGGATCCGATAAGCTCGCGTGGACGCGCGTCGTCTCGTCCATGGCGCAGAAGAGCTGGACGGTAACCGAAGACGCGCCGACGCTTTACCGCGTCGTCGCGATCGGCGTTATTCTCGACGAGACCGCCCCTTCCCGCGCCGCGGCCGTAGAGACCGGCGAAATAGCCGGGCCGGCGTCCGATTTCGAAGCGTCGCCGGGCGCGGCGCTTACGGCGTTCGCGACGGTCCGAAGCGGCTGCGTGCAGCTTGACGGCGTTACGGTCGCCAACGTAGGAAACGGCGCCGGAGCCTGCTCCGTCCAGATTTACGCGGCGCAAGTCGATTCTTCGGACGCGGACGACGTTCTTATCGGCGAAATAGCGGTCGGCGTTTTGGAAGCGAACGAGTCGCGCGCGCTGCAGCCGAGCCGTCTGGCGACGGAAAAGCTCGACCCGGGCGCTCGCTATCGGCTCTTCTGGGAGATCGTCGGCGAGGCGGATTCCGACGAATCGAATAATACGGGCTTCGTTTCCAACTACCTCGAAATATTCGGCGAAGCGGAAATAAGTCCGCAGAACGCCTTTGAAAAAGAGAGTTACGCCGCGCAATACGATTCGTCGTATCGGCTTGCGGTTACTGAAAGCGGCGACAATTACGCCTACTGGTACGATTTTGGCGTCGGATATTACGTCGAAGGAGACGCGGAGAACTGGGTCTCGCCAAAGGATTACGGATTGACGCCGGGCGAATACGCGCTGGCGGTCAGCGTCGTCGATCGCGCGTCGAAGCGCGTCGTTGCAAAGGGGAGCGCCGCGCTTCGCGTCGACGAGGTCGGGCCCTCGTTCTTTATCGCGTCCGACGGGCTTGAAGACGATTCGTGGCTCCGCCTTACGCTTACGTCCGATCGCAATCCGATCGCCATATGGGAGATCGACTGGGGCGACGAAACAACGACGCGAATTGAAGAGAGCGCGTTTTCGGTCAACGCAAGTCATTTCTACGAACAGGGTTCGTCAGAGACGGGCCGATTCGTTACGATAACCGTCTATTCGGATCCCGATTCCGAGGGCGAGAGCTTTTGCGTCTTTTGCGCGTGGATTCCGGCCGGCGACGCCTTATCTGTCGGCGTTTAATTCGTTTATTATTCATACGTTGCGCCGCGCAGACGACCGCGTTCGGTTTCTCCGCGGCGAAACGTCTCTTTTGAAGAGGGGCCGCCCCTGTGAAGGCCGCGGATTCGCGCTATAATAAAAATAAGAGAGAATATTCGGGTCGTTCGTCTTTTTCAACGGAGTTCTAACAGTTTTTCCGTTCTTCTAAGGCGCGTCCCGTTCTTTAAACGCATGATATGAGAGTAATTCTATGTCAAAATTTCCAGAAGATTTAACGTTAGCTTACGAGTTTAAGCTCACGCCCGAAGGATCGACCGGGGCGCGATACTATAAGTTTTACGACAAGACGACGGGCGAGGATCAGACCTTCGTTTTCAAGCAGGGGAACTTCGAAGATCACATTGTCAACGAATGCTATGCCGACCGATTCTACGACGCGAGCGGGATTCCCGTTCCCGATTTTCGCCTCTATGAAACGGATCGCGGGCCCGCGAAGCTCGCCGAATTCCACGAAGGCATATTGATTAGAGAGGCGTGGGCTATTTTGCCGACTGGACTGCGGGAAGTCGCCAGAGAGCAGCTGTGGTTTGGATTCCCGTGCGACGTTTTGCTCGGAAATTGGGACGTTTGCGGGAGCGGATACGGCGCGAACGTCCTGTTTGAGGACACGGTTCTTCCGCTGCGTATCGACAACGGGGGCGCGATGCGATACCGAGCGCAGGGCGCGCTTAAAAACGTCCTGTCGCCCTTTAACTGGTTGGAATGCGACCTAATTTTTGACGACCTCTGGACCATGACGGGCGAGGGCAAGGCGATCGGCTATCGCGGCGACGACTTAACGCAGTATTTCGGCTTCTCGTCTCCGTATAGTCTGGCGACCGAGATTGTGAGCAAGTCGTGGGACGCGGCGATCGCGCAGCTGCCCGACGCGGACCGCAGAATTGTCCGCGCGAGAATTAGAGCGGCGGAGAAGATCGCCGAACAGGGCGCCGATTGCGTTAAGCGGTTGGGACTTGAGGACGGTCGAGCGGAGCTCAACGCGCGCTACCGCGCTCAGAGGGAACGCGTATTCGAGAAACTCCGCGGCGTCGACGAAAAGCGTAATTCGATTATCAAAGAACTCAACGCGATTCAGGCCGATCAGGTCGGCGCGCGCCTCGCGAAAGACAGAATGATCGACAAGATCGCGAAGTACGCGGACATAGATTTTCGGTTTGCCAAGGCGCGCGGGCGATATAGCCCGAGAAACGACGCCGAACGCCTCGACGTCGCCGACCTGGAACGCGCGGAACAGCGGCAGTTCGGCTATTCGCAGCGCCGCAGAGAACTCGAGCGCGAGCTGGACGAGCTGACGCTCAACGCGCTCGAATGACGCTCAAATCAGGCGCGGCGCGCGCAAAGGCCGCCGCGCTTATTCTTTGTCTTTTCCGCTGAGCGCGCGAACGAACTGGTCGTTGGAGACAAGAGCGGGGTAAAACGCGACGTATTCCGCGATCGACGTATTGAGATCGACGATCAGCTTGATATAGGAGAGCGCCAACTCGCGCTGGCTTTCGAGCGCGGCGACGGCCGTCTGCATATCGGACGCGGTCGATAAATTGAGCGCGAGCGTATTCTGCGGCTCGACTAACTTCGTACTGAGCTCCTGCGCCGATTTGAGGCGTTCGAGAATGAGCCCGCACGAGCGCGTCATGTGCGCGTTGAACATTTGCGGATGGCCGAGATTAAAACTCTTGCCGCAGAACGGAACCGTCGTCGGGACGGGATACCCGTAACTCGGCGAGAAGTTGGAGACGCGCAGCAGTTTTATCTGGAGATTGCGGACCTTCGTTTGCGCTTCTGTGCGGCGCGCTTGAGCGCCGAGCGCCTGCGTCTTAATGAACTCGTTGCTGTTGGCGTTAAATTCTCTCAGATAGTTCGAATAGACGATCTCTTCAACGCGCTGCGCGGCGATCGCGCCTTGAAGCTCCCAGTACGTCTTGGCGACGGCGAAGCGCGCGTCCGGGTAAGCGGGAATGCGCGACGCGGCGTCGTGCAGCGAGAACGCGCGCTCGGATATGCCCGTGGCGCCGTTCGATTGCGGCTGAACGGGCGCGAAGTAGAGCGCGACGACCGTTTCCGCTCGTTTGTAGTCGAAATTCGCTTCCGCGGCGGCCTGCGCGGCGTTAGCCGCCTGAGCCGATTCGTAGGACCCCGCCTGCTGCGTTGAAGGCGCGGGCGCAAAGGTCGCGTCCTGTCCGCGAACGATCGGTTCGGTCTCCGCGTCGGCGAGGACCGTCGACGGGGTCAGGATTTCGCGAAAGAACTGGAGCGCGTCGGCCTCGAAACCGCGCCAGTAGGCCCCGTCGTTCCCGGCGCCCGGCTCGTTGGCGCTAGGCGCGGGGGGTTGAGTCTGGTTGACGTTCGACTGGAACATGCCGGGCTGTTCGTAACCGGTAATGACGAGCGGGAAATAGTATTCCGGTTTGGGCTCTCCGCTCGGGGCGCTGTAGACGGGCGCGCTTGTCGCGACGTTCGGATTAGCCTGTTCAGGCTCTGCGCTCGCGACGGTAACGCGCTCAGACGATTCGCTCGGAGCCTGTTCGGCGGGCTTGTCGTCGGTCTTCTGCTCGGCGGGCGGCTCGCTGGGCGCGGGCTCGGCGGGCGCGTCGGTCTTAGGTTCGGCGGGCGGCTCGCTGGGCGCCTGTTCGGCGGGCGCGTCGGCTTTGGGCTCGGCCGGAGCCGGTTCCGCGGCGGGCGGCGCTTCTTTGGGCGCTTCAGGCGCCGCAGGGCCGGGATCGGCCGCGGGCGTAAGCGATTCTACCGGCGGGGCGGGCTCGGCTGACGCGGGCGCGAGCGGCTGCGGTTCGGGAACCTCGACGGGCGGATACAGCAGAGGCGCGTTCTGCGACGGGAGCGAGACTTTCATGAGAACGCCCGAATCGGCCGCGGGGCTGAGCGCGACGGAGTCCAGCGAATCGACTTTGTAACGCAGCGGCTCCTCGTAGGCGACCGTTCTCGCCGGCTCGTTCGCAAACGTCGTCGGCTGCGGCGCGGAATACGCGTCGTCGGGGCCGAGGCCCGGCAGAACGAGCGCGTACCCCGACGCGTTCGTTTGCGGATAGGCCTGAGAATAAGGCGGGTAGTACTGCGGGGCGGGCCCGTACGCCGCTTGGCGCGTTTCCGATTCGTCCGCTAATCCGGGCAGGACGAAACGCCATGAAAACTGATTGGCCGCCGGGGCGGGAGCAGGGGCGGGGCGCGCTTGAGTCGGCTGCGTCTGACGCTCCTGAGACTGCCGCCGCGCGTCGACGTCGACGCGCCGATTGAGCGTTTTGAGCAGCGTTTCGCCCTGAATGAAGCTGGGCGTCGTCTCCGAACTGAACGCGGCGATCGCGACGTTATAGCGGATCGCGGCGACTATTGCCGCTCTTTGCGACGCGTAATAGCGTTCGGCGGCGGAGAAGAGCGACGCCGGAGTTCCCGACGTGGACGTAAATTCGCTCTTGAGAAGCGCCAGATCGGCGTTCGCCTGATTGGCGCGCGACTGAAGCGTTTCGTAGAGCAGAGGGAGCAGGACGTTGAGCCGGCCGGCCTCTTCCGAGACTTGGCGCGTGCGCGCGATCTCTTCGAAGCGCGTCTGATAGACTTCCGTCGAGGGGGCCGCCGAGGGGATATAGAGCGCGACGACGCTGGAGCCGAAGAGCTTGACGGTCTTCTTGCCCGAGGCGTTCGCGCGAGCCAGAGCGGCCTGCCGGCCTGCGGCGGTCGAGAACGCCGCGTCGAAATCGTATTGCGCCTGCTGGAATTGCAGACGCGCGGAATCGAGACGCTGTTTAGCGTTGTTTTTAACGGAGTTGGCGAGCGTAACGACGTCGGGCGGCGCCTCCGTCGGGTACTTTTGCACGACTTGCCCGTAGCATTCGTTAACGTAATTCTGGTAAGTTAAGCAGAGGTGATAGACGCCGTATTTGCCCGCCAAGTCCCAGTAGGCGGCCAGACGCTGGAAACGGTCGGCCGGATAATAGACGCCGTACAGGACCCGGTCGATTGAGAGGGGTTCGCCGTCGAGCGCCGAGTTAGCGGGGAGCGGAAAGAACGCCGCGAGCTGTCGTCCGGCGACGTCGTCGGACGCGGGCGTCTGAACGGCCTGGCCTTGCGGCCGCGGGCTCTGCGGCTGGGCCGCGGGCTGGCTTTGCGGTTGAACGGGGGGCTGACTTTGGGGCTGGGCGGCCGGCGCGGCCGTATCCGCGGGCGCCGCCGGAGCGGCGTCGGGAAGTTCTATGGCGACGTCGGCGTCCTGCCCTTGCGCGGCCGCGGCGAAAAAGAGCGCGACGCTGAAGAACGCGGCTGGCAGAAGCGTCGACGGGATAATCGTGCGCGAAAACGCGAGACGGTTCGAGCGTGGCTGTGCGTTTACGGGCGCGGCGACGAATTTCATGACATGCTCCCAAGTTCCGCGGAAACAGGACGCGACGTTACGGCCCATTTACCGAGGAATCTGACGGCGGAGGATAATAATTGCGTTTGAATAATAAAACTTGCGGCGTTGCGGACGGCCGCGTTTCGGCGCGGCGGCTCGGCCGAGGGTTTAGACCGCGCCTACCCGGCGCCGCGATCTAAAGCCAATTAACCAATCCTCTATTATAATCCGGAACCCTAAAAATGAAATTTTTTTGGGTCGACTTTTGACCCTTTTCTGGGACTTTTTGACGAAAAAAAAAGAATGTGGTAGAAATAATCGGTTTATGCGGTATAACTGGTTGTAATTTGTTTTTGGTTTGCGCGTTAGCGCCCGTTGAAACGGACTCGAAAAAAGGAATGTTGTTTATGGCCCAGACGCAATTTACCGCATACGGCGACGAACTGGAAGAAGCGCAAATCGCGGGCGCGAAACGTCGGTTCTGGCGGCGGTTTACCGTCTTTGTGATCTTGATTTTACTCGTCGGCGGCGCCGTCGCGCTTTTCGCGCGGCGTTATATGGCGCCGATCGTCGTCGAAGAGGCGACCCCGGATAAAGCCGTGGGGTGGCTCGTATTGCGCGATCTGAGCGAAGAATCGGCGGACAATCAGGAGAAACTGTTTGACCTGTACATTGGGAGCGTTACCGTTCCGAGCGCCGAGGACGGGAAGAAGAGGGCGTATAAACTGCCCGAACCGGTTAAAAAATTCTCCGGTTTGTTCCTTGCCGGAAGGGAAAAGAAGGTCGACGAATGGGAAAAGTCGTATGACCGTCCTCCGTATCTGCGCGTCGATTATGTCATTAAGCCGCAAAAGACGCGAACGAGCAAATATATCCTGTCGAGCGACGTTGCGCCGGGGCCGTCTCTGGAAGAGCGCTGGAACGCAAAGCGCGAACAGCTCGCCAAGGGCGAGAAAGGCCCGAAGAAAACGCTGGCGGAAAAGAACGTGCAGCTCCTCATCATGCAGTGGTTTGCGACAAGGTGCAAGTCCTACGACGCGGCACCCGACGATCAGAAAAAGGCGAAGCTCGACGCGATTTCCGCCGAACTCACGAACGTTCAGGGCTTTTACAACGGAATTCGGGAAGCCGCGAAGAAAAAGCCGCTTACGCAGTCCGAACTCCTCAAAGAGTTTGAAATGTCCGTTGAAAGCTGGTGCGAATTCGCGTCCCTTGAAGAACTCGCGAAAATCCTGTGGTTTAAAGATCTCGTCGTAGGAATTGTCGCCAATCAGAAGGCGGGCGCGTCCTTCGCCGCGTTTTCCTATCCGCCGCTTGTTCCGTCGAAGCCGGACTCGGCGGAGGATCAGGATTCCGAAAACGGGCAGAATAAGCTTTTCGAATTCAAGGACGGGTACGCCGGCAAAGCGGCCGACGCGGTTCGGAATTACTTCTTTAAGCCGAAGGCGGAATAGCCGTCGCGCCTCCCGAAAGAGAAATAAAAAAAGCGTTAACGTTCGCATTTGACCGTTAACGCTTTTTTTACGTCTTCCGAACGGAAGGTTCCGCGCTTTACTTTAACAGCTGACGCAGAACGGTTTGCAGCACGCCGCCGTTGAGGTAATAGTCCAACTCGACTTTCGCGTCGATGCGCACGCGAACGTTGAATTTCGTTACTCTGCCGATCGTTTCAGGATCGGTCGACGTCGCGACGACCTCGATTTCCGAGCGCGGCTGGAAGTCTTTGCCAAGCGTCGGGATCGTAAAGAGTTCCGTGCCCGTGAGCCCGAGCGATTTCCAGCTTGCCCCGTCGACGAATTCGAGCGGCAGAACGCCCATGCCGACGAGATTGCCGCGGTGAATCCGTTCGAAGCTCGACGCGAGAACCGCGCGAACGCCGAGCAGCGTCGTGCCTTTCGCGGCCCAGTCGCGGCTCGAGCCCGTGCCGTATTCCGCGCCCGCCAGGACGACGAGGGGCGTCTTTTCCGCGCGGTACTTAACCGCCGCGTCGTAGACGCTCACGACGGGCCCGTCGCTTGCCGTCGCTCCAAGGTACTTGGTAACGCCCCCTTCGGTTCCCGGCGCAAGCTGATTGCGGATGCGGATATTCGCAAAGGTTCCGCGCGTCATAACGCGGTCGTTTCCGCGCCGCGAGCCGTAGCTGTTGAAGTCGCGGATTTCGACGCCGGAGTCGAGCAGAAACGAGCCCGCCGGGGAATCTTTCTTAATCGCGCCCGCCGGGGAGATGTGGTCGGTCGTAACGGAGTCGCCGAGGCACAGAAGGGCGCGCGCGCCTTCGATCGGCTCTTGCGCCGCCGGTTCGCGCGTCATTTCGGCAAGGAACGGCGGCTCCTGAATATACGTACTCTTGACGTCCCAGTCGTAAAGTTCGCTCGGCTGCGACGGAATCGCGTTCCAAAGGGGATTCGAGTCGAAGACGCCGCGATAATTGGCCGCGTATACTTCCGCGTTGAGCGCGTGTTCGGCGATCGCGTCGATCTCTTCGTTCGTCGGGAAGATTTCCGAGAGCATGACCGGCTTGCCGTCTTTGTCGGTTCCGATCGGTTCGGACGTCATGTCGATATCGGTCGTTCCGGCGAGCGCGAACGCGACGACGAGCGGCGGGCTGGCGAGGTAGTTCGCCTTAACGAGCGGATTGACGCGCCCTTCGAAGTTCCGGTTTCCGCTCAGAACGGCGGACGCGACCAAGTCGGCGTCGGAGACCGCTTTCGCGACCGGACCGGGGAGCGGACCGCTGTTCCCAATGCACGTCAGGCATCCGTATCCGACGACGTTAAAACCAAGTTCTTCAAGCGGTTTGAAAAGGTCCGCTTTCTTGAGATAATCGACGACGACGCGCGAGCCGGGCCCGAAACTCGTCTTAACGTAGGATTTCGGACGGAGACCGCGCGCGACCGCCTTTTTCGCGAGCAGGCCCGCGGCGATCATGAGGCGCGGGGCGCTCGTGTTGGTGCAGCTGGTAATCGAGGCGATAACGACGGCGCCTTGTCCGATCTCCTCCGCGCCCTCTTTCGGGAGACGGGGCGATTCCGCGCCTTCGTAACCGTTCCAGTCGACGACCGCTTTCTTATTCGCTTCCTCTTCGGAGAGCGCGAATCCGCGTTCGGCGATAGGCGCGCGGAGCGACTTCTGGAACGCGTTCTTCATCTCGCGGAGCGGAACGCGGTCTTGCGGACGCTTCGGACCCGCCAGACTCGGCTCGACCGTCGAAAGATCGAGCGTGAGAACTTTGGTATATTTAGGCGTCGGCGCGTCTTCCGAACGGAAGAGCCCTTGCGCCTTGGCGTATTTTTCGACGAGCGCGACTTTCTCTTCCGGACGGCCGGTCTCGCGCAGGAATTGGAGCGTCTTGGCGTCGATCGGGAAGAAGCCCGTCGTCGCGCCGTATTCCGGACCCATATTCGCGAGCACCGCGCGATCGGCGACGTCGAGATTCGTCGCGCCGTCCCCGAAGTATTCGACGAATTTGCCCACGACGCCCTCTTTGCGCAGAATCTGAACGATCGTCAGCGCGAGATCCGTGCCCGTTACGCCGCCCGGCAGCTTTCCTTTGAGCTCAAATCCGACGACTTGCGGCGCGAGCATATAGTACGGCTGGCCGAGCATGACCGCTTCCGCTTCAATACCGCCGACGCCCCAGCCGAGAACGCCGAGCCCGTTGATCATAACGGTGTGGCTGTCGGTGCCCACGACGCTGTCCGGATAGACGAGCCCGTCCAGGCCCGCCGCCTGCGACGCCGCGTTCGAGCCCTCGCACACGACGCGGCCGAGATATTCAAGATTGATCTGGTGGATAATGCCGACCGCCGGGGGAACGACGCTGAAATTGTCGAGCGAACGCTGCGCCCAGCGGAGCAGCGAGTAGCGCTCGGCGTTGCGTTCGAATTCGCGGTCGATATTCTTTTGAAGCGCGTCTTCGGAACCGAAATAGTCGGTCTGAACCGAGTGATCGACGACCGCGTCGACCGGAATGAGCGGGTTAATCTTTTTCGGATCGCCGCCGAGCCGCTTCATGGCCGAGCGCATCGCGGCGAGATCGACGACCGCGGGCACGCCCGTAAAGTCTTGCAGAATAACGCGCGCGGGCTTGAACGGAATTTCGACCGACGACGCGAGCGTCGGGCTCCAGGCCGCGAGACTTGTAACGTCCTTTTCGGAAACGGCAAAGCCGTCGCAATTGCGCAGCGTCGCTTCAAGGAGCACGCGAATCGAGTACGGGAGCGCCGAAAGTTCGGTCAGGCCCTGTTCCTCCAAAGCGCCGAGCCGGTAATAGCCGTATCTTTTGCCGTTTACGTCGAGGACGTCAAACGATTTGAAATAATCGCGAGTCGAATTTGCGTCGGTCATGCGCGCGTCTCCTGAATCTTTCTGTCTTGCGAATCGAGTCGAACGAAATGTTCGAGCCGGTATTGGGTTTTATTTTACCCCGATTTTTAGGATCGAATAGGGCCAAACCGTTGGGCGGCGGCTGAGATCGGCCGATTTGAGCGAAATCAAAGCAAGAAACAAAAAAAACCGCTCCCAGAAGGAAGCGGTTTTAAGTGGCGGGGGCAGGACTTGAACCTACGACCTCAAGGTTATGAGCCTCGCGAGCTACCAGCTGCTCCACCCCGCGGACATGAAACGTTGCCGCCGCGGCGCGCCGCGTCAAACAACGCCATTGATTATAACGCGGCCCCGGCTGGCGTCGAGGGGCGTCGTTCTTTTTTTTCAAAAAATTTTTTCGTCTGCAAATTGAATTTCAGTCTGCGCGCGCGTACAATAGCGTCGGAAGTCGGACGCGGCGCGCTGAACGGTATTGCGCGAACCATGCGCCTTTGCGGCGCTTAGCGGCAGTTCGACGCGTTGAAGCCGCGCTGGACGAAACTTGGTTTTCTCCTGCGCGCCGACGGGAAGTTATCGGTATGCCGGACGCCGGTTGCGGCGCCTCTTAGGGAAGCGAGATTTACCATATGAAACGAATTTACGATATTGCGTTATTTACATTCGCTCTACTTCTTGCCGCGTCCCCATGCGCGTTGGCGCAGGACGGGGAAGAGCGCCCGGCGACTTACGACGAAAACGCCACCGCCGAATCGCTTGGGCTCGAGCCGTACGCCGCGCCGGACGGGCTGTATCCGGTCTTTCCGTGGGATCATCTCGCAAGCTGGGGCGATAAATACCAGTCGATTGAAGACGGAATCAAGTCGATGGCGGAATGCGGCTGCACGCTTTCGGCGTTCGTCGCCGACGACCGCGGCGTTAAACTGGCGAAAGAAAACGGCCTCCGCTGCATCTACGAATTGGATCTAGAGACGTTCGACGAACGCAATCTTTCCGAAGAAGAGGTTCAGAAGAAACTCGACGCGATCGACGCGCACGTTAAAGAGCGCGTTCAGTCGACGAAAGACGACCCCGCCGTTATCGGATACAATCTCCGCGACGAGCCCGGCGTCTATCTCTTCAGATCGCTCGCCGCCGCCGTCGCCGCGGTCAAAAAGTACGCGCCTGGCAAACTGGCCTATATCAATCTTTTCCCGGGCTACGCCTCTACGATCGGCGCCGACGTCGATTCGCAGCTTGGCACGTACTCCTACCGCGAATATCTGGAACGGTACGTTCAGGAAGTCAAACCGCAATTCCTCAGCTACGACAACTATATGGTCGAATACTCCGAGGATATGCTTCAGCTGAACCGCGCGAGCGTTTACTTCTCCGACCTCTTTGAAGTTCGCGACGTCGCCCAAAAGTATAAGCTGCCTTTCTGGTTTATCGGCAGCAGTTTATGCATTATGGAGGACTCGACGCCCCCCACGCCGGCGCGCTACGCGTATCAGGCGTATACCGCGCTCGCCGCCGGCGCCGAAGGCATGACGTGGTTCCTCTATTATCCGCTCGGCTGGAAAGAGAGCCCTATCGACGAAAACGGGAATAAGACGCTTTCGTGGATCTATATGCGGGATATCAACCAGCAGGTTCAGGCGCTCGGAAAATACCTCCTCGCGTACCGTTCGACCGAATTGGGCATGACGCCGATTTATTCCAAAGAGGAAGCGCCGAATCTGCCCCAGTTCCCGGAGGTTCCGAAGAACGTGCTCAAGAACCTGACTTGCCGTTTATCGACGAGCGCGGGCGAATATGAAAACGCCGAGCCCAAAATTATGGTCGGCGAGTTCGCGCAGAAAGACGGCGACCGAGTCGCGGCGCTGGCGGTCGATTTGAGCTTCAGCCGATCCGTTAAAATCAACTTTGAGATTCCGGACGGATACAAAACCGTCAAGGTCGTTTCGCAGCTCGACGGTTCCGAAACCGCCGTTTCCGAAGAGAGCCTCAAAGAGGGGTTCTGGATTATTCCCGGACACGGCAAACTCTTTGTCTTTGAGAAATAATTTGCCGGCCCGTTTGCGGGCGTTTTGGCGAAAGATTTCCTGTTGACGGCCGAGAGCCGACGATTCCCGCGGCCGACGCGCGCAAACGCGTTGGCCGCTTCGTTTTCCCCCGAAAAACGACGTTCCTTGCGATCCCCGTTTGGGCGGCGCTTACGGACGGCGCCGGCAGGGAGACGCGGTTAAAAAATGAAAAATTTTTAATTTCGTCGCTTGACGGTTTACAAATCTACGGTATATTTTCACGAGTCGTCTGCAAGCGCGGGCGGCGCGGCGGCGGCTCTGCCGGCGCCAACGATATTTAAAAAG